>DATAVO010000207.1:0-6213 GCA_036267695.1 Frankiaceae bacterium
GGGCCGCACTCCACGACCTCGACATGGGTGTGCCCGGCATCCACCAGCTTCCCGCGCTGGTACTCGGGGTCGGTGAACATGGCAAAGACCGCGCCGGCATCCGCCGCGAACCGATACTCCGTCTTCAGGTCCATACCGACCGACTCCTCTATCCGGCTCCCTCATCGAGCGACGCGAATCGGCGCAACTCTGCCACGCATCAGCCGAGCCCGCCGATCTCGTCGGCGCCTTCGATCGCCTCGAGGGCGTGCTGGGTCGGGCTGACCGGCGAGGACATCCCACCCGGAAATCCCAAGGCGACGGCGGCCATCCGCACCTGCGCATGAGACTCACGCGATCCCGGTGCGCCGTAGTGGAAACGCCAGCGCTGCGCGCGTTCGGCGATCAGCGGCGAGTCAGGGGCGACCCCCGCGGCAGCGAAGATGCGGCAGTCATACATCCGGCACGCATGCGGGCGATGCGCATAAACTGAGCATCCGTCAGGCGTCAGCTGCGAGCAGCGGCCGGACTCGTCATGCTTGAGGACGCGACGAGCGGGCTGGCCGGGCATGGGCACCAGGCAGTCAGCCGGGATGTGCCTGAGCGCATCGAACTCATCGGGCTCGACGGGGATGAGCTTTCCCGAACGGCAGCACGCCGTGCATCCATCGCAGGGCACGTCGACCGGATCACCATCGTGCAGCGACGCCCGAAAGTTAGTCAGCCACGACTCGAACTCACCGGCGTCGTGCTCGGCGGCTCCCGCGTTCACGCCGCAGACCCTATGCGCGGGAAGCTCATCACTGTCTGGTCACGATCGCGTGGCGTCACGGCCGATCACCCGAAATCGCGGTATTCACAGGGAGTGAGGCAAAGGCGCGCACGTATCCGACCGGCTGCTCTGGTGCTCACCCTCGGCGTGAGCCTCGCCATCGCGGGGTGCTCATCCTCCTCGAAGAAGACGCCGCCTTCGCCCAGCCCGACCGCGAGCCCGACCACGAGCCCGACGGCCAGCCCGACCCCGACTCCCACCACGACGCCGACCCCGACCCCGACCCCGACTCCCACCACGACGCCCACCCCGGTCGAGCCCGCTATCTTCTGCCGGCTCACGGAGTTGTCGGTGACGCCCGGGCAGAGCAACGGTGCTGCCGGGTCGATCACCGTGCCGGTCCTGTTCAAGAACATCAGCCAGCGGACCTGCACCCTGCAGGGCTATCCCGGAGTTGCCGGACTGAACGCCGCCGGGCAGCAGGTGACGCAGGCGGTGCGCACACCCTTCACCCATGTCGGGCCGCCCTCGGCAATCAGCCTCGCTCCCGGGCAGACCGCATCCGCGCCTGTCCAGGGCAGCGACGTCCCCGTCGGCACGGCCACCACCTGCGTCTCGTATCCGAAGCTCCTGGTCACGCCGCCGGGCGAGACCCACTCGCAGCAGGTAATCGTCACCCTTCCGGGCTGCAACGGCCTGCGGGTGGGCCCGGTCGTCGCCGGCACGATGGGTCTCTGACACCGGAGATTTTGACACCGGAGATTCGAAGCCGGCGCCCTGACCAGTGGCTTACGGCTGAGCTGACAGCTCGTCGGCGAGCAGGTCCATCAGCAGTCCGTCGTGCCAGCCGCCGCCGTCGGCATCACGCTCGTAGCCCCGCATGACTCCGACCGGCCGGAATCCCACTGACGCATAGCACCTGATCGCGGCGGCGTTGTCGGTCGCGGGGTCGATCACGATCCGGTGATGGTGCCGCTCGTGGATCAGATGGTGGGCGAGAGTCCAGATCGCGTCGCGTCCGACGCCCTGACCGTGGAGTGCCGGATCCAGAAAGATGTCGATCGACGCGTGCCGATAGGCCGGGGTCAACTCCTCGCCGTACTGGATGAAGCCGACGATCGGCCCGCCTTCAGCGCCGACGAACACGGTGAAGGGCGTGACCTCCGGTTCGTCGAACGGCCAGTCGGGCGCCTCGGGCGTCTCACCCCAACGCGCACGCACCTGCGGGGTGTCGCGGATCCGCAGCAACTCCGCGATGTGCCCGTCGACGGTAGGGACGAGCGTGACGCGGCGGCCCTTCAATTCGTCCACCGCGCCAACATTCATTCAGGCTCCCAATTCCCTGTATTTCTACGGGCAATGATGGCAAATGGGTCCTGCAGCGGTGTACGGTTCCCAGCCGTCCGCCAAACACCGCACTGCGAGAAGAGTTCCACCATGCGCTGGGATCCCATGCCCTCAGCCCGCACCTTGGCCCAGGCCGCGTTCAAGGACTGGGAGGTCCTCACCAGCGAGGCTTCCCTCTCCTTCGACGCCGCGATGCTCGCTCTCATCGACGATCGGATAGACGTCATCCTCGGCGGCCGCACGAGCAGTTACACGCCGAAGACCGATGCCGAACGTTCGTGCACCGAGGCGATCGAGCAATTCATCATCGACGTCGCAGCGCTCACGGATGCTCAGCGCGACAGCGTTTTTGGCACGCTCGGCGCCCGGAGTTACCCGTTCTTTCAAGTGCTGTACATCCGCGATTTCGACTTCCGTTTCCGCGCCGCGATGACCCAGCTCTTCGGTGAGAGTGAAGCCGGCTCCGCAGCGGCCGAGCCCGAACGGGCTGCCGGGGCGGAGGCGCCCGATCTCTGGCCTGCGCTCGACCGGTTCCTGACCGATGTGGCTTCGTTGGACGCGCTTGACCCAGTCCTCACCGAGCTGATCCGGCTGCGCGGTGCCCGCGCCCACAACTGCCGAATCTGCCAGTCCCGCCGTGAAGTTGCGGCCATCGAGGGCGGCGCCGACGAGAGCACGTTCGACAAGATCGACTTCTACGAGACGTCCGATCTCGACGAGCGCTCCAAGGTGGCGCTGCGCCTGACCGACGCCGTCATCTGGCAGCCCGCCGCCTTCCCGGCCGGGCTCGTCGAGCAGGTGCGTGCCACCTTCAGCCCGGACGAAGCCCTCGAGATCGTGCTGGATCTGACCCGCAATGCCGCCAACAAGATCCCGGTGGCGCTGCAAGCCGATCAGGCGGTCGTGACCGTCGGCGTCGAGTACTTCAGCCTGGGCAGCGACGGGACGCTGGCGTACGGACTTCCGGCCCCGGTTGGAGCCCCTGGACGCGGGTAGGCGCTCGGCATGAAAGCCGTGACGTGGCAGGGCAAGCGCGACGTACGGGTCGAGGACGTCCCCGACCCGATCGTCAAGGAACCGACCGACATCCTGGTGCGCGTCACCACGACCGGCATCTGCGGCTCCGACCTTCATCTGTATGAGGTGCTCGGGCCGTTCATGACGCCGGGCGACGTGCTCGGCCACGAGAGCATCGGCATCGTCGAAGACGTCGGCGCCGACATCACTCATGTCCGCGCCGGCGACCGCGTCGTCATGCCTTTCCAGATCTCGTGCGGCCATTGCTTCATGTGTCACGCGGGCCTGCAGACCCAATGCGAGACGACCCAGGTGCGGGAGTTCAATTCCGGCGCCGCCCTCTTCGGCTACAGCAGCCTCTACGGCGCGGTGCCCGGCGGGCAGGCCGAGTTCCTGCGGGTGCCGCAGGCCCAGAACACCGCCATCAAGGTGCCGGCCGGTCCGTCGGACGAGCGTTTCGTCTACCTCTCGGACGTCCTTCCCACCGCCTGGCAAGCGGTCGAATACGCCGCCGTTCCGGAAGGTGGAACAGTCGTCGTCCTGGGTCTGGGACCCATCGGCGACATGGCCACCCGCATCGCGGCCTATCGCGGGCACCGCGTCATCGGCGTGGATCTGGTCGCGGACCGGCTCTCCCGGGTCAGGGTGCGCGGCAGTGAAGTGCTCGACATCGGCGCGCTGGGCGAGGGCATCGGTGACGCCATCCGGGAGATGACCGACGGGCGCGGGCCGGAGTCGGTCATCGATGCCGTCGGGATGGAGGCGCACGGCGGGCGCGCCGGGAAGCTGGCTCACGACGCGGCCGGTTTGCTACCGGATTCACTGGCCCGCAAGGTGATGCAAACGGCCGGCACCGACCGGCTCAGCGCCCTTCGCGCCGCTATCGACATCGTCCGCCGCGGCGGCACCATCTCCCTCAGCGGGGTCTATGGCGGGATGGCCGATCCGCTGCCGATGCTGGTGCTGTTCGACAAGCAGATCCAGCTACGGATGGGCCAGGCCAACGTCCAGCGCTGGGTGCCGAAGATCCTGCCGCTGCTGACCGATGACGATCCGCTCGGCGTCGACACGTTCGCCACCCATCGGGTCCCGCTGGCGCAGGCCCCACTCGCGTACGAACGCTTCCAGAAGAAGCTCGACGGCACGGTCAAGGTGCTGCTCAGCCCCTGAGGCGAGCCGAAAATCAAGTTCTGAGGCGGGCCGAAAATCAAGTCCTGGCCGGCGAAAGCCTCTCAGATACCGAGGGTTTCGCGCAGGCCGCAGATCTCGATGATGCGCATCGCCCAGCGGCCGACTCCGGTCAGCAGCAGGTCACCTCCAGCGGCGCGTAACGCCTGGCGTTCGGTGACGAGCGCCCCGAGCATGGCCGCGTCGAGAAACGTGACCGCAGACAGCTCGATCACGACGATCGGAGGCGGTTCGAGATCCGCCGCGGCCCGGCCGATGACCCGGTGTACATCGTTGACCGCCGCCAGATCGAACTCGCCCGCCGCCCGCACGACTGCCTGCCCCGCCGAGGACCGCGATGCCTCCAGCGACCAACCGCGGGCGGGGCCCGGGCTCTGGCGCTGGCGAGGGGCCACCGGACATCCTGTTCACTCGCTGGAACAGCCCCGGTCGGGCAGGCTGCGGCGCCTAGGCGGGCGCCTACCTGGACCAGCCTGCTTAAGCCCCGGTGGTCAAAAACTATCCAAGATCGTAGATATCGTCAGCCGAATACCTAATCGCGGAGCGACGCCGGCAGGTGCTTGATGCCGTTGACGAAGCTGGATGCCAGCCGCACGGGCTCGCCGCTCGCCCGTACCGCCGGGAAGCGCTGCAGCAGCTCGCGATAGAGGACGGTGATCTCGCGGCGGGCGAGATGAGCGCCAAGGCAGTAGTGCGGCCCCGCCCCGCCGAAGCCGAGGTGCGGATTGGGCGTGCGACGCAGGTCGAAGGCCTCCGGGTCGTCGAAGGCGGTCTCGTCGCGATTGCCCGACGCGTAGTACAGCAGCAGCCGATCACCTTGCTTGAGGTGCTGACCACCCAGCTCGGCCGTCTCGGTCAGAACGGTGCGGCGCATCCAGATGACCGGGCTCGACCACCGCACGATCTCCTCGACGGCGATCGGCGACAACGCCTCGAAATCGCTGAGCCAGAACGCCCGCTGATCCTGGTGCTCGGTGAGCGCCACCAGCGCGTGGCTGAGGGCGTTTCGGGTGGTCTCGTTGCCGGCGACGGACAGCAGCACGAAGAAGGACGCGATCTCGGCGTCGGTGAGCCGTTCCCCCTCGACCTCGGCGGCGGCGAGTGCGGTGACGAGATCGCCGGTTGGAGATTCGCGACGCTGCCGGCACAGCTCCGAGACCAGTTCGGCGAGCTCAGCACCGGCCGCGAGCAGGACCGCTCCGAGGTCGCCGCCCTCGGGCACGTATTCGGCGTCGCCCGCGCCCAGGATGACGTTGGAGCACCGGAAGACGCGATCGGCCTCACTCTCAGGCACGCCCATGAGGTTGCAGATGACCGTCAGCGGAAGCGGCGCCGCGACCTCGGAGACGAAGTCGAACTCGGCCCCGTCCGCCGCCGGGCTCTCGGCGAGCCGGGACACGACCGTGCGGGCCACATCGGCGACGTCGGCCTCGATGCGGCTCATCATCCGCGGGGTGAAGGCCTGCGACACGATCCGCCGCAGCCGCACGTGGCGCGGCGCATCCATATTGATCATCGAACCGAAGAACTCGAGGAACTCCGGGGGCAGGTCCGGAATGGAGGTTGCGCCGGCGGCCGAGGAGAACGCCTCCGGGTTCGCGCTCGCCGCCTTGATGTCGGCATGGCGCACGACGGCGTAATAGCTGGCGCTGGGGTCGATCATGGCGCTGCGGGGGTCCGGCGCGTCGTAATACGTGAGCCCGGGCGTCGCGCGCAGCCGGCGGAAGGCGTCGTAGCGGCCCTCTAGCGGCTGGGCCCAGAAGGCGTCCGCCGACAGGTCGATGCCGGCGATGTTCGGGATGTCGGTCATCATTCCTCCCCCTCGCTGGTGGCCAGCAGCAGCCAGCCTTCCTCAGCCTCGGCTTTCTCACCGATCACGGCACGCAGGTCCGCGTCGAGGCGCAGCACTT
>DATAVO010000208.1:0-2254 GCA_036267695.1 Frankiaceae bacterium
AGACGCTGAGCCCATGCATCACCGACCTGCATCCCGGCGCGGAGATCCTCGTGCTCACCTGGCTGCACCGCGCCCGGCGGGACATCCTGCGTGTCTATCCCCGGGGCAACCCCGACAACGCCGAGGAGGGGGTGTTCAGCACCCGCTCACCCGACCGCCCCAACCCGATCGGCCTGCACCGCGTGCGGATCGTCGACGTCGAGGGCAACCGCATCCGCGTCCGCGACCTCGAGGCGATCGACGGGACGCCGATCGTCGACGTCAAGCCGGTCCTCAGCGAACGCGACCGCTGACGGTGGCCACAGCCGGCGCTGGGGACGCCGCCGGCCGAGGCGGTCGGCGCGCGCGGCACGGATCGCCGCTGGCGGGCGCGGACGACGGTCTGCATCCGAACTGCCCTCGGGTCGTTGGCGCCCCAGTGACGCTGGTGCCTGGGCCGGGGCAGGGAGGATGACATGGCCGTCGTCCGTGGAGAGCTCTGGCCGAGCGTTCAGCGACGAGCGTGACGTCTCTTGTCCCCCACGACGATCTTCGGCTCGCGGGTCCTTCCGGCGGGCCGTCTGGGCACGATCTGTACGGGTGCCTGCTGGCTCGCGGACCGCAGCCGGCGGCTCTTGAGCCACGATCTGACGGTGACGATGAGCGTTCCAGCAATCAAGCTGACTAGCACCCACGCCCCGAAGATCGCCAATACGTCCTTGGACATCTTTGCTCCCAGTCCCCGGCAAAGTTCTACATCCTTGCCTATACATAACTAAGCGTACCAGCTGTCACACAACTGACAACTCCACTTGCGCGCGCGTTAATCTCGGCGTAATGCGGGCCGCCGTTCGGGATGGTGATCGCGCTGAGGCGTCCGCGAACGCCCGCCGGGCTCGAACCAGGCGGTCGGAGGCTCAAGCAGGAGGCCGCCGCCGATGCGGACGACGGTCTACGTCCGACCTGCCCTCGGGTCGTTAGCGCCCCAGCACGGTCCGCGCCCCACCCGGGGCAGTACGGACGTAAGGCCGCCGCCCGCGGATCGGAAGTTAGGCCGCGACAACCATGGTCTTGACCGCCGCAGTCACTTCGTCGGCGACCTCAACCACGACCATGTACGTCCCGACGTTCCGGATCGGATCGTCGAGGTGGATCTTGCGGCGATCGACCTTGATGCCGCGGGCCTCGCGGATCGCGTCGGCGATGTCCTGGGTCGTGACCGACCCGAACAGGCGGCCATCGTCGCCCGCCTGCTGGGTGATCGTGAGCACGGTGCGGCCGAGCACCGACGCGCTCTCGCGCGCCCGCTCCTCGGCCTCGCGCGCGGCCCGCTCGGCGTCCGCCTGGCGGCGCTGAGCGACCTTGATCGAGGAATCGGTGGCTGGCTCGGCCAGCTTGCGGGGCAGCAGGAAGTTACGCAGATAGCCGGCGGAGACGTCAACGACGGCTCCGCGCTCGCCGAGGGTGTCCACGTCCTGAAGCAGAATTGCCTGCGGCATCGGCGTTATCTCCGGTTACCGGTCGCGATCGCGGTCGCCACGGTCACGATCGCCGCGTCCGCGCGGATGATCGCTGCCCTCGGCGACGTACGGCAGCAGTGCGAGCTCGCGGGCGCGCTTGACGGCGCGGGCCACCTGGCTCTGATGGCGGCGGCACGCTCCGGTGATGCGGCGCGAGCGGATCTTGCCGCGGTCGGAGATGAACCGCCGCAGCATCGACACGTCCTTGTAGTCCGCCTGCTCGATCTTGTCCCTGCAGTACGGGCACGACTTACGACGGGTCGAAGTCGTCCCGCCCTTACGGTCGCGCCGGCGCACCGGTCGTCTGCGTTGCTTTGCCACTGAAACCAGCCTAGCTCGATCTGTTGCCTTGTGCGTCTAGAACGGGATGTCCTCGTCCGCACCAGCTCCGGCCGGAGCGCGCTCGAAGTCGCCGGTATCAATCGGAACGTCGCTCTCCGTCGCACGTGCGCCACTGGAGAAACCGTTCCCGTTACCGGCGTCGTCACGCCCGCCGAGGAACTGCACGGAATCAGCGACTATATCGACCGACTGGCGCTTCTGCCCTTCCTTGTCGGTCCACTCGCGCCACTGCAGGCGGCCATCGACGGCGATCGGGCGGCCCTTGCTGAGAAAGCGGTTGCAGTTCTCGCCCTGAGCGCCCCACACGGTGACGTCGAAGTAGTTGGGCTGATCCTCCCACTCCTGGGTGCCCGGATTACGACGCCGGCCGTTGCAGGCGACCCGCAGCGAGCACACCGAGTTGCCGCTCGGCA
>DATAVO010000209.1:0-52156 GCA_036267695.1 Frankiaceae bacterium
GCGATCCGATCGGGACTTCGCCATGACCGGGTGGCCGGCGTCATCCTGCAGGCCATCATGTTCAACGCGTTCACCACCACGATCACCGCGAGCTCAGGCCGCTCCACCCGCGGCGACGCCGCCGAGGAGCTGTGGGATTTCCTGCTGCACGGCTTCAGCGCCTAACGCTCGATAGACGCGAACTTGGTCAGCGCCGGGCCACGGTGACAACCTTTTGCCGCCGCTGCCTCGTTGAGGGGTTGTGAGCACCGGCCCCGATTTCGAGGACTGGGTCGCCGCGCATGGGCAACGGCTGCTGCGCACCGCCTGGCTCCTCACCGGCGACCGCTCGCTGGCCGAAGACCTCGTTCAATCAGCGCTATTACGTTGCTGGCCCCGTTGGACGCGGATCCGGCGCATGGACAACGTCGACGCCTACGTCGGCAAGGTGATGCTTAGCGTGTACCTGTCATCGCAGCGTAGGCGGTGGCACGCGGAGCAGCCCACGGCGCAGGTCCCCGAACACGAGACCTCGCCCGATCCCGACGTCGACGACCGGCATGCCCTCATCACGGCACTGGGTAGGTTGCCACCCGGCCAGCGGGCGGTGATCGTGCTGCGCTTCGCCGAGGACCTCTCCGAGGCTCAAACGGCGCGCGAACTCGGCTGCACCATCGGGACCGTGAAGAGTCAAGCAGCGCGCGGGCTTCGAGCGCTCCGGCAAGACGCGACCCTGCTACCAGAGACGGACTCGCGATGACCAGCGACGACCAGCTCATCGAACGGCTGCGAAGCCTTGCCGCCCCCGCCGACCTCACGCTCCCGCCCGCCGTGCACCTTGCCGAACTCGGGCGGCGGAGGCGGCGGATCCGCCGGACGGTGACCAGCGCGTCAGTAGTGGCGCTCACCGCCGTCGTGGCCACCTTGGTCGCACTCGATCTGTTGGGAGCATCGGGGAAGGCGGCCCACTTGCGCGTGATCGCCAGCCCCTCCGCCGGTCCCGCCGATCCCAGTCGCACCGTCGACGGGATGGCTCCGCTCGCCTGCGGAGGTGCCGGACCGCTCAGCGCTCTCTTTGCTGCCCCCGGCGCGGAACGTGAGCACACCCCCGAGGCCGCCGAGCTACGACATCTGATCGCCACCGGCATCGCGGGAGGGGAGTACAAGCCACCGAAGACGGGCTGGGTCGTCGTCGGACGCACCGGCACCGAAGTCACTTTCGGCCGCCGCGTGGGTGCGGTCGGCATCGACGACACCATCGTCGTCAAACACGACGGGGCCGGCTACACGTTCGCCCGCAGCGGCGGATGCGGTTCGATCGGCTTTGCCGACGGACGGCAGGCGGCGCTCGTCTACGGCTATCGGGTCCGTAATGGCGCGCTTTCCGTGGAATGGACCGGTGGCGGCTGCGACGACGGTTCCGCGCCGCTGGTGAAAACCACGGAAAGCCGCAGTGCCATCACGGTGTTGCTGCTGCCGCCACCACCCCAAAACCTGCCGCCTCATGACTTCTGCGTGGGAGGTGGCAGCGCGGTGTGGACTGAGGTGCCCCTGCGCTCGCCGGTCGGGAATCGGAAGGTCATCGACGTCGGCTACCTACCATCGCTCCCCATCATCAAGGCGCCAGGCAGCGAGTAGACCTTGAGTTCGACCGAGGTCTAGAGGGCGAACGAATAGCCGCCGTTGACCGGGATGGTCTGTCCGGTGATCCATGAGCCGCGCGGGCTGACGAGCATGGCGATCGCCCACGCCGCATCGCCCGGATCGCCGGGGCGCCTGATGAGATAGCCGGACATGATGGACTTCTGCTGCTCGACCTGAGCGGGGTCGTCCCACAGCGCCGCACTGAGCGGCGTGCGCATCGTGCCGAGCGCGATGTTGTTGACCGTGATGCCGTAACGCGCGACCTCGCGGGCGATGCCGCGGTTGAACCCGGCGGCGCCGGCCTTCGCCGCGCAATAGGCGGCCATCTGCGCCTCACCGACCCGCGAGGCGTCGGACGTCACCGTGACGACCCGGCCCCACTGGCCCTCGATCATTCCGGGCAGCGCGGCGTGGACGCAGTTCATGGCGCCGTAGAGGTTCACGTCGAGATATTTCGCCCAGTCGGCGGGCGTCGTCGCGATGAACGGCGCCATGCCGGCCCAGCCCTCGGCGCCGGCATTGCCCGCGTTGTTGACGAGGATGTCGACGCGTCCGGCTCCTTCGATCGCCGCGTGCACGGCATCGAAATCCGTGACGTCGAACGCGAGACCCGATGCCTTGCCGCCGCCGGAGACGATCGAATCCGCGACCGCCTGCGCCCGCTCGGCGAGGAGATCGTTCACCAGCACCTCGGCTCCGGCCTCGGCCAGAAGGCGTGCGATGCCCTCGCCGACTCCCTGCCCGGAACCGGTGATGAGGGCCCGCTTGCCGCTCAGGCCGAAGTCGATGCTCATGAGACGATCCTCTCCGACCGGAGGGCTGAGATCTCGTCCGGGGTGAAGCCGGCGGCCGTGAGGGCGGCGTCGGTGTCGGCGCCGAGCTCAGGCGGATCGGTGAGGCCGTGCGAGGCGAATTCGCCGGAACTGCCGTCCGTGCTACCGCCGGGGCGGATCGGGTTGGCGAGTACCCGGATGCCCGAGGGAGCGAGCGAGACGATGCTGCCGCGCTCGACCATCGCGGGATCGGTGACGAGATCGGCGACGGTGTTCACCGGCCCGACCCCGCCGGCGTAGCCGGGATTGGCGCACCAGTCTGCTGCCGGCTTGGTCGCGAACACCTCTGACAGCCGGGAAAGCACCGCAGAATCGGCGCCCAGGCTCAGGCTGAAGTCAGCGATGTCGGGGGCGTCCAGCGCGGTGGTGAGCGCTGCCCAGGAGCGCGGTTCGGTCGAGGCGACGGTGACCTGCCGGCCGTCGGCGCAGGTGTAGACATTGCGGCCGGCCATGGTGCCCCAGCCGGGCGCGGGGGCATTGGCTTCCAACGCGAAGTTCTCACCGAGCGCCCACATCGCGCTGTCAGCCATGCTCGCATCCCATCGCGATCCCTTGCCGGTGCGGCCCGCCTCCACGACGGCGGCCAGGATCCCGACGGCGGCGAGGCTCGCGGCCATCGGCACCGCGATCGTCAGGCCCGGGGTCGAGGTCGGCCCGTCCGACAGCAGACCGAGCATGCCCGCGTAGCCGAGGTAGGTGATGTCGTGGCCGGCGGCCTGAGCAAGTGGGCCGTGATCGCCGAAGCCGGTGATCGAGCACCACACGATCCGCGGATTCGCGGCGCTCATCGCGTCGTAGCCCATCCCGAGCTGATCGAGCTGGCCCGGCCGGTGGGACTCGACCACGACGTCAGCATCCTTGACGAGCCGTGCCAAAACGCCTGCAGCACCTGAGTTTTTCAGGTTCAGCACGAGCGAGCGCTTGCCGCGGTTCAGCGCGGTGTGGGTGCCGTTGAAGTCGGAGATCGCCACGTGACGCAGCCCATCACCCGCGCCGGGTCCCTCGACCTTCAGCACATCGGCGCCGAGATCGGCCAGCAGTTGGGTGCAGAACGCACCCGGATACATCCGGGACAGGTCGAGCACCCTGACGCCGGCGAGCGGCCCGCCGCTCACTAGCGGGGAAGGCCGAGCACGCGCTCGGCGACGATGTTGCGCTGCACCTGCGACGAGCCGCCCCAGATCGTTTCCGAGCGCGCCCACAGCGCGCTTTCCTGCAGCGGGAAGAGCTCGCCGTACGCCCCGTCATTGCTGCGTGTGGTCCACCCCTGCGGGCCGACGACATCCATATAGAGCTCTCCGATGTCTTGGTGCGTTTCGCTCCACTGGAGCTTGGTCATCGACGATTCGAACCCTAGTTCCTCGCCCCGCTCGACCTTCGTGAGGATGTGCAACGAGTGCAGCTTCAGGGCCTCGAGCTCGACGACGGCCTGGGCGATCTTCTGGCGGATCATCGGGTCGTCGGCGGCGATGCCTGAGCCGCGAGGAGTGCGGCGCGCGATCTGCACGATCTCCTCGAGCTCGCGGCGGAAGGTCGCGTAGTAACCAAGAGCCGAGGCGCCGCGCTCGAAGGAGAGCAACAGCATCGCGACGTCCCACCCGCCGCCGATCTGGCCGAGCACCTGATCGGCCGGCGCCCGCGCGTCGGTCAGGAAGACCTCGCCGAAGTGCTGCTTGCCGGTCATCTGCTTCAGCGGCCGGATATCGACGCCGGGCTGGTCGAGGTCGAGCAGCAGCATCGTGATGCCGTGGTGCTTCTTTGCGCCGCTTACCGGGGACGACGCTGGGGAGTCGGTGCGCACGAGGGCGAACATCTTGTCGGCGTGCAGGGCGTTGCTGGTCCAGACTTTCTGCCCGTTGACCACGAACTCATCGCCCTGGAGTTCGCCTCGGGTGGAGAGCGCCGCGAGGTCGGAGCCGGCGCCGGGTTCAGAGAAGCCCTGACACCAGATCACGTCGTTGCGCAGCAGCGCCGGGATGATGTCGCGCTTCTGCGCGTCGGTCCCGATAGCCATGACGGTGGGCGCCAGGAAGGTCAAGCCCAGGTTGTTCACCGTCTGCGGGGCGCGCGCCCGGGCCATCTCCTCGTCGTAGATCGCCTTCTGCGTCGCCGTGCCGCCGCGGCCGCCGAACTCACTCGGCCAGTTGATTCCAGCCCAGCCGGCCAGCGCCTTGTTCCGCTCCCATTCGCGGCGCAGCTCGAATCCCTCGTCCAGGGTGCGGGCCGCCCAGTACTCGTCGCCGCGCCACTCTCGCGGCAGGTTCGCCTCGAGCCAGCCTTGGAACTCCCGCCGGAACTGCTCATCAGCCGCGCTGTGGGAGAGGTCCACGGCGGGGACGATACCGCCCTCGCTGCAGGCCTCTCCAATATTGACGTCGCCGTCAAAATTCGGTTAACGTGGCTCTCATGGAACGTAGGTGCGACTTCCCGGTGTTCGACGCCGACAACCACATGTACGAGACGAAGGACGCCTTCACCCGGTACCTGCCGGATCAGTACAAGCGCGCCGTCGACTACGTGGAAGTGCGTGGCCGCACGAAGATTGCGCTGCGCGGCACGATCAGCGACTACATCCCGAACCCCACGTTCGACGTGGTCGCCCGGCCCGGCGCGCAGGAGGACTACTTCCGCAACGGCAATCCGGAGGGCAAGTCCTACCGCGAGATCATCGGCGAGCCGATGCGCGCCATCCCGGCGTTCCGCGAGCCGGGCCCGCGCCTGGAGCTGATGGACGAGCTCGGCGTCGACCGCTCGCTCATGTTCCCGACGCTCGCGAGCCTGCTCGAAGAGCGCCTGCGCGACGATCCCGATCTGACCCACGCCGTCATCCACTCGCTGAACCAGTGGATGCACGAGGAATGGTCGTTCAACTACCGGGACCGCATCTTCAGCACCCCCGTCATCACGCTGCCGGTCGTGGAGAAGGCGGTCGAGGAGCTGCAGTGGGTGATCGAGCGCGGCGCCCGCACGGTGCTGGTACGCCCGGCGCCCGTGCCCGGCTACCGCGGCTCACGCTCCTTCGGCTTCCCCGAGTTCGACCCGTTCTGGCAGGCCTGTGTCGACAACGACATCCTCGTCTCGATGCACGCATCGGACAGCGGCTACTCGAGGTATCAGGCGGATTGGACCGGCCCGTCGGAGATGCTGCCCTTCCGCCCGGATCCCTTCCGCTACATGACGATGGGCCACCGCCCGATCGAGGACTCGGCTTCGGCGCTGGTGTGCGGCGGGGTGCTCACCCGCTTCCCTGCCCTCAAAGTCGCGATGATCGAGAACGGCGGCGACTGGGTGGTGCCGCTGCTCGAGCACTTCTCCGACACGTACCGCAAGATGCCGCACGGGTTCGACGAGGATCCGGTCGTGGCGTTCAAGCGCAACGTCTACATCAGCCCGTTCCACGAGGACAACATCGAAAAACTGGTCGCCCACATCGGCGCCGACCACGTGCTCTTCGGCTCCGACTTCCCGCATCCCGAAGGACTTGCTGAGCCCTGCAGCTACCTCGACCACCTGCCGCCGAACATGCCGGCTGACCAGATCGAGGCGATCATGGGTGCCAACCTCGGACGGCTGATGCGGGTGCCCGTCTCGGTCTGACCCGGGCGCGTCAGGGAGTGGCGGCGGGCACGGGTGCCGCGGGGACCGGCGGGCGGGGCGTGACCGTCATGGACGGGATGCTCGTGCCCGCGCCTGATCGCGCGATGTAGTCGATGGCGCGGACGAGCTCATCGACCTCGAGCAGCGTGCCGGTGATGTAGTTGCGCGAGATCCAGGTCGGGTAGAACTCGGCGGCGATCTCGGGGTCCCAGTTGTTCGCGAAGCCGGTCATCGATGCGCCCTCGCCGCCCGCGCAGTCACCGACGACCACACGAGTGAAGCCGACCTGCGGGTGCTCGGCGCGCCAGGCTTCGACGAGCTTGTCGAGCGCCGCCTTGGTCACCGCGTACGCGCCGAGTCCGGGCCACGGGGGAGTCTGCGAGGCGCTGATGGACGACAGGTAGGCCGCCGCCCCGGAAGAGGCCTTCAGGTGAGGCAGCGCGGCGGCGGTGATGAGCGACGCGCCGATGACGTTGGTGTCGAACGCCCAGCGCCACGTGTCCGCGTCGATGTCGGTCAGCCGGTTGAGGATGCCGACACCGGTCGAGTAGACGAGCGCGTCGATACCGCCGAGACCGTCGGCAGCCTCGGCGATGGCGGACTGGCACGAGGCCTGATCGGTGACGTCGCAGGCGATCGCCAGCGCGCCCGGGCCGGCCTCTTTCGCCGCGTCGACGAGCATGTCGTGCCGGCGCGCCAGCAACGCCACCTCGGCACCGCGCTGCGCGAGACCGACTCCGATGCATCGCCCCAAACCGCTCGAGGCACCCACGATCACCACGCGCATCCGAAAGCTCCTTGATTCCTAGGCGCCGGTGCGGCGGCCGCGAGTCTTCTTCGGGACGACCTCGACGATGCCGAGAGCATTGGAGAACAGCCGGCTCAACTGATCGACGGCCTCGTCGAAGTCGAAGTCGTGGGTGCGCTCGACGAGCCACAGCTCCGGGAATCGTTGGGTCATCGCGCCGAGTGCAGCAATGGCCAAGTCGGGGTCGAGCTTGGGATCGGCCAGCCCGCGCAGCTGCAACTGGCGGATCGAATCGGCGATCGCCTGCTGCGAGCGGCTGCGTTGATCGGCGCGGACGGCGCGCACGTGGTCGTCGTAGCGCGAGACCTGCTCGATGATGCCCATGATGGGGGCCTCGTCGCGGTAGCTGATCAGGTGACGACGGATGCCTTCGCGGATCCGCTCGCGCGGTGTGGCGTTGGATTCCGGGTCGAAGATGACGGCCTCGACGGGGGCCTCGAGCTCGTCCTCGATGGCCTTGGCGACCTCGCGGAAGATCTGCTCTTTGGAATCGAAGTAGTGGTAAAACGACCCGTGCGAAAGGCCGGCGCGCTCGGCGATGTCGGAGATTCGGGCCTCGAGGAAGCCGTCCTTTTCGAAGACCGACTTGGCGGCCTCGAGCAACCGGCTGCGGGTCTGGGCGCCTTTGCGTGAACGCGGCCCGCTCGGCTTTTCGCCTTCGACCTGCGCAGCTGCCGTCAAGGTCAGTACCCCTTCTTGCGAGCCTCCGACAGCCACAGCAGGCTCGACGTCATCGATGAGGTCGTCTCTGAGCTTACTGATCTCAGACCCCGTCGCGTTGCAGCAAGAGCACTCCGGATGGCGTGCCGCCGCCGGAGGTGACGACCGCCGTCCTGGCATCCGCGACCTGACGCTCGCCGGCCTCGCGGCGCAGCTGGGTGACCGCTTCGTAGATGAAGCCGTAGCCATGGGTGCGGCCCTCTGAGAGCTGACCGCCGTGCGGATTGACCGGCAGCTCCCCGTCGAGAGCGATCCGCCGTCCCTTGTCCAGCCAGTCCTGCGCCTCGCCGAGACCGCAGAATCCCAGCGCTTCCAGCCACGAAATGGCGTTGAAGGAGAAGCCGTCGTAGAGCAGCGCGAGGTCGACGTCGGCCGGGCTCAATTGGCTACGCGTCCACAGGTGCGCCGACTGTCCGAGCACCTGCGGCTCATGCGTGATCGTGCCCTGCTCCCAGGAGACTCGTTCCAGGATCTGGGTGCCGACCGACTCGATGCGGATCGCCGGGTGCGGCAGGTCGCCGGCGACCGACGCATCGGAGACGATGACGGCGATCGAGGCGTCGCACGGGATGTCGCAGTCGTAGAGGCCGAACGGCGTGGTGATCATCCGCGCGGACATGTAGTCGTCCATCGTCATCGGCTCGCGGTAGATGGCGACGGGGTTGCGGGCGGCGTTGGCACGCCCGTTGACCGCGATCATGCCGAGCATCTCGCGGGTGGCGCCGTAGCGATGGAAGTACTGGTTGGCGTTCATGCCGATCCAGTTGGCGGCGGACATGGCTCCGAACGGCGCGCGCCACTCCATCAGCGGCCCGGAGACCCGGCCCGGCGCGTGACCGAGCCCGAGCTGGCGGTACGTGGACTCCCAGACCGTCCGGAAGCACAGGACGTGACGGCACAGGCCTGACGCGACAGCGAGCATCGCGGCGATGACCGAACCGCCCGGGCCGGGCAGGTCGCCGCCGCCGTTGGTCCACGTCGGGTGGATGCGCAGCGCCTCCTCGACGGCCGTGACCCCGCCCTCGCTCATGCCCGCGCCGACCATGCCTGGATAGGTCGACAGCCCGTCGATGTCCTCGAGCGTGAGGCCGGCGTCAGCGACGGCAGCGAGCGCCGCGTCGATCGTCAGCGAGAGCGGGTCGACCATGAGCCGGCGGCCGAGCCTGGAGCGGCCGATGCCCGACAGGACGGAGCGGTGCTCGAAGCGATCGGTGCTGACCGGCGGGCGCGGCGCAGGCAGCCGGACCTCGGCGATCCGGCCGGGCGTATCGGGTGCACCGCTTGGGGTGAACAGCGGGAGGTAGATCTCGCCCGCCTGCTCGAAGGTGACCTCGACGTCCTGGTCGAGGTGCACGTCGGACGGTTCGCAGCCGACGATGTTCGTGGTCAGCCGGACGTCGGGATCCTCCTCGAGGGCGACGTTGGCGATGACGTACGGGGGAGTGAGGTCGAAGTTCGGCAGGAACGGCTGCACGTTGACCGTGACGCCGACGACCGTGCCCCGCCCTGACATTTCCACCGGCGCCGAGGCGCGGCTGCGACACCGCGGGCAGATCGGGACCGGCGGATGCACGAGCTGGCCGCAGTCGGAGCAACCTTGAATGCGCAACGTGCCGTCGGCACCGGAACGCCAAAACCATTCGCTGGCCGGAGTCAGCTCCGGGAGAGGCCTCATGCCGTTCCTTCGCGTTCATCACTAGCGTCGGTGTTGACGTCGATGTTAAAACTAATCTGTCGAAACTAACGCAGCCGCCCCGGCAGTCAAGCCGGTGGCACAGCTCGTCGGAGGTACTGCATGACCGCAGTGATGCAAGGCGTCCGCATTCTCGAGGTCGCCGAGCACACGTTCGTGCCCGCTGCATCGGCTCTTATGGCTGACTGGGGCGCCGAGGTCATCAAGATCGAACACGTGGAGCGTGGCGATGCCATGCGGTCGTTGGCATCCACCGGCGTCGCCGACATCCCCACTGATGTGCACATCCTGCTGGAGCACTCCAACCGCGGGAAGAAGAGCCTCGGCCTCGACCTGACGAGTGATGACGGGCTGGAAATCCTGCACAAGCTCATCGCGACGTCCGACATCTTCCTGACGAACAAGCTCCCCGGTGTACGGAAGAAGCTGAAGATCAGCCTCGAGGAAGTGCGCGCCCACAACCCGCAGATCATCTACGTACGCGGCACGGGCCAGGGAGAGCGGGGTCCCGATGCCGACAAGGGCTCCTACGACGCGCTCGCGTTCTGGGCCCGCTCGGGCGTGGCGATGGGCGTGATGAGGGAGGAGTACACCGAGGTGCCGGTACCGCCGGCGCCCGGCTTCGGTGACTCGATCGGTGCCATGACCATCGCCGGCGGCATGATGGGCGCCCTGTTCCACCGCGAGCGCACCGGCGAGGCGACGGTAGTTGACGTCTCGCTGCTCGGTACCGGAATGTGGGCGATGGGTCAGGCCTTCGGGCTCTCGCTGATGCTCGGCATGCCGTGGCGGCCGCCGCCCGCGTCAGCCATGCGCAGCAACCCGCTGGTGCGCAACTACCTGACCAAGGACGGTTACTGGCTCGCCCTGTGCTGCCTGCAGGCATCCAAGTACTGGGCGCCGCTGGCCGAGGCGATCGGCCAGCCGGAGCTGGGGAGCGACGAGCGGTTCTCGGGACACGAAGCGTTGATGGCCAACTCCGCCGCCGCCCAAGAGATACTGCGCAACACCTTCGCCGAGCGGCCTTTGGTCGAATGGCGAACGGCGCTCGCCGACTTCACCGGGCAGTGGACCGTCGTGCAGGACACCCAGCTGGCCGCGGTCGATCCGCAAGCCATCGCCAACGGTTACGTGCAGGACTGCACGACCGCCGCCGGGGTGAACTTCCAGCTCACCGCCGCCCCCGTGCAGTTCAACGAGGAGGCGCCGAAGCCCATCCGCGCGCCGCAGTTCAACGAGCACGGTGACGCGATCCTGGCCGACCTCGGGCTCGACTGGGACACGGTCGTCGACCTCAAGGTTCGCGGCGTCGTCGCGTAGCGACCTGACGATCGTCGCGTAGCGACATTGTGATCGTCGCGTAGCGACAATGTGATCGTCGCGTAATCATTCACCCGTAAACCCCAACAACTGCAGGAGAAAAGGCGATGGCGGGCTTTGACGCATTCCGGTACGACGGCAAGCGAGTGCTCGTGGTGGGCGGTGCGACCGGCATGGGCGCGGCGACGGCCGAGCTGGTGCAGGATGCGGGCGCTGAGGTCGTCGTCATGGACTTCGCCGATGTGAGCCTGCCCGGCGCGAAGGCCATCAAGGTCAACCTGTCCGACCCGGCGTCGATCGACCGGGCGGTCGACGAGTGCGGTGGGCCGATCCACGCGCTGTTCTCGTGTGCCGGCGTCGCCGATGGCACCCCCGGCATCGAGAAAATCAACTTCCTCGGACACCGGCGGCTCATCGACCGGATGATGGCCGGCGGCATGCTCCCGCGCGGCTCCTCGATCGGCTTCATCTCCTCGGCTGCGGGACTCGGCTGGGAGGCCAATCTGCCTGAGCTTGTGGAGTATCTGAGCATCGACGACTGGGACGCTGCCTCGCAGTGGGCGCACGATCACAATCACGCCGACTACTACTGGAGCAAGCAGACGGTCTGCGCGTATGTCGCGCGTCAGGCGATGCCGTTCCTGAAGGAAGGCGTGCGTATCAACGCGATCTGCCCGGGCCCGACCGACACCCCGCTCGCCCAGGCCAACAAGGACATGTGGCTCGGCTTCGGCTCGGACTACCGCGAAGAGGTAGGCATCGAGGCGGCGACGCCGATGGAGCAGGCGTTCCCGCTGGTGTTCCTGGGCAGCGAGGCAGGGCGGGCGGCCAACGGGATCATCATGGTGACCGACTCCGGCTACTTCGCAGCCGGCAACACCGAGGTCTACCCGTCGGCCACCCCCATCGTGAAATTCCTTCTGGGCAAGGCGTAATTGGCCAAGCCATACCCGTCGCACATCGTCCACGAGCTCGGCTTCGACCTCGGACGCGTCGGCGAGGAGATCCACGGGTCGGCGCCCATCGTCGCCGAGATGTACGCGCCTGGCTCGACGAGCGTGCGCGCGTCCATCTTCGCGACGTGGACCGATATTGCCGCGGGCTACCTCGCGCTCGACGCCTTCGCCCCGCGGGTGCCGACCACGCTCGAACTCGATGTCCATCTGCACCAGCACGCCGGCGAATTCGAGCAGGTGCGCGCGGTCGCGAGGCTGATCAAGTCGGGGCGTTCGGTGATGGTGGCGATGGTCGATTTCACCGACGAGAACGGAAGAAACGTCGCGTTCGGCACCGCCTCGTTCATGCCGGTTCCGGATGTCACCATGCGGATTCCTCCGGAGCACGAGGCCTTTCGGGCTGAAAGGCGTCCGCCGGGCCGGCTGCGGCGACCGTTTGCTGACCGCGCCGGTTGCGTACGCCAGAGTCCGGGCGTAGCCGTGCTGCCGCGTTCGGAAGACGGCCTGAACAGTTCCAAGACCGTCAACGGCGGGCTGATCGCGCTGGCCGTCGAGGAGGCCGTCCTATCCGCGACTCCCGATGCCGTCGTCTCTTCGCTGGCGATGCGTTACCTGCGCCCGGTACGCGTCGGGCCGGCCATCGCGACGGCCAGCGTCAGCGACGGGCTCGGCCGGGTCGAGGTCCGCGACGGCGGCAGCGACGATCGCCTCGCTGTCTACGCGATCACCCGTACCGCGAGCGTTCCGGGAGTCGCAAGCCAGGGAGCCGCGGCCTAGCCGGCTCCGCTCGCCGTTCGCACCTCCGCTTCTGAGAAGGCGGGGTTACGCGCTCTCGTAACCCCGCGTTCCCAGTTCCGCGGGGAGTGACCGGCCGGGCGGGGGAGTGAGCGGCCGGGCGGGGGAGTGAGCGGCCGGGCGGAGGTGGCCGGTGGGCGGGGGCGGACCCTAGGCGCGGCGGGCCGACGAGGCGCTGCGCGGGACATCGCGGAACGGCAGACCCGGATCATGCGAGCGCTCGCGGGGCATGCCGAGAACGCGCTCGCTGATGACGTTGCGGGCCATCTCGGTGGTGCCGCCGCCGATGCACGAGGTCTGACGCATCAGGAATGCCAGGCCGGACTCAGCGGCCGCACCGTCGTCATCGGTCCAGGCGCCGCCGATGCCTCCGGCGATCTCGAAGCTGATGGTCGACGTGCGCACATTGGTCATGCCGTGGAAGAGCCGGCCGATCGCCGCGGCTTGATCCGACATGGTGCCGGTCGTGACGAGCTTGCCGACCCGCGGTGCGAGGTGCGTGCCGACCAGGTCGAGCGTCCGTGCCTCGCCGAGCAGATCGCGTGCCTGCGGATCGTCGACACGTCCGGCGTCCCGGGCGACGTCCAGTAGCCCGTGCGCCGCGCCGCCGCTGTGCCGGCTGCCTGTCGGGACGGTGACGAACGAGGAGTTCATCAGCATCCGCTCGTGGAACATCCAGCGGACGCCGACCGTCCAGCCGCCGTCGACCTCGCCGATGCGATCGGTGTCAGGCACCCGCACATCGGTGAGGAACTCCTGGCAGAACTCCTTGTTGCCATTGAGCATTTCGATGCGGCTGACATCGACCCCGGGCTGGCGGATCGGCAGGATGAAGACGGTCAGGCCGCGGTGCTTGGGTACATCCCAGTTGGTACGTGCCAGGCACAGCCCCCAGTCGGCAAACCACGCGCCGGTGGTCCAGATCTTCGAACCGTTCAGCACCCAGTCCTCGCCGTCGCGGACGGCAGTGGTGAGAGCACCGGCGACGTCGGACCCGCCGCTGGGCTCCGACAGGAACTGCATCCACACTTCCTCGCCCTTGAAGATGGCGGGCAGGTGGGCCCTCTTCTGCTCCTCGGTGCCGAAGTCGAGCAGCACGGCAGCGCACGGGGAGAAGGTCGGGATCTGAATGACGGCGGGATATTCGTAGCCGCCGAGCTCCTCGTTCAGGGCCTTCTGATGATCAGCGGACAGGCCGAGGCCGCCGTACTCGCGAGGGAAGCAGACACCCGCCAGGCCCGCGTCGAACATCTTGCGCTGGATGGCCCGGTCGCGCTCGAGGTCGAGCCGCTCCTTCTCCTCGCTGAAGTGCAGCAGCGACGGGCCATGCTGCTCGTCTGCGCCGAGGAGGCGCAGGTTGCCCTGGATCCAGGTGCGGGCGCGCTGGCGGAACTCCTCGACGGATTCGTCGGTGGTTGCTGGGGTTTGAGTGCTCATGCCGCGTCCTTCCCCGAGCTGGCGATGAGCGCCGCGGCGAGGCGCTGCCGATGCTCTGGCGGAGTGCCGTACAGCGCCCGGTTGATGGTGACGCGGCGCAGATAAAGGTGTACGTCGTGCTCGAAGGTGACGCCGATGCCGCCGTGCATCTGCACGCAGTCCTGCAGGATTTCCAGGCTGTGATCGCCGATGTACGCCTTGGCCGCGCTGACCAGATCTGCGGCGTCAGTGGCTCCCGCGTCGAACGCGATGGCCGCCGCGTCATTGACCGCGTGGCTCGCCTGCAGCCACGAAAGCATGTCGGCGAAGCGGTGCTTGATCTCCTGATACGACGCGAGTGGCCGGCCGAAGGAGTAGCGGTCGAACGCCCACGCGACCGTCATGTCGAAGGCCGACTGCATGGCGCCGACCGCTTCGGCGTTGTGGGCGACGACCGCGATCTGCAGCTGGCGCTCGACCTGCGCATCGGCGCCGCCGACCTCGCCGACGACCGCAGCGAGGGGCAGCCGCACATTGTGGAAACGCACGGCGCTGAAACGCCGCGTGAGGTCGACCGAGCCCATCGGGCTGATCGTCACTCCCGGGGCATCGGCCGGTACGAGAACCTGGGTGAGCCCGCCATCGCTGCGGCCAGTGACGAGCAGATGGCTTGCCTGCGCAGCGGATTCCACCGGGCGCTTCTCGCCGTGGAGCACGACCTCGTCACCATCAACGGTCACCGACAGGCGCACGCCATCAAGGGCGACGCTGGTGTCGCGCTCGGCGACCGCCCATGATGCGATGGACTCTCCGGACATCACGCTTTCCAGCACGTCCTCATGCGAGCCGGTGGTGCTCAGCGCGAAGCCAACGATGTTGACCGGCACCAGTGGACCCGGCGAGGCGTGCTGGCCGAACTCGTGGGCGATGAGCGTGAGGTCGACAAGAGCGCCGCCGCTGATCGTGCCGCCGCCGAGTTCTTCACGGACAAGCAGCGAGGCCCAGCCGAGTTCGGCGCCGCGGCGCCAGTAGTCAGGCCGAAACCCGGCGGGGTCATCGCGCAGCGCGCGCACCGCGTCGATCGGGACCTGACTTTCGAGGAACTTGGCGGTGGTCTGCCGGAAGAACTCCTGATCCGAGGTCAGGTCCAGAAGCATGACCGCAGACTACGACCTAAGTTAGGCTGAGTACAACTCCAGGTGCGATCACTCGCAGAGATGTAAGGAGCGCAGGGTGGGGCGTGCGAGCAAGGCCGCCGCGGACGAGCGCGCTGAGCGAACGTCAACGCGGCGCTCAGCGCTGACTCAGGAGCGCTCCCGCGACACCCGTCGCAAGCTCATACGCACGGCGCTCGAAATCTGGAACGAGCGCGGCTTCGAGACGGCGTTCGAGGCCACCACGGCGGAGGAAATCGCCCGCGCGGCCGGGGTCAGCAAGGGCACGTTCTACTTCCACTTCGCCCACAAGGAAGACATCCTGCTCGAGATGCCGTGGGCCACGGCGGAGATCATGATCGATGAGGCCGAGCACGCGATGGGCTGGGACGAGGCCACGGCCGAGATCGTCGAGCAGCTCATGACGTCGCTGGCGCGGCGGGTTTCGCGGGCCCCGAGGGCGGCGCTGCTGCTCGTCGTCAGCCACTGGTCGCGGCTCATGCACGCCGGCGCGCCGTCCGAGAAGCCGCAAGGTTTTCGCGTCGCCTTCGAAGAGGTGCTGCGTTACGCGATCAAGCGCGGCGAGCTGCCGAAGGCGGTCGACGTCGAGGAGGTCGCGGCGCTGCTTCAAGCCGCCACTATGGACACCCTCGTCGCCTGGGCGGCAACGACTCAGACCCCCTCAGCGCTGCGCCGGCGTCTGTGTCGGCGCGCCGACATCGTCCTGGGCGGAGCGGCGGCGTCGTATCAAATGCCGGCGCACTCTCTGGCGCCGCGCGGCTTGTAGTGCGAATCTGACCCAGACCAATTTCGGTGCCAGCCTCCCGAGGGAGTTCGAGTGTCCGTCCTTTCCGACGTCTACTACGACCCTTACGACTTCACGATCGACAGCGATCCGTACCCGATCTGGAAGCGGATGCGGGACGAGGCGCCGCTGTACTACAACGAGAAATTCGACTTCTTCGCGCTGAGCCGCTTCGAGGATGTCGAGCCGAGCCTGACCGACTGGGAGACCTACCGCTCGGGTCGCGGCACGGTCCTGGAGATGATCCGGGCCAACATCGAGATCCCTTCCGGCGCGATCCTCTTCGAGGACCCGCCGCTGCACGACGTGCACCGCGGTGTGATGAGGCGGGTGTTCACCCCGCGCAAGATGGACGCGATCGAGCCCAAGGTGCGCGAGTTCTGCCGCCGCTCGCTCGATCCGCTGGTGGGCAGCGGCCGCTTCGATTTCATCCATGATCTCGGTGCCCAGATGCCGATGCGCACCATCGGCTACTTGCTCGGCATCCCCGAGCAGGATCAGGAAGCCATCCGCTCACGCCTGGATGAAGGCCTGCGCCTGGAGGAGGGCGCGGAGCCCGTCGCCGCCGCGCAGAACCGCGAGATGGACCTGTTCGGCAGCTACATCGATTTCCGCATCGAGCATCCGTCCGACGACATCATGACCGACCTGCTGACGGCCGAATTCGTTGATGAGACCGGTACCCAGCGCCGGCTGCGCCGCGACGAGGTGCTCGCCTACGTTCAGCTGCTCGCCGGCGCCGGCAACGAGACGACGACCCGCCTCATCGGCTGGGCCGGCAAGGTGCTCGCCGAAAACCCCGATCAGCGCGCCGCGCTCGCCGCCGACCATTCGTTGATTCCCAACGCGATCGAGGAGTTGCTGCGCTACGAGGCTCCGTCACCGGTGCAGTCGCGCTACGTCGCCCACGACGTCGAGCACCACGGCACCAAGGTCGCCGAGGGCAGCATCATGGTGCTGCTCAACGGTTCCGGCAATCGCGACGAGCGGCACTTCCCCGAGCCTGACCGGTTCGACATCCACCGCAATGTCGGGCGGCATTTGAGCTTCGGCTACGGCGTGCACTTCTGCCTCGGCGCGGCGCTCGCCCGCCTCGAGGGACGGGTTGCCCTGGAAGAGGTGCTCAAGCGTTTTCCCGAGTGGGAGGTCGACTGGGAGAACGCCGTGCAGGCGCGCACCTCCACGGTGCGCGGCTGGGAAGCGCTCCCGGTGACGGTCTAGCCGGCTGACTGGTTCTAGCCGAGCACCTTCGCCGCCCAGTCGGTCAGCTGCGGGGCCAAGAGGTTCCAGCGGGAGAACAGGCTGCCGTCACCGGCCTCGCGCGCCAGCCCGCGCTCGATCCACTCACGGTCGCCCCATGGCGGCTCGACCAGCTCGGTGTTGGGCAGCAGCGCGGCCAACGACTCCGAGGTGGCACGGGTGTGGTGCCGGTCGCTACGCCCGCTGCGGAACACGAGCGTCGGCAGGGTGACCTTGCGTGCCTTGGCGTCGGGCAGCCCGGGAATCAGCTCGTCGCCGCAGGCGCAATAGGCCGCCATCCAGCGCTCCATCGTGGCGACGAACTCCGGCGGGTCCTGTTCGAGGAAAATCCCGCGGTTACGGGGGTTTCGCTCGAGCACTTCCTCCCATTCAGGGAGCGCGGCCACCGGCTCCATCTCCCCGTCCCAGGCCGCGAGCAGCGATCCCGAACAGTAGTGCAGCCCTAGGCTCATCAGCCCGTATGTGCCGCCGCTGATCCACCACATCGCGAGCGCCGAGGCGACGTCGGGATGGCGAGCCGCCGTCAGCAGCGAGACGCGTGAACCGCCCGAGCCGCCGATGATGATGGCGGGCGCCAGGTCGAGCTCGCGCAGCAGTCCCGCGAGGACGTCGGCCTGCATCGCCGATTCGGAGTCGCCGTCGAAGCAGACATCGGACTCCCCGCAATTGGGCCGGTCCCACACGAGGACCTGGTGGCCTTCAGCAGCAATCGCCTGAGCGAGCTCTCGCACCCCGGGGTAGTCCTTGCTGAACCGGCCGCCGGGGGTGATGACCCAGGGGTGTCCCTGCCGGCTCAGCTCCCCGATGAGGTCGTAGGAGACCCGCAGGCCGTCAACCATTGCAATCGCCATCGGGCAATTCTAATGTCGACGTCTATGTTAAACAATGAGCTGGTCGTCGACGCGGACTCCCACTGGTCCGAGCCGGCCGACCTGTTCACCAGCCGCGCTCCCGCCCAGTACCGCGATCGCGTCCCCCATGTGGAGATGGTCGACGGGGAGCGCACCTGGGTGTTCGATGGCAAGGCGGTCGGGCGCTTCAGCGCCGGTGGCGTCATTGCCCGCGACGGCACGAAGGAGAGCTCCTACCACGCGCTCTTCGAGTGGACGATCGACGAGGTCCACCAGGGCGCGTGGGACCCGAAGGTCCGTCTCGAGGTCCTCGACGAGTGTGGGATCGATGCGCAGATCATCTTCCCGAGCACTCTCGGCCTCGGCGGCCAAGGGCTCGGCGCCGGCGACGATCCGGTCATCACCCGGCTCGCGGTCGAGATCTACAACGACGCGATGGCTGAGATCCAGGCCGAATCGAACAACCGCCTGCTGCCGCTACCGCTGATGCCGGCCTGGAACATCGATGAGTGCGTACGCGAGGCGCAGCGGGTCGCCGCGCTCGGTGCCCGGGGCGTCAACATGACTTCTGACCCCGACGACCTCGGGGCACCCGACCTCGCCAGCAAGGCGTGGGATCCGTTCTGGGAGGTCTGCAGCGACCTTCAGCTCCCGGTGCATTTCCACATCGGGGCGAGCGTCACGGCGATGACGTTCTTCGGCAAGTACCCGTGGGCGTCGCATCCGATGAACACCCAGCTCGCCATCGGCGGGACGCTGCTGTTCATCGGCAATGCCCGCGTGGTCACCAACCTGATCCTGTCGGGCGTCTTCGACCGTCATCCCGGCCTGAAGACCGTCTCGGTCGAGAGCGGGGTCGGCTGGATCCCGTTCATCCTCGAAGCGCTCGACTACGAGATGACCGAGAACGCGCCGCAGGAGCTGGCGCAGATGTCGAAGATGCCGTCGGAGTACTTCAAGAGCAACATCTACGCGACGTTCTGGTTCGAGAACAACCGCAACAAGCTGCCCGCGCTCATCGAGTCGGTGGGCGAGGACAACATCCTCTTCGAAACCGACTTCCCACACCCGACGTGCCTGTACCCGAGCCCGTTGGAAACGGTGAAAGCGAAAATGGCGACCCTGCCTGACGAAACCCGCCGCAAGATCATGGGCGAGAATGCGCGCAAGCTCTACCGGCTCTAGGGGGGCCGCTATCGATCGATCAGAAGGCGTCTTCCGGCGGCGTCGCGGGCACCGCAGGCTTGCGCTCCGGCCGCCAGAAGGTGATGAGCAGGGCCGCGGCGCCGCCGATGCCTGCCGCAAAGCACAGCCCGGTCGCCAGCCATCCGGGCGGGTCGAAGATGCCAGCCGCGTGATCGATCGACCATTCGCCGCCGCCGAGGCACGAAAGCGCCAAACCGCAGACGGTCAGCGTCATCACGTACTCGTAGCCCTCGCCCGGCCGGAAGATGAAGAAGCCGTTCTTCATGTGGTTGGTGATCCAGGCGACGAGCATCACGCCGACGACGCCGGCCCCGCCGAGCGGGGTCAGGAAGCCGACGACCAGCAGTACACCAGCGCCGAGCTCGGTGACGCTGGCTGTCCACGCGTGCAGCCAACCCGGCTTCATGCCCAGGCTCTCGAACCAGCGTCCGGTGCCTGCGATCTTCCCGCCGCCGAAGATGTGGTTGTAGCCGTGCGCGATGAAAACCAGACCCACAACCACGCGCAGCAGGAAAAGGCCCAGATTCACCGGTGACGACGTCAAGACATACCTCCGAGAGTTCGGGCGTTCGGCGACGATCGTGCCACGGATCGGGTGGAAGACGTCGCCGGGGTCCCAGTTGCCGTTGTCGCAGAGGGGAGCACTGTGTCGGCTGACCGCGCACTACCCACTGAAGAAGCCGCCGCGCTCGTGAGCATGGTGCGTGAGCTGGCGACCGGCGAGCTGGCGCCGCGCTCGGAGGTCGCGGAGGCGCACGGGGAGTTCCCGCGCGAGGTCTTCGCGAAGCTGGGCGAGCTCGGGCTGCTGGGCCTGCCGTATCCCGAGCCGATCGGCGGCGGGGGCCAGCCGTTCGAGGTGTACCTGCAGGTGCTCGAGGAGATCGCGAGTGTCTGGGCGTCGGTAGCGGTCGGGGTCAGCGTGCACGTGCTGTCCTGCTACCCGCTCGCCACCTACGGCTCGCCGCAGCAGCGCGAGCGCTGGCTCGGGGACATGGTCGGCGGGGGGTTGCTCGGGGCGTACTGCCTGAGCGAGGCACAGGCCGGCTCCGACCCGGCGGCGATGCGTACTTCAGCGCGCCGCACTGACGATGGCTATGTCCTCAACGGTGCCAAGGCGTGGACCACCCACGGCGGGCATGCGGACTTCTACACGGTCCTGGCGCGTACCGGTGAAGGTGCCGGTGGGGTGTCCTGCTTCCTGGTGCCGGCCGACGTCCAGGGGCTGTCCTTCGACCCTCCCGAACGCAAGATGGGCCTTACCGGATCCGCCACGGCGACGGTGCATCTCGATGACGTCCACGTCGCCGCCGACCGCCGTATCGGCGAGGAGGGCGAGGGCCTGAAGATTGCCTTTGCGGCGCTGGATTCGGGGCGGCTCGGCATCGCCGCGTGTGCGACCGGTCTGGCGCAGGGCGCGCTGGACCGGGCTGTCGAATACGCCCGCCAGCGCGAGACGTTCGGCCGCAAGATCATCGACCATCAGGGCCTGGCGTTCCTGCTCGCCGATATGAATGCGGCCGTGCTGAGCGGCCGGGCCACCACGCTGGCGGCCGCCCGGCTCCGCGATCAGGGGCTGCCCTTCGGCATGCAGGCAGCCGTCGCCAAGCTCATCGCCACGGACAACGCGATGCGCGTCACGACCGATGCCGTGCAGGTGCTCGGCGGCTACGGCTACACCCGCGACTTCCCGGTCGAGCGCTACATGCGCGAGGCCAAGGTGATGCAGATCTTCGAGGGCACGAACCAGATCCAGCGCGTCGTCATCAGCCGGGCCATGGCGCGCCAGGAACGTGGTCGCATCACGAGCGTCCCGCCTGTGTCATGAATGGACACGCTTCGGCCATGATGAGCGGGTGAGCGCACTGGAGCTGTTCGACCTCAGAGGCCGGGTCGCCGTGGTGACGGGCGCGTCGTCGGGGCTGGGAGAGGCCGTGGCGCGTGGTCTGGCGGAGGCCGGGGCAAAAGTGGCCGCCGTCGCGCGTCGCGTGGACCGGTTGGAGGCGCTCGCCAAGGAGATCGAGGGGTGCGCTCTAGGGTGCGATCTGATGGTGTCGGCGGAGCTGGATGCGCTGATGCCACAGGTGGTTTCTGCGCTGGGGCCGCCGGAAATCCTCGTCAACGCGGCAGGGAACATCTTCAGCCACGACCGGGCCGAGGACGAGTCGGCGGAGGCGATTGCGCAGACGCTGAACCTCAATCTGGTGGCGCCGTTTCGGCTGAGCCAGCAGATTTTCCCGCACATGCTGGCAATCGGCCGCGGAGCGATCGTGCACGTCTCGTCGATCAGCGGCTTGGTCGGCATCCCGGGCATCCCGCAGGCGTCGTACGCGGCGAGCAAGGCCGGCCTTTCCGGACTCACGGGCGAGCTCGCGGTGCAGTGGGCCCGGCATTCGATACGCGTGAACACCGTCGCACCGGGCTTCTTTCGCAGCGAGATCACCGACAAGCTGTACGACACCGAGCGCGGGGCCGCCTGGCTGAAGCGCAACACACCCTTGCCGATGGAGGGGAGCACCAGCGATTTTCTCGGTGCCATCCTCTGGCTCGTCAGCGACGCCGGCCGCTACGTCACCGGCCAGACGATCGCCGTCGACGGGGGGTGGACCGCGCGCTGATGGACTACGACATGGGCGAGGGCGTCTCCGTCTTGCGCCAGCAATTGCGGGCTCTGATCAAGGAGCACCTTCTGGCGGGCTTCCTTGGCGCGTTCACCGACGACCCGGCCGATCTCGAAGCGGCGCAGGCGTTTTGCCGCCTGCTCGCCGATCGCGGGCTGCTGTGCCTGGCCTGGCCGGAAGAGTTCGGTGGTCGCGGAGCCTCGCTCTGGGAGCAGACGGCTGTGCGCGAGGAGATGTGGGCCCATCACGAGCCGCGCGGCGCGCAGTACATGGGCGTCAACTGGGTCGGGCCCACGATCATGCGTCATGGCAGCCCCGAGCAGAAGCGCCGCCACCTGCCGCCGATCGCTCGCGGTGAGGTCATCTGGTGTCAGGGCTTCAGCGAGCCCAACGCCGGGTCCGACCTTGCTTCCCTGCGCACCGCCGCCCGTCCCGACGGCGAGGGCTGGGCCATCTCCGGGCAGAAGATCTGGACCTCCTACGCGACGATGGCGCAATGGTGCTTCCTGCTCGCGCGCACCTCGAAGAGCGCGAAAAAGCAGCAGGGGCTGAGCATTTTCCTGATCCCGATGGACGCGCCGGGCATCGAGGTGCGGCCGATCCGCAGCATGCTCGGACCCCATCACCTCAACGAGGTGTTCTTCGACGAAGTCCAAGTGACGCCTGCTGACGTGCTCGGCACGGTCGACGAGGGCTGGAACGTCGTCAAGGAAGTGCTCGCTTTCGAGCGCGTCGGGATCGCGCGCTATGCCCGGTGTGAGCGCCTGCTCGCCGAGGCTCCCGCAGCGCTCGGCGACGCGTGGGACGCGGTCCCCGGCGAGCTGCGCAGCCGCTGGGCCCGGATGCTCGTGCATTGCCGGCGGGCGCGGCTGCTCGCGTATCGAGTGGTGGCGGCGCAAGGCAGCGGCCGGATCCGGGCCGAGGACGCGGCCACGTACCGGATAGCGGTGACCAAGCTCGACCAGGACAGCGCCGACGTTCTCATGGACATCGCGGCTTACGCGGATTCCCGCGATGAGGCGGCCGCGCGGTTCGTGCGGGCGGTGCAGGACCACGCGCGCTACTCGGTGTCGGCGACGGTGGCGTCAGGAAGTATCGAAATGCAACGCATCACGCTGGCCCGCGCGCTGCTGGCAGATCGGCGGGCCGGATCGTGAACCTCGAGCTGGGTGAGGAGGCGCGCGAGTTCGGCGCCGCGGCGCGCAAAGCCATCGAGGCGGCCGGTGGGGATTCACTCGTCCAGCAAGCAGAGGCCGATCCAAGCAAGCGCGCCGAACCGGTCGCGTCGATCCTTGCCGGGCTCGGCGCCTGGGAGCTCGATCCACGGAGCGGGCCGGAGGAGTTGGAGGCGGCCGCGGCTTTGTGCCGAAGCGCCGGATGGTGGGCACTCGCGTATCCGGTGGCGGAGCGGCTGTGCCGGGCGCGCGACGTCGACGGGGACGGCATGGTCGTGGTGTCTGATCGGGCGCCGGCGGCTGCCGTCGATGAGCTCGATCTCCGCTGGCTGGCCGTCGATCTTGACGGCCGTCGCAGTCGCGTACGGGTCCGCGAAAGTGCAACGGCTGCTAGGAAGTCGGCGTTCGTCACGGCGCTGGACCTCGAGCCGCTCGATACGGTCCCGTCCGCAGAAGTCGCCCTCGGCCTCGTCCTGCCGTGCTGGACGCTGCTCGGGATGCTCGACCGCGCGCTGGCGCTGACGCGTGCCTACGTCAAAGAGCGCGAGCAGTTCGGCCAGCCGCTCTCGGCGTTTCAGGGCGTGCAGTTCCAGTTGACTGACGCTGAGGTGGAGCGCGCGGGGGTGGAAGAGCTTGCGCTGTACGCGCTTTGGAGCCTCGAGGTTGATCAGCCGGGGGTTCTCGACGACGCGCTCGCGCTTCGCCTAGCTGTCATCGAGGCAGCCGACGTGGTCTTCCGCGTGACCCACCAGTTGCACGGCGCGATGGGCTTTTGCGATGAGACGACGCTGTCGTGGTTGTCGCGCTACTGCCAGCCGCTGCGGCGGCTTCCGCTGACGCTCACCGAGACGCGCGACGCACTGGCCCGCGGCCTCGGAAACCATGCATTGACGGGCCTTTTCAGCGAGGGACGATGAACCGGGCCATGGCGTACGAGCTGCCGGAGGAGATCCGGGTCGAGGTGGACGGGCCGATCCGCACTGTCGTGCTGAACCGCCCCGAATCGCTCAACGCCGCAAACGCAGGACTGCACTGGGGTATGGCCAACGTCTGGCGGCAGCTCTCGGCAGACCAGGACGCCCGGGCCGTCATCCTCACCGGTGCCGGGCGCGCCTTCAGCGCGGGCGGTGATCTCGACTGGATATCTACCTTCCTTGACGATCCTGCCGCGCGCTACGAGAGCCTGCGCGAAGGAGCTCAGATCATTGAGGAAATGCTGCGCTTCCCGCTGCCGGTCATCGCTGCCGTGAACGGTGCGGCGGTCGGTCTGGGCTGCAGCGTCGCCGTGCTGTGCGACATCGTGCTCATGTCGCAGGACGCGTACTTCGCCGATCCGCACATCGCCGCCGGCCTGGTCGCCGGTGACGGCGGGGCGGCATTCTGGCCGCTGCTGACGCCGATCCTGCGCTCTCGCGAGTTCCTCTTCACCGGCGACCGGATCCCCGCGGCGACGGCGGTCGAGATCGGACTCGCCAGCCGGACCTGCGCGCCCGAGGAACTGATGGAGGAGGCCCACACCTTGGCCCGCCGGCTGGCCGAGATGCCGGTCCCCGCGCTGCAGGGGACCAAGCGCGTCCTGAACATGCACCTGCAGGGGCTGAGCGCCTACGTTCAAGCCGGACTGGCGGCGGAGGAGGTCTCGATGCGCAGCGACGAGCACCGCAACCTCCTCTCACGCATGCGCCGAAAGAGCCGCTGACCATGGGTGTTCCAGGCGACCTGGAGGCCTTTCGGGTCGAGGTGCGCGACTGGTGCCGCACGCACATTCCACCGGACTGGCGACACGCCCAGACAGGTGTCGGTGATGGCGAGTTCGCCGCGTTCCAGCAGGCTTGGTTCCAGGAGTTGCGCGGTGCCGGCTACGCCGTTCCGCACTGGCCGCGCGAGTGGGGCGGCGGCATGTCCACCGCCGAACAGGTCGTGCTGTACCAGGAGCTGGCGGCGCAAGACGCGCCCCGGCTGGTGCTGGCCTTCGTCTCGATCCATCACGCGGCGGCCACGCTGCTGTCTGCCGGCACGGAGGCTCAGCGCCAGCGTCACCTGCCCGCCATCCTCGACGGCGAGATCTGGGTACAGGGATTCTCCGAGCCTGAGGCCGGGTCGGATCTGGCCAGCCTGAAGACGAGCGCCCGGCGCGAGGGTGACGCGTTCATCGTCAACGGGCAGAAGCTGTGGGCCAGTGGCGCCATGCATGCGGACTGGTGCCTGCTGCTTGCGCGCACCGACCCGAATGCCCCCCAACGCAAGGGAATCTCGTACTTCCTGCTCGACATGCGCACACCCGGAATCGACGTCAGGCCGATCCGTAATGCGATCGGCGATGCGCACTTCTGCGAGATCTTCTTCAGCGACGTGACGATCCCGTCCGCGAACCTGATCGGTGCCCAGAATGCCGGCTGGCAGGTGGCACAGGCAACGCTGAGCGCCGAACGCGGCCTGACGATGCTCGAGCTCGCTGAGCGCTTGGGCAATGCCGGCTTTCGCTGGCTCGTCGAAGCCTGCTCGCGAGAAACCTGGGACGGCATCCGGCCGCTCGATCAACCGGTGGTGGCCGACCAGCTGGCTGCACTCGAGACCGAGATCGCCGGGCTGCGGAGGTTGTGCCGCAGTCTCGTCGACCGCCATGAGTCGGGAACGTCGGGCCCGGCGGATGCGTCGATCGTCAAGCTGTACTACAGCGAGTTGCTGCAGCGGATGACGGACTTCGGCGCCGAGGTGGTCGGCCTCGGTGGGCAGACGGCGCTGCGCAAACCGCTGTCGAGCGGCTGGGAATCGGGCGCCTGGGTGCTGGATTTCGTCAGCTCATGGGAATGGACGATTCCCGGCGGCAGCAGCGAGATTCAGCGCACCATCCTCGGCGAGCGCGGGCTCGGGCTGCCTCGGGAGCCGGCGGCGTGACGTCCGAACTCCTTGAACTGCAGGCGGTTGCGCGCAAGATGCTGGCCGACTCGGCATCGTGGAGCGCGCTCGCCGACGCGGGCTGGCCCGGGCTCGAGGTCGCTGCGGAGCTCGGGGGTAGCGGCGTCACGTTCGCCGAAACGGCGGTACTGCTGCAGGAGATGGGACGGTCGGCGGCCGCCAATCCGTACTTCGGCACGGTGGCTCTGGGGGTCGGCGCGCTGAACTTGCTCGCGAGGCCCGACACCGGCGAGTGGTTGGCGGCGATCGCGGCGGGGGAGCTGCGCGTGGCTGTCGCGCTGCCGGCCGGCGACAGCACCGACCTGTCTTTACAGCTCGTACGCGAAGGCCGCAGCCTGAGGCTTTCGGGCAGCGCGGACTTCGTCATGGATGCCGCGCAGACCGGCCGGCTACTGGTAGCGGCGCGTACCTCTGAGGGTGAGCCGGTGATGGTGGCGCTCACGCCGGCTCAGCCTGGCGTTCAGATCGCGGAGCAGCCGGTCGTTGACGCCACCCGATCTTTCGGGGTCGTTACAGCCTCGGCTGCACCCGTAAACGCCGACGCCGTATGGAGTTTTCGCGCCGATCCCGAACGCAGCCTTCGCCTTCTCCTCGACCGCGGCGCGCTCGCCGTAGCGTGCGACTGCCTCGGGCTGGCCGAGGCGATGCTCGACGCGACCGTCGCCTATGCCGGTGTGCGTCAGCAGTTCGGGCGCTACATCGGGTCGTTCCAGGCCGTCAAACACCAGTGCGCCGACATGCTCGTGCAGATCACCATCGGCCGGGAACTGCTCGCCGCTGCCGTGGTCGCGACGGTCGCTGACGAGCACGACTCCTGGGTCGCCGTGTCGATGGCGAAGTCGTTCCTCGGCACGCTTGCGGTGGACGTTGCCGGCAAGGCCATGCAGCTGCACGGCGGTTTCGGCTACACGTGGGAAAGCGGCGTGCACACGTACCTGAAGCGTGCCGTATTGAACCGCGCGCTCTTCGGATCTCCGGCTGCTCATCGGGCGCGCCTCGCCACCCGCTATCCCTAGATCTCAGCATGCCCTTCGGTCCTTCTGCTGGACAAGCCACCGATGTCAGGGCTGCGCGCGTTCCTCCTTGATCTTGCCCGGGACCCGCGCCAGCCGAAGGAATGTCACCAGCCCAACCCCTCCAATGACATTCCCCAGTACCGACCAGCAAAGAGCGCGGAACCAGTCGTAGTAGCCAAAGGACGCTCCCGCGTGAAGCGCTGCAAACATGAACTGGGAGTCGAGGATCGAGTGAAACAGTTGACCTCCGGCCAGCAGGCTTCCGAAGAGGATCGCCGGCACAAGCTGGACGCCCAGGCTTTCGGTGGAATGCTGCATCCGCGTCATCAGCGTGATGACCAAACCGGCAATCACCGCCAGCGCCAGCGAATGCATGTTCACCCCGAGCTTTGAGTAGTGACTGCCGGTCTCCCTGACGACGCCATCAAGGTCGGGTCTCGCGGTCACGATCAGCCACGCCATGGCCCAGCAGCCGATGAGATTCATCGCAAGCGTCACCACCCAAAGTCGCGCGAGCATGGGCGCCGAGGATCGCCCCGCAACGACCGCGGTCACCGGCACCAAGAAGTTCTCCGTGAACAGCTCGCCGCTCGCCAGCAGCAGAGCCACGAAACCCACCGAGAACGCCAAGCCCGCGAGAAGCTTCGAGCCGGTCTGCTGGAGGACCACCAGATACGCGAAGACTCCGGTTCCCACGTCGATTCCGCCCACGAGCCCCGTGGTTATGAGGGGCGCCCAGGACCTACCGAGCCGGGTGCGTCCCTCGTTCACGAGCCGATCGAACGCATCGTCAAGTTCAGTATCGGTGTCTTCCGGAGCTCGTTGCGAGGTGTCGGTCACAGGACGAGACGTTGCCCAGTCCGGCCCGCATCAAGCGAACTACCGCCGATGTCACGCTGTCGGCTTCGCCACGCGTTCCTGCGAATGAGTAATCATTGCGCTGGTCAAGCTCTCGAGCCGGTCGCGCCGCTTGTGACGAGAGACGCCTGGGAACCGGCCGAGCGAGGTCTGCCGGCGCACCGACCCCGCGACGACGCTGCGCCGCCTGGGGCGAGGGCGTCGTCTACTTGCTCGACCTTGGAGCCCCGGCCGCGAGGGCAACCAGCGCGGCCCGCACGCGCTCGGTATCCGGGACTCTGCGCGCTGGACGGTCGCGACATGCAGTCGGCGAGAACGAGCGGTAGCGTGTCAACGTGAGCATTGCCTCCGGGTCCATGCGGCCATCCCGGGCACCGACGTCTGCCGGGCGCGGCCGCAAGGCGCCGCGGCGGACGCGTACCGGCTCTGCTACATACGGGGACCCGAAGGACTCTTGATCGGGCTCGCCCAAGAACTCGGTTGACCCAGCGACCGGACCGCGAAATCGGCGGCGGCAGTAAATGCGGGTGCCAGAACACCCGGATCTACTGCCGCTCGGGCTCGGGAGGGAGGCAGCAGGTCCTGGTGGAAGCCGTATTCAGCTGATGCTGATGGCCCTTTCGGGGCAGTTGTTGGCGGCTTCGGTGGCCTTCGCCTCGAACTCGGCGGGCACGTCGGGCGACGTCACGAAGGAGTGGCCCTCGTCGTCGATGGAGAAGACCTCGGGGCAGATGTCCCAGCAGCGCGCGTGACCCTGACACGCGTCGGCATCGACCTGGACCTGCATCAGGGAATGACGGCGACCGGGATCCCACGTCGCATGAGGCGCGCGGCGATCCGGCGGGCTCCGACGCCCGGGAACGATCCGATGCCGCTGAGCACGACGAGGTCGGCACGTTCGCGCTGGGCCAGCCGCACGAGATCGCGGCGGGATTCACAGGTTTCAGGGGAGATCTGCAGCCGGATGCCGTCGCCGGAGCAGAACTCGCGGGCCTCGTCGATGAGACTCTGGCGCAGCGCGGCGCGATCGACCCGGGGGAACTCGGTCGCCACGAGGGCACACAGCTGCCCGGCGTCGGGAACGTGCTGCCACGGCCCGGCCTGGGTGACCAGTTCGAGTACCGGAATCTGCCGCGAGCGGGCGTAGCCGACCGCCCACGCGAGAGCGCGCCACGACCGCTCGGATCCGTCGAGGACGACCATCGTGCGCGGACGGAGGTCGAGCGCCGCCGATGTGACGTGCGTCTCAGGATCGAACATGTCGACAATGTAAACCAGCGAGCTGTCTCCCGGAAGGCAATCGTTCACGTTGCTTCTCGCGAAGGATCGCGGCCTGGTCTACGGTGCTTGTGACCAGGCAGAACGGCGGCCTGTGCGCCTGGGGGACCGAAGGAGTCTTTCGATGGTGAAACTTTCTGAGGGCCTGCGAGTGGTCGATGCCGACTCGCACATGACCGAGCGGCATGACCTCTTCACCTCGCGGGCGCCGAAGGGATACGAGGACCGGGTGCCCCGCGTCGAGCGCATCGACGGCGAGGACATGTGGGTGATCGAGGGGATGACGTTCGGCCGCGCCGGGTCGGGCGGCACGGTGGATCCCGAAGGCAACAAGCACCCGTTCTTTGACTCCATGGGCGGCTCGTGGGGAATCGACGACGGCCACCGTGCGGCGTGGGATCCGGTGGCGCGGCTTCAGCTGATGGACGAGGTCGGCATCGAGACGCAGGTGCTGTACCCGAACTCGATCGGGCTCGGCGGGCAGAACCTGTCCAACAGCGTCCACGACCGCACCCTGCTGCGCCTGTGCATCGAGCTCTACAACGACGCGATGGCCGAAGTGCAAGAGGGATCGGGCAATCGCCTGCTGCCCATGCCGATCATGCCGGCGTGGGACATCGACGAGTGCGTACGCGAGGCCAAGCGCTGCGGCGCCCTGGGCTTTCGCGGCGTCAACATGACCGCCGACCCGCAGGACTCGGGATCGCCCGATCTCGGTGACCCGGCATGGGATCCGTTCTGGGAGACCTGCGCCGGCATGGACCTTCCGGTGCACTTCCACATCGGCGCCAGCCAGACGTCGCTCGCCTATTACGGCACCACGTTCTGGCCGAGCCAGGACGATTACGTCAAGCCGGCCATCGGCGGCGCGTCGCTCTTCCAGAACAACTCGCGGCTGCTCATCAACAGCGCCTACTCCGGCATGTTCGACCGCCATCCCAACCTGAAGATGGTCTCGGTGGAGAGCGGCATCGGCTGGGTGCCGTTCATGCTCGAGGCGATGGACTACGAGCTCGAGGAGAACGCGCCCAAGCACTTCGCCAAGCTGAACAAGCTGCCGTCGGAGTACTTCCGCGACCACTGGTGGGCGACCTTCTGGTTCGAGACCGGACGAGGCGATCTGCAGCACCTCGTCGACGCGGTCGGCGAGGACAAGATCATGTTCGAGACCGACTTCCCGCATCCGACCTGCCTGCACCCGAGCCCGGTCGAGATGGTGCACGAAAAGATGGCCACGCTGCGTCCGGAATCGCAGCGCAAGATCATGGGTGGCAACGCGGCCGCGCTCTACCGGCTCTGAGCGGTTCTCTAGGTTCAGAGCATGAGCGCATCAGCCTGGGTCGAGCGGCCCGATTACCGGGTCGACATCCTGCCCCGGCGCAACCTGGTGACCGTCCGACGCGGCGCCGACGTGCTCGCGCGCACGACGGCCGCGCTGCTGGTGGACGAGCAGGATCACGGGCTCGTCTTCTACATCCCCGAAGCTGACGTGAACTTCGGCCTGCTGACCGCGACCGACGACCATTCGCGGTGCCCGTTCAAGGGCGATGCCTCGTACTGGCGGCTGGCGGACGGCGACGAACCTGTCGCCTGGACGTATCGCGATCCGTACCCCGAGGTGGCGCGCATCCGCGGGCACGTCGCCTTCTATCAGGACCGGGTATCGGTGGAAGTCGGGGTCGCGACGCCGGCTGTCGTGGGGTACGGGCGATGAGCTCGTCTTTGGCTGGAATGCTTGGGGTTTTCGATGTCCGCCCGGTCGGTGAGGGCCGCTTCGTCGGGACGAACGACTACGGGGAGCGCGACATCGTGGACGCCAGCCAGGTGCTCTCGCAGGCGATCGTCGCGGCGACGATGACAGCGCCGGGGAAGGTAGTTCGACGCGCGAGCGGGGTCTTCTGCCGGCCGGTCATCGGCAAGGACGAGGTCGACTTCAGCGTCGACGTCGTGCAGAACGGGCGCAACTTCGCGACCGCCGTGGTGACCGCCGCTCAGCACGATCGCACCCGCGCCGTCGTCACGGTGCTGCTCGACGTGCCGAGCGCCGACGTCGTCCGCCACCCGGTTCAGCCGCCCGTCAGCTCACCCAACGAAGCGCTGCCGCACTCGATGCCGATGACCGGCCGCGAACTCCGGCTGGTCGGCCTGATAAATCCGAACGATCCCGACGAGGTCGGGTTGCCGCGTATCGAAGCGTGGCTGCGCTATGACCAGACGCCGGCGCGCGACGATCTCGCCCGCGCGCTGCTCGCGCATTTCACCGGCCACTTGTCGATCTCGACGACCATGCGGGCCCATGCCGGTGTCGGCACCGCGCAGGCTCATCGCACGCTGTCGACCGGGGTCATCGCGATCGAGATCAGCTTCCACGACCCGATCAGCTGGGACGGCTGGATCCTGTACGACCACGAGAGCACGTCGGTGGGCGCGGGGATGAGCTACGTGCGGGGGCAGATTCGCGACGAGGCGGGGCGCCTGCTCGCGTCGTTCAGCCAGGACGGGCTGATCCGCCACTTCGAGGAGGCGTCGGGGGCGCAGGCGATCGACGAGCGCTCCCGGCTGTAGCCGTGACGCAGTAACAGTCGGGCGGTAGCGGGTTAGCCGATCCCGAGTTCGCGGCTGATCAGCATGAGCTGAACCTCGCTGGTGCCTTCACCGATTTCGAGCACCTTCGAATCGCGGTACTGCCGCGCCACGGGGTACTCGTTCATGAAGCCGTAGCCGCCATGGATCTGGGTCGCGTCGCGGGCGTTGTCCATCGCTGCTTCTGACGCGACGAGCTTCGCGATCGCCGCCTCGGTCTTGAACGGCTTGCCGGCCAGGAGGCGGGACGCCGCGTCGTAGTAGGCGGTCCGGGCGACGTGGGTGCGGGCCTGCATCCGCGCGATCTTGAACGCGATGGCCTGGTTGGTCGCGATGGCCCGGCCGAACGCCTGCCGTTCCTTGGCGTAGCGGACGCTTTCGTCCACGCAGCCTTGCGCTGCCCCGACCGCGAGGGCCGCGATCGCGATGCGGCCCTCGTCGAGGACGTGCAGGAAGTTGGCGTACCCGCGGCCGCGCTCGCCGAGCAGGTTCTCCCCGGGAATCCGGACGTTTTCGAGGGTGAGCGGATGGGTGTCGGAGGCGTGCCAGCCGACCTTGCTGTACGGCGGACCGGCAGTGAAGCCGGGCGCCGGCACGGGTACCAGAAACGTGCTGATCTCACGGGCAGGGGAGCTATGGGCAGGTGTCGCCGTGAGGGCGGTGACAGTCACGAGCCGGGTGATCTCCGTACCGCTGTTGGTGATGAAAGCCTTGCTGCCATTGAGGATCCACTCGCCGCCGGACAGAACGGCGGTGGTGCGCGTACCGCCCGCATCGCTGCCGGCCTCCGGCTCGGTCAGCCCGAACGCGCCCAGCGACTCACCCGAGCAGAGCTCCGGCAGCCACCGCTGCTTCTGCGCCTGGGTGCCGAAGCGGAACACCGGCATCGCCCCGAGCGAGCAGCCGGCCTCCAGCGTGATGGCGACGGACTGATCGACCCGGGCCAACTCTTCGATGGCCAGGCAGAGCGCGAAGTAGTCACCGCCCATCCCGCCGTACTCCTCGGGAAAAGGTAGGCCGAAAAGACCCATCGCGCCCATCTGGCGGACCACGTCGTACGGGAACGTCTTGGTCTCGTCGTGATGCGCGGCGACGGGGGCGACCACGTCACGGGCGAACTCCTCGACCGTCTTGCGCAGCGATTCCTGTTCATCGGTCAGGGCGGTGTCGGGCATTCAGTCGCTCTCTTTCGCGAGTTTTACAGCGAGTGCCTGGACCGTGCGCGACGGGCTGGGCCGGCCGAGTTGCCCGGCCATCCACAGGCTGGTGCGGGCCAGGGCGTGCAGGTCGATTCCGGTCTCGATGCCGAGCCCGTTCAGCTGCCACAGCAGGTCTTCGGTGGCGAGGTTGCCGGTGGCGCTCTCCGCGTACGGGCAGCCGCCGAGCCCGCCCGCTGACGCGTCGATCGTCGTGATGCCGTGGGTCAGCGCGGTCAACGTGTTCGCCAGCGCTTGGCCGTACGTGTCGTGGAAGTGCACCGCGACGCGCGCGAGCGGGACCCCGGCGGTGATGAGCGCATCGAGCAGGTCGATCACGGCGTTGGGGGTCGCGACGCCAATCGTGTCTCCCAGGCTCAGCTCCCCGACGCCCTGCTCGAGCAGTTCGAGCGCAGGCTTGACGACCTGTTCAGGCGCCACCGGCCCTTCCCACGGGTCCCCGAAGCACATGCTGAGGTAGCCGCGCACGGCGACGCCGGCCTCGCGCGCCCGCGTCACCACCGGCCGGAACATCTCCAGCGATTCCGCGATGGAACGGTTGAGGTTGCGCCGCGCGAAAGTCTCGGTCGCGCTGCCGAAGATCGCCACCTCGGACACGCCCGCTGCCAGCGCCCGATCCAGCCCCCGCTCGTTCGGCACGAGCACCGGAGCCCTCAAGTCGAGCGGGCCGAGCAGCTCGATGAGCTCGGCAGCGTCAGCCAGCTGTGGGACCCATTTCGGATGCACGAAACTCGTCAGCTCGACCGCCGGCAATCCGGCCGCGATCAGCCGCCGGATGAACTCGGCCTTGACCGCCGTCGGCACCGTGGCCTGCTCGTTCTGCAGCCCGTCCCGCGCGCCGACCTCGTAGACCGTCACGCGGTCCGGCAGCGGTAGCGCTGTGGTCGGTAGCGCTGTGCTCACGGCGCGCCTGACTCCCCTCGAAAGGCACGAAGTTACGCGATCCGTACCGATCCTCGTCGCGCGAGGCACACGATCCGGTGCCCTGGGAGCAGTAACAACATTTCTGCGAGGCAAACAATCCGATGCGTCCTGACGCTGCCGGTGGCAGAGCATCGGATCGCTTGCCTTGCCGAAAAATGATGGGCGTCTGCGTGGCACCGGATCGTGTGCCACGGGGTGCGGCGGCGCAGCTACGGCAGCCCGGGGTCGCTCGGGTGCGGGATCAGCGGCAGCACCTCGTCCGTGCGCCACACGTGGAGCGGCATCGAGGTCAGGACGTCCCTGAGCTCCGGTTCATCGGCGGCAGCGAACAAACCGATGCTGCGCCACTCGCCGGGCGCCAGCGGGGGACGCCACAGCCGTAGCAGGTGACCCTGCCCGGCGAGTTCGGCCGAGTGCGCTGCCTCGCGGGCTCTCATGTCGGCGACCGCTTGGTCATTCGTCCCGTCCGGGACGTGCGTCGTCATCGTGACGAGGTACTCCATGGTGGACGGTGATACCACCCGTCCATTGCCATCCGAACGTCGGTGGGCTTCTCTTAGACCATGAACTTCGAGGAGTTCCACATCCGGCGGGTGCCGGCACTGCTCGCCGCGGGGCAGGGAGCGGCCGCGGCTAGCGACATCGGTGAGGGGCGCAGCCTGACACTGCGTTCGCCCGGAGGCGGCGCGTACACGTACCGCTCCTCCGGTGGCGACCTCAGGCTCGAAGCGGGGGACACCGGCGGCGCGGGAGACCCAGCCATCGAGTTGGCCGACGATGCGTTCGATGACCTGCTGAGTGAGGCGTGGTCGGTCTTCGGCCTGCTGTACGGCGACCGGGTCAAGGTGCGGCGCGGCGACTTCAACGCCTTCGCCCGCTGGGAGGCCCCGCTGCAGGCGCTCTGGTTCGACCGGCCGATCTACGGCACCGACAGCGTCGCCGCGCTGAACGACCTCGACGTCACCCGCGACTTCACCCTCGAAGACACCGACGAGCAGCTACGCGCGTTCCTCGCGACTGCCGGCTTCCTCGTGTTGCGCGGGGTGTTCAGCGCTGCGGAGATCGCCGGGTTCAACGCGATCGTGGCCGACCAGCTCGCCAAAGGTGCGCCGGGCGACGGCCGCTCGTGGTGGGCGACGCGGGCCGACGGCGAGGAGGTCTGCTGCCGGCTCACCTACCTCGCGCAGCGCTCGCCCGAGATGGCCCGGCTGGCGTCCGATTCGCGGCTCACGCGGCTGGCCGCGATCGCCGACCCGCGCATGCTCCCGTGCACCGATCGGCTCGACGGGATGAGCGTCGTCATCAAACACCCGAGCGTCGTCGCGGGCCTGTCGGATCTGCCCTGGCACCGCGACTGCGGCGTCGGTGGCCACCGGGTGCTGTGCCCAGGCTTGAACATCGGCATCCAGCTCGACCGCGCCGATGCGCAGAACGGCCAGCTGCACTTCCTGGCCGGTTCGCATCACCACGCCGCCCAGCAGACGCTGCCACCGCTGGACGAGATGCCCACGATCGCCGTCGACGCCGAGCCCGGTGACGTCACCGTGCACTTCAGCCACGTCTTGCACGCCGCCCCGGCGCCGTCATCCCCAACCGCCGGACGCAAGGCGATGTACGTCGGCTTCCACCTTCCGGAGGCGTTCGACGTGGTCGGCGAGGGCGAGGCGTACAACGATGTGCTGGTCAAGCGCGATGCCGGGCGGGTGAAGTCGCCGGACGAGGTCATGGCCGGATAAGGGGGGCCTACCTCCGTTCGGCCACATAGATGACCGACGCGGAAGCGACGACCGCCCCGTCGACGGTGACCTCGCCGGTGGCGTAGGACTTGCGACCCTCCCCGCCGGTGTAGCGCGCGGCGATGTCGGCACTCGCCCCGATCGGAACGGCGCCCCGTAACGACACATCGAGCGCGACCGTCATCCCGCCCGCGCCCGCAGCCCGGATGGCGATGCCGGTGACCTCATCCAGCACGCCGGCGAGCACGCTTCCGTGGACCCGACCGGGCGAGCCTGCATGACGGACGCTGAACGTGCATCGCGCGGTCACCTCGACGGCGACCGGCTCGGTTCCGGGCGGCGGCTCGGTCGGCCGGTGGATCCACTCCAGTGGCGGGCTTTGGGGATTGAGCCGGCCGGACCCGGCCTGGGTCAGGCTTTCGATGCGGCCGTCCGGGTGGCGTACGAGGAGCAAATGTTGCTGGCGTTGCTGGGAATTCAGTGCGCGCGTCACCTCGGCGATACGCGCGGCCGCGGCAGCGCGCGCCTCGGGCGAGACCTCAGTGAGCACGACGGCGTCAATCAGCTCGCGGGTGCGCTCGACGAGTGCGTACGCTTCTGGCGGGATCGTCTCGGCGCTGGGGAGCTGATCGCCGAGCAGCTCGGCAAGCCGTGACGCCGATACCGGGGCGGGGGACGGGTCCTGCGTGGACGGCGGCACGGGCACCCTCTCAATAGACCGAATCAGTAGACCGAAAAGCTGGCGAACGCGGGCAGAGGCGGCAGCCGTTGACCGCCGCGGGTTCGCGGGGCAAGCGTCCGGAGCCCCGCCACCGTGTCCACGATGAGCGTCCCATTGCGGGCGTACGCAATCGGGTGCCCCGTGCCGGCCAGCTGCTGCACCGCGACCTGGCCTCCGAAACCGCGGGCGTCGACAGCGAAGCGCCCGGTGACGAGATCTGTGGTCGCTGCGGGCAATTGGGAGAGCTGGCGGGCCGGGATCGCGTAGTGCCGGTTGTCGGGGGAGAGCACCGGCGCTCCGGCGGCCAGGTAGCCCGCGGGAAGAGCCGGGAGCGCGGCGGTGTCGCCCTTGCTGACGGTCGTGATCTGGATGGGACACGCCGAACCGTTGCAGCCGCGCCAGGCCACGTGGTCGGCTGCGGCGCTGAGGGCTATCCCGTGTTCAGTCACGCGCCGCACCACTTGCCGGCTGCGCGGGTCGACCACCTCGATCAGCCCGGGCCGGTTGGCATCTGCCGGCGCCAGCACGAGCCCGCTGTCCAGGGCGGCGAGTACGCGTTCGCCCGGAGGGAGCGGGTAGGGCGGCTCGATCTTGGCGCCGTGCACGTCAGCCAGCTGGGCGGCGCCGCTCGTCATCAGCCAGACCGAGTCGCCGTCGTGATCGGGAAGGATCGCGTTCGTGGCGCCGGTGCCGATGGCGTGCAGCGATTCACCGTTAGCCGCCCCGAAGGCCTGCCCCGCTGGAGTCAGCACGACCGTGCCCGCCCGCAACGCCAGCGCGCCCAGCCGGGCAGCGGGCGTCGCGTCAGGAACGGGCAGCGTCTGCAGGTGGCGGCTGGAGACGTCATACGAGTACAGCGCCGATCCGGCCAGCACCAGCCGCTCCGAGGGTACCGAGGCGGGCGACGCCTGGCCCACTTCCGCCGGTGTGCGACCGGTCGCCGGTGTGCGGCCGGTCGCCGGCATCGTGAAGACGAGCCGGATCAGCAGTACGCCGGCGGCGCCGAGCACGACGACCACGGCGTAGCGCAGCCGGCGCGCGGCGTGCCAGGACAGCTCCCGCGAAACTCGGCCGGCCGCCACGCCTTACTTTGGCGCGAAGCGCTGGCCGGCGTCGAGCCTGATGCACTGGCCGTTGAGCATGGCGTTGTCGACGATCGCGACGACGAGCTTGCCGTACTCCTCGGGCCGTCCCATGCGCTTGGGGAACGCGGCGTCGCGGACCAGGTCGGTGGCCATCTGGTCAGGGATGCCGGCGGTGATGCCGGTGGAGAACAGGCTCGGCGCGATGGCCAGCACCCGGATTCCGAGCGAGCCGAGGTCGCGGGCCATCGTCAGGCACATGCCGGCGATCGCGGCCTTCGCCGCGGTGTAGGCGACCTGGCCGATCTGGCCTTCGAACGCGGCGATCGACGCGGTGTTGATGATGACGCCGCGCTCGTCGTCCTCGGGCTCGTTGCGGCTCATGTAGTCGGCGGCGAGGCGGCTGATGTTGAAGCTGGCGACGGTGTTCAGGTCGAGCACCGCGCGGAAGCTCTCGAGGTCGTGCGGGCCGTTCTTGGACAGGGTGCGCTTGGCGATACCGCCACCGGCCGTCGTCACGGTGATGTGCAGCCCGCCCATCTCCTCCACCGCGGCGGCGAGGACCTGCTCGGTGCCGGCGAAGTCGGTCACGTCGCACTCGTGGAACGCCGCGCCGAAGGACTTGGCGACCTCGGCGCCGTCGGATCCTGGCCGGTCGAACACGGTGACGGTGGCGCCCCGCTCGGCGAGCATCTGGGCACTTGCCCGGCCCATGCCCGAAGCTCCGCCGATCACGATGGCCTTCTTACCGCTGATCTCCACGCTGAGGTCTCTTTCCACTCGCCGGTAATGGGGTTGCTCAGGACCTGAAACTACCGGACGTATATAACGGCATCCATGACTGTCGAGGTGGAGGTCCGCGGCCGGGTACTGATCGCGACCATCTCGCGTGAAGCCAAGCGCAACGCGCTCAATCCCGACATCACCGCACCGCTAGACGCCGCGATGAACCGGCTCGAGGACGACCCGGACCTCTGGTGCGGGATCCTGACCGGCGGCAAGAACGTCTTCTCCGCGGGCGCCGATCTCAGCATCGGTCCCGGCCCGCCGACAGAACGCGGCGGCCTGGTCGGGCTCATCACCCGACACCGCACCAAGCCGCTCATCGCCGCGGTGGAGGGCCTCGCGCTGGGCGGCGGGGTGGAACTGGTGCTGTGCTGCGATCTGCTGGTGGCATCACGGACGGCGTACTTCGGCCTGCCCGAGGTCAAGCGCGGCCTGATGCCCGACTTCGGCGGGGCGTTTCGGATCAGCCAGGCGCTGCCGCTGAACGTCGCCCGCGAGATGCTGATGACGGGGGAGAACCTGCCCGCCGAACGCGCCGAGCGGCTCGGCTTCGTCAACCTGCTGACCGAACCGGGGGAAGCGCTTGAAGGCGCGATGACCCTGGCCGAACGGATCTGCAACAACGCGCCGCTCGCGGTGCGCGAGGCGATGGGAATCGTCAACTACGGGGTTCTCGATCACGACGAGGACGCCTGGGCACGCAGCGATGCGGCTCACGCCCGGCTGGTGCCGACCGAGGACGTCAAGGAGGGCTTGAGCGCGTTCTTCGAGCGGCGGACGCCGAAGTGGAAGGGTCGCTGAAGGCTGCTCGGTCAGGCGGGCGCAGCCTCGCGCGCGACGCCGTACGTGCTGACGTAGCCGCTGAATCGGTCGGCGAGCTTCGCCGAATCCAGGCCGAGATCTTCCAGCTGGTAGCGGTGGCGTCCGAACTCCCCCTGCGGGTGGCTGACGACGTAATCACTCATGGCGGCGGCGGTCTGCGGGTCGAGCGGGCGCCCCGCCCCGGCGTAGATGGTGCGCGCGGCGCCGACCGGATCGCGGACGAGATCGGCGTAGTGGACGTCGATGAACGCGACGTCAGGGTGCGCGGTGCGAAAGTCGTCGATTCGATTCAGTGAGAGCTCGAGGAGGTCGGTCCAGTGCCGGGCGAGGTAGGCCGTGTGGTCGGCATCGGTGAACGCGCCGCTGAGCGTGCCGAGCAGGCTGCAGCACGACGCGGCGACGACGGCGGGGTCACGGTGCAGCAACACGAAAGTGGCGTCGGGATAGACCTCGTGCATGGCTTCCACCGCCAACGCGTGGTGCGGCGACTTGAGCACCCACCGGCCTCGCACCCCGCCGGATTGCAGTATTTGCAGCACCCGTTGGTGATGCCGGTAGGCCGAGCGGTGGTCGGTGTCAGAGAGCCACCGGCCGTAATCCGGGACGTTCGCAATCGTCTCCCACAGCAGGCTCTTGAAGTCCTGCGACATGACCGCGACGCACTCGGTGGGCCCGTCGGGCTCCTCGTGGTGCATCGCGTCCAGCTTCGGATTGAGCTGGGCTGCCATGCCGGCCCGCGCTTGCGCCGCCGCAAGGCGCGGGCCCGCGCGATGCTCGCCGGGCGCCGGGGGAGGGAGGCTGTCGGAGGATTCCCATCCGAGCAGCGAGCGGTTCTGGGGGTCCTGATCGAGCAGGTAGCTCAGCAGCGTCGTACCGGCGCGGAAGAGGCCGACCACGACGATCGGCGCGTCGATCGTTTCGTTCGCGACCTCCGGGTGCTTCGCCGTCCAGTCGATGACGCGTAGCCGGCGGCTCAGGTTGTCGGTGATGAGGCCGGGAAGCGCGACGTCGCCGAGGACATTCAGCTGCGCCTGCTCGGTGAGTGAGGCGCAGTAGACCTCGAGCCCCTCGCGGAAGTCAGGCGGGCCGAAGTCGTCGAGTCCGCTGGCGGCGATGGCGGCTTCTTGTAGCCGCTGCGGTTCCAGATGGGCACCCGGGGCGGCAGCCGCGTTCATGGCGGCACCATACTCAGGCCCGTAGCCGACGAAGGAGGCCACGTGACGAGCCCACCATCAAGCGCAGCGGGGCAGGCGTTCGAGGGACTGCTCGAGGCCGTCCGCGATTCGGGACGTATGGTGCGCGGCGAGCGCGGCGCAGCTGATCCCGATGCGCAGGCCGACGGCTACCGCTACGCGTTGGAGCTGCTGCGCCTGGCCATCGACTTCTACTGCGACCAGGACTGGGACACGCCCCGCTTCATCCCGTTCAGCAGCCCGCTGCGCAACCACACCGGCGACCTGCCGATCCAGCGCATCCAGGGCGGCGCAAACCCCGATGGCTATTACGATCTGGCCGTCATCGACCCACGCCGCACGTACCGGATCAGTGGTGTGCGCGGCAACGGCTGCTACCTGAGCTTCAGCTTCTCCGGCGGCAAGGATGGGGCCTGGCCGGACCGCACCGTCACGACGCTGAACGACACGTCGATGACATTCGGCCCGGGCGGTGAGTTCCAGATCGTGGTCGGGCTCGATGCCCCGGCCGGCTCCGATTCCGTGCCGACCGAGCCTGACATGTGCTCGGTCATCGTCCGCCAGTACTTCAAGGTCCCGCCCGCTCAGCGCCGGTTGACCACGCTCGCCATCAGCGTCGATCCCGATCCCGCGCTGGACCGCCCCGGCCCGCCGGAGCGCAGCGACGACGCAGGGTTCGCGCGGAGCCTGCAGGCGGCGGAGGCGTTCGTACGCGGCACCGACGACCATTGGCCGTTCGGGGGTCCCGGCGGGAACTGGTTCTCCGAACCGCTCGGCTACACCGGCGACGCGGGGGCACTCGGCACGACCGACAACTGCTACTGCATGGGCCGCTGGGACGTCAGCCAGGGCGAGCAACTCGTCATCACAACGACCCCGGTCGCCTGCCGCTATTGGAGCTTGCAGCTGTGGAACCACTGGGGGCAGTCGCTCACGCTGACTCTCGATGACCTCAACTACCGCGAGCTCATCATCAACGACGCCACCGCGAAGACCGCCGATGACGGCTCGGTCACCATCGTCGTCGGCGCCGAAAAGCCCCAAGAACCCAACTGGCTGAGCACGTCCGGCTGGGACCGCGGGACGATGATTTTCCGTTACATGTTCCCCGAGGCTCAGCCCGCCCGTCCCGAAATCACCATACGCAGCAAGGATAATTCGGCTACAGATTCACCCACTACGACAGCAAAGGCGCAGGACTGATGAGTGGAGTCGTTGTCACCGGAGGCGCGTCGGGCATCGGCCTGGCGTGTGCCGAAGTGCTCGTGGCCGAGGGCCGCCAGGTCTGCCTGTGGGACCTGCAGCCAAGTGTCATGGAAGCGGCCGAGAAGCTTGGCGTTCCGGGCCGCCAAGTCAACGTGACCGATGACGCTGCCGTCGCCGGGGCGGTCGAGGCTGCTGCTGCGGCGTGCGATGGCATCGACGGTCTGGTGCATGCCGCGGGCGTGGTGCGGGTCGAGGCGCTCGGCATGCTGACCGCCGACGTCTGGGACGCCGTCGTCGACGTGAACCTGCGGGCGTATCCCCTGCTGGCGCAGGCGATGCTGGCGCACCTTCGCGCGGCACAAGATGCGGCAATCGTGGGGATCAGCTCGATCGAGGGCCTGGTCGGCAACGCCGCGATTCCTGCCTACTGCGCTTCGAAAGCCGGGCTGCTGGGAGTGACGCGCTCGATGGCGCATCAGCTCGGGCCCGAGGGCATCCGGGTCAACGCCGTGTGCCCGGGTTTCATCGAAACCCCCATGCTGGCAGGCGCTTTGCAGGGTCCGGCCGGGCGGGAGAGCTACGAGAAGGCGGCGCCTCTGGGCCGTTTGGGGCAGCCGATCGAGATCGCCCACGCGGTCGCCTTCCTGCTGAGCCCCAAGGCGTCCTTCATCACCGGCACGCACCTCGTGGTCGACGGCGGGAACATCTCCGTCAACCACTGATAGGCGTCAGTCCGCGTCAGCCCTTGGGATTGAGCATCGCGGCGACGATCGGGCTCGGCTCCGAAGGTTGCCAGGCCTTGTACGCCTGGCCGCGCGGCTCGGGCCACTCGATGTCGATGTCGACGCGAGTCTGCGGCTGTTCGGCGCCCGCCAGCACCCGCAGCGCGGTGGTGAGCACCGTGCGTTGCACGAAGCGATCGCCCGGCCGTCCGAAGGGATGGCCGAAGGGGAACTCGACGCCGACCACGCGCGGGGTGAGTAACGATGACGCCGTCTGCGGCATCATCGTCACCACGCACGTGGGGATGCCGGCTGCTTCGATTCGCCGTGCCAGCACGGGCACGTTTCGACAGCAGTCCGGTCAAACGGGCGCCAGGATCACCCCGTCGGCGCCTCCGTCCCGCAGCAAGTCGACGATCGCCGGCGCGGTCTGCGTGCGCCACGTGCCGAGGCCTGCCTGCTGGTAACCCATGACCGAGTAGTGCGAGCGCGTGGAGGCGCCGACGACGCCTTCTGCCGCCAGCTCGTTCAACACGTCGAGGGGCAGCGAGACATTGCGGTCGGCGAGCGTGTCGTCGTTGTTGACGTGAAGGTGGCTCATCGCCAGAGCCCGCTCGCCGAGTGCACTCGGGATGACCCGATGCGTCGGGTCACCCCAGCCCGGCTCGCCCCGCTCGCGGTCCAAATCGAACGGCTCCTGCTCTCCTGCCACCGAGAGCCCGGCCGAGGAGAGCAGGGCGATCGTCGCGCCGGCGAGCCGTGGCTCGAACGGTGCCCAGACGACGTCCTGCTCTCCCTCGAGCGGTGTGACGTTCTCATACAGCGGCACGAAGCTGCGGGGCAGGAAGCGGAAGCTGTCCACGCGCATGCCTTGCAACCTAAGCCCGCACCGCCGGGCAAGCCAGCTAGACGAGCGCGGGGGCGAGCCCGTCGACCGTCCAGCGTGACGCAGCGCCGGTTGCTGGCGATGTTCGCCGTGCAGGCCCGCCGGCCCATCAGGCCCGAGCGGCTTGCCGACGATCTGCAGATGTCGCCGGGGAGCCTGCGAACGTCGGTGTCCCGGCTGCGCAAGTTGCTCGGAGCCGAGGTCCTGCAGACGGATGCGGTCGGCTACCGGCTGGATACCGATGTCGACAGCGAACTGTTCTATCAGGTGCTGACGCGGCCGGCTGACACCGATCGGCTGGCCCAGTTGGAGGAAGCGCTCGGATTCTGGCGTGGCCCCGCCATCGAGGAATTCGCCGAGGAGCCGTGGGCGCGCGCCGAGTCAGCCCGCCTGAACGAGTTGCATGCGGCCGCCGTCGAGGAGCACGCGGCGCAGCTGTTGACCTTCGGTCGTTGGCCCGACGCGATCGCGGCCATGGAGCGGCACGTCGCCGACCATCCCTTGCGGGACCGTCCTCGCGGCTTGCTCATGCAGGCGCTCGCCGGCTCCGGTCGCCAAGCCGAGGCGCTCGCGGTCTACCGCACCCATCGGGCCTATCTTGACACCGAGGTCGGTACCGAGCCCTCAGCCGAGGTACGCGACATCGGCCGGCGTATCGCCGAGGGCGGCGACGGGAGCGCGCTGATCACCCGTGCGCCGGCGGCTCGGGCCACGCTCAGCAGCGATCTGCCGCGCTACCGCTCCTCGCTCATCGGTCGCGACGACGATCTCGTCGTCCTCGCCGCCCACGTCCAGACCGCGCGCCTGCTGACACTGAGCGGCGTCGGCGGCGTCGGCAAGAGCCGGCTTGCCGTCGCGCTGGCCCATCGCGAAAAGCAATCAGGGAGGGCGACCTGGTTCGTCGAGCTGGCAGCGCTTCATGACGCTGCAGGCATCGTGTCGGCGATCGCTCACGCGGTCGGCTCCGGGGCCACCGATGACGCCGTCGTGCTCGCGCGCTATCTGAGTGAGCGCTCGGGGCTGCTGGTCATCGACAATTGCGAGCACGTCCTCGACGCGGTGGCTGACGTCATCGACGCCATTTCTGCGAGCTGCCCCGGGATCGCCATCGTGGCCACCAGCCGTGAGTTTCTGGCGCTCGAGGGCGAGCAGATCTTTCAGGTCAGGCCGCTCGATCCGATGGGTGCCGGCGCCGATCTGCTGCTGACCCGCGCGCACGCGGCGGGGGCGTCGATCGAGAGCGTGGAGCGCGAGGTCGCTGAGGAGATCTGTGCGCGCCTCGACGGTCTTCCGCTGGCCATCGAGATCGCGGCTACGCGCGCCGGAACGCTCGGACTGCGCGCGCTGCTGGCAAGCCTGGAAGACAGGTTCACGCTGCTGGCCGCGGGGCAGCGCCGGGGGATTGCGCGCCAGCAGACCATCGGCAAGGCGATCGACTGGTCCTACCAGCTGCTGACCCCCGACAAGCAACGGCTCTTTCGCAGGCTCGCAATCTTCAGCGGCGGGTTCGAACTCGACGCCGCGGCGGACGTCGCCGAGCGGCTGGGCTACGCCGGCCGGGAAGTGCCGCTACTCGTCTCCGCTCTGGTTTCACGAAGCATGGTCGACGTCAACCTGCGGCCCGCTGTCACCCGGTACCGGATCCTCGAGCCACTACGCGCGTTCGCCCTCGAAGCCCTGGCAGATGCTGAGGAAACCGATGAGGTCGCGGGTGCCCATGCGGCCTGGATCGGCGGGCTCACCGACATCTCGATGGAGGTGTACTACTCCCGGGGGTGTCATGAGGTCGCCGTCCGGCTCGAGCGCGAACTGGACAACCTGCGAGGGGCTCTCGACCCGGCGCACGTCCGTGGTGATGGCGACCTCACCCGGCAGCTGTGCGGCGCCCCGACCTGCATCCTGCTGCTCAGCCACCCCCAGCTGGCCGGTGCTGTCATCCGTCTCGATCCGCTGCTCGCGCGAACTGATGAACGCCGCTCTGCCGTCGCCAGCTCCTACGGCAGCCGGGCCATCAGCACGCTTTCGGGCGACGACATGAACCGCTCCCTGGCCGTCTACGGCGACTGTGACCCGACGGGACGGTTGGGCGCGCGGCAGCTCGTGCACAGCGGATACCTCATGGTGAGCGCCGGCGACGCCGATGGCGCCCTTGCGCTGCTGCGCGAGGCGATCGCCGATCCGGCCGCGCCGCCCGAGACGGTCGATTACATGGTGACCATTGCGATCTTCGCCGCCTGCGCCGTCTCACGGCGAGACCTGCTGGATCCGAGCTGGGTGAGCCGGGCTCGCGTCGCGGCGGAGCATTCGGACGTGCCGGCGACGCGGCTCCTGGCGCGGCGCGTACTGGCCTCCGCTCTGGCGACCACCGACCCGGCGGAATCGCGGGAGTGGACCCGGCGCGCCCTCGACGATCACGAAGCGTTGCCGCTGCTCGAACGCCGCATCTCGATAGCTACCTGGAGCGTGCTGTGGGACAGCGAATCCCCAGCGCTCGCCGCCCAGCGGATGCGTGAACTCTTGGTCGAGCACATCGCCGGCGGTCACGGCGACGATCAGACCGTGCTGGTGGCCTGCGCCGCGCTGCTGGCCCGCTACGGACATTCCTGTGCCGACGATGTCATTGCGACGCTGGCCAAGACGGCGGGTGCGGGCCGGCTGGCGATCTCCCTGCCCGACGTGGCCTCCCACGCAGCGCGGGGCACCCCGCTCACGAGCGAAGCGCTACGCCGCCGGCTCCTTTCGGGGCTGGGCGATCTCGCCGCCTAGGTGAGGCGCCGGTGTAACGGGACGCGCGCAGGCTCTCGGCCCAGGACGTCCGCCCCGGAAAGGGAGCCACCCATGTCGAGAGTCATCTGCTACCACGACGTCAAAGACCGTGACCTCTGGCTCGCCTCGGAGGTGCGTGGAGCGGCGTTCAGCTCGCAGGGGTCACCAAGCTTCGGACCTACATCGATCCGACGAACCCCACGCGCGTGGGCCTGACCGCAGAGGTTGCGGATGTCGACGCGCTGATCGCCTTCCTGCAGACCCAGGAGGCGGCGGAGGCGATGGCCACCGACGGGGTCATCGCCGAGACGGTGGTCATGTTGTTCGAGAGTTAGCCTGCTGCCCGAGCGATGAGTTCTGCCGGGTGGCGACGTCTACCCGTCAACTCATCCCGCCCAGCAGGAGGCTCCGATGGCCAGCAGCGCAACACGCATCAGCAAGGTCGCCAATGTGGTGATCCCGATGAAGGACGTCGATACGGCGATCGATTTCTACACCGGGCCGCTCGGCATGCAGAAGCGCACCGACGTCCCCTTCGGCGGCGAGTACCGCTGGGTCGAGGTCGCACCCCCCGGCGCCGACACCGTCATCGCGATGGCGCCCCCCGGACCGGGTGGGGAGTCCGGCGGTCGCGAGACCGGCATCAGCCTGCAGACCGACGACATCGACGCCGTGCACAGTGAGCTCAAGGCCGCCGGCGTCGACGTGGACGCCGAGGTCAGCCGGATGGGGGAGCCGGTCCCGCCGATGTTCTGGTTCCGTGACCCCGAAGCCAACGTCCTGCTGATGGTCCAGGTCGACTGACGCTTGCGATAGGGAACGCCCGCCGCAGTCAGTCGCCGGTCGTGCCGTCGAGCATCTCGCGCACGATGTCGAGGTGACCATTGTGGCGGGCGTTCTCCTCGATCAGATGCAGGATGACCCACCGCAGCGTCGGGTGATCGCCGTTACGGAGCGGGGTTCGTGAGCGATCGTCCAGACCGTGCGCGGCGATGATCGCGTCGTTGCGGGCGACCTGCTCGTCGTACTCGCGCAGGGTCTGTTCGATCGGGTTCTGCGCCCCGACCGTGAACTCGCGATCGGGTTCTTCATCGGTCCACGGACCGAGATCCGGGCCGGCGACGAAGCGGTTCTCGATCCAGCTGTGCTCCACCCAGCGCATGTGGTTCACCAGGCCGCCGATCGAGGTGAATGGTGACGTGGCGAGCGGGGTGACACCGACGAACTCGGCGGCGATGCCGGCGCACTTGGCATGCGCGGTCTGGCGCGTGTAGTCGAGCATCGACAGCAGCGTGGTTCGCTCGTCCCAGGTCGGCGGGGTGTCAGTGCGCGTCATGCTCAGCAAGTCTGCTGGGCCACTATTGCCGAGCGGCAGCGGGGGTGCGCGCGAGAGACTCGGTCGATGAATCCCGCAAATGTCGGCACTGAGCTGGTCCCGCGGCTGCGCAGTGCGGTCGTGCTGCATGTCGAGGAGGACTCGTGTGAGGTATGGCTCGACGGCGTGCAGCTGCAGGCGCGTTACGCGCCGCAGTTTCCCGGGCCCCGGGTCGAGCGCGTATCGCCGGGGCATCTGGTGGCCTTGGCCGCGGCACCCGGTGGCGCAAGCGTCGTGCTGTGGCGCTGGTATGACGCGGTCGTCCTCGGGCCCGGGTCATCAGGCGCAGTGCGGCTTTGGGAGCCCGCCCACGGCGAGGTCGTAGCTCAACCGCGTCCCTCGTATGAGCCTCAGAATCCGGGTTCCCGGGTGTACGCCTCGGCCGGGTTGCCAGGTGCTGAATGGTGGGTAGCCGGCGCCGTCGGTCCGCCGGAAACCGCAGTGGTCGAGCTGGACGTCGTGGCCGCGCTCTACACCGACAACGATCTGTGGAACGCTGCCTTAGCCGGCCCAGCCTGAAAGGAGTGCTCGCGCGCGATGGAGGCGAATCGGGCAGCAATCGAAGAACACTGGCGCGCATCCGAAAGCGGCGACAACGAAGCCGAACATGCCATGTATGCCGACGACGCAATCCTCGACTATCCCCAGTCAGGCGAGCGCTTTTGCGGCCGGGCGAGGATCGCGGCGCAGCGCGGCGGCCACGCTGCCGACCGGCACTTCACAGTCCGCCGCATCGTCGGCAGCGGCGACCTCTGGGTGAGTGAAGTGGTCATCACTTACGACGGTGTGCCTTCCTACTCGGTCTCCGTCATGGAGTTCGCCGATGGGGAAGTGGCGCGTGAGACGCAGTACTTCGGAGGCGCCTTTGCGGCCCCAGCGTCGCGGCTGGCATTGGCCGAGCCGATGCCAGGCAGGCACATCGAAACGGGGTAGTTCCGTCAGCGGTTGGTGGCTGTGGTGATGTGCTGGAAGAGGCCCGGCCGGATCCTGGTGCGTACGCCCTTGGCCCAGGGCTCGTTCAGGTCGGCGATGTCGAGAGCAGCGACATTGTTCAGGAGCATGCCGAACGCGAGGAACGACTTCACCGTCACCGGGTCGAGCCCCGCCGTCTTCGCGACCGTGTCCCACATGCGGGCCAGCCGTGACCGCACCAGATCGCGGACCTCGCCGTCGGCGCAGGCGGCAAACCCCTGCAATTGCAGGAGAAGTGTGGTGCGGTCGGCCAGCATGTCGTAGTACTGGCCGCCCATCTGCGTCAGCGCTTTCAGGCCGTCAGTGCCCGCAGCGGCCTGCGCCATGCCATCGCTGAAGTGGTCGAATGCGGCGCCGACGAGCTCGGCGAAGAGCGCTTTCTTGGTCCCGAACATGCGGAAGACGTAGGTCTGCGTGATGCCCGCCTCTCGCGCGATCGCCTCGACTGATGCGCCGTGCAGCCCATGGTTCGCGAACTCCACGGCGGCGATCCCGAGCACCTGGCTTCGCCGTTCAGCTCCGCTCATCCGGGTGACCACAGAGATCAAGTTACCAGTTACTAACTACTAACTTGTATCGTGTCGTCATGGCCGATGACACCGACACGTGGGCTGCGCTGGCAGACAAATTTGCCGACGACGCGTATGCCACGGTCAAGGGGTACGTGCGCACCTACGTGATGCACCAGCAGCTGCTCGAGCATCTCCCGAAGGCGCCGGCGACGGTCCTCGATGTCGGCGGTGGTGCGGGGCACCAGTCGTTCCCGCTGGCCGAAGCCGGCTACGACGTCACCCTGCTGGACCCGTCGCCGGCGATGCTGGAGAAAGCCCGGCAGCGTCTCGAGCGACTGCCGGATGAGGCGCAGCAGCGCGTGAGCTTCGTGCAGGCCGACGGGGAGGGCGCGGCCGACGCCGTGGATGGCCGCCGGTTCGATGCGGTGCTGTGCCATGGCGTGCTCGGCTATCTCGATCAGCCGGATGATCTGGTCGAAGAGCTGTGCCGTTGCGCTGCACCCGGCGGGACGGTCTCGATCATGACCGGAAATGCGCACGCGAGTGTGGTGCGCCCGGCCCTCGAGCGGCGCTGGGAGGATGCGCTGGCATCGTTCGATGCGAGGACCGAGATCGGGGTGCTGGGGGTGCAGGGCCGCGCCGACACGGTGGACGAGCTCAGCGAACTTCTGCGAGCGGGTGGGGTGAAACCCGTGGATTGGTATGGGGTTTGGCTGTTTGTCGATTGGCTCGAATTCAGCGGTACCGAGCTGGATCCGCGCGATGCGGCGCAGGTCCGCGCCACCTGTGCGGTGGAACTTGAAGCCGCCCGGCGCGACCCCTATCGCCAGCTCAGCCGTGTGTTCCATCTCGTGGGCCGCAAATCGGCGAGCTGACCGCGTGCTCGGCGATACTGAGAGCATGCCCGCCGCCGACTTCTCGATCCTCTGCGAGATCGAGCCCGCCACCACGCCCGACCTGCGCCGGGTGCGCCGGCAGATCGTCGCGTTCGACGCGATCACCGATCTGTTCCTGATTCCCGACAATCACATCGGACGCGCGACCGTTTCCAGCATTGCGGTCGCCCGTGAGGTCGCAGACCTCGGCGGAAAGGCGATCGCCTGCGTCAACAGCCGCGACCGCAACCTGCTCGGCTTCCAGCGCGATCTGCTCACCGCCGCCGCTTACGGGGTCCGCGACTTCCTCTTCGTCAGAGGTGATGATCCAGCGGTCGGCTCGCGTTCTGATCTCACAGTGCGCCAGATGCTCACCGAAGCTCGCGCCTACCCGGACGCCGACTTCTCGCTCGGCGTCACGGCGCGGTCCGGCGGCACGGTCCCCGAGTGGAAGCACGACGCCGATTTCCTTTTGGTCCAAGCCTGTTTCGACGTCGACAAGCTCATCGCCTGGCGGCAGGCGCTGGACTTCCCGGGCAAGGTGTTCGCCGGGGTGCTTGTGATGGCGAGTGCGAAGATGGCCGCACGTATCGCCGCAGACCTGCCGGAGATCGACGTCCCCGCCGATCTCATCGACGCTCTCGAGACAGACCGCGATGCAGGAGTCGTCCGGGCGCTCGGGCTCGTCCAAGAACTCAAGCGCTGCGGGGTTTTTGACGGTGTGCACCTCGTTCCGGTGGGCCGATACCAGCAAGTCGCCGGGCTGCTGAATAGCGCGGGATTCGCGGGGTCGGTCTGACCGCACGGATTGAAGATCGGCTAGCCCAAGATGTCGGGGCGGCCGCGCTGCCACAGGATGGTCAACTTCACCTCGGCAATCCGCCAGCGTCCGTCCGTGCGCCGGACCCGGTTCGTGTAGTAGCCCCCGACGGTGAAGTACGAGGTCGGGTCATCGGCGTCCAGGATGTGCTCGGCCTGCATGTACATCGTCAGGACGCCAGTGCCGGCGCTCTCGCCGTCGAGGGCTATGCGCGGGTTGGTCATCGAATGCTGCGTCGCCGCCAGCCCGGTGAACAACGGCTGGATCCCCGCCACCCAGTCGTCGGCCGCCAGCTCCACCGCCGGGCGGTCCGTGAGGCTGGAGAAATCGAAGACGACCCGATCAGTGAAGATCGAGCGCAGGAGCGTCCAATCATGACCGTCCACTCCAGCGGCGTAGCTGTAGCACAGGTCGCAGATGGCGATGAAATCCTCAGGGCTGACGGTCATGGTTCTCCTCTGTCGCCGCTGCGGACGTCACCGGAACCTACCGAGCCGCTACAGCGGACTTTCGCCGGCCTATCCGGGCCTCTCAATCATGGAACTGCGGGGTGTAGCACACCGCGAGAAGCAGACCGTCAGCCGTCAACAACCGTGCGGTGATCTGGCCCCAGGGCTCAGTGCGCGCGTCGTGAAGCAGCCGGTAACCCTTTCCCGAAAGCTCGGCGGCCGCCGCGGCAACGTCGGCGACCTCGAACTCGATGCTGGCTTGCGGCACCGGGACGTCCGGAGGCCACTCGCTCGTGCCGAAGGCCGCCATCGCGGCCTCGGAGAGCGGCCACAAACCAAAGTGCTTCGCCCCCTCCAACTCATGCGTGAACCGGTAGTCACCCGCCTCGTTTTCAAAGGACAGACCAAGGGCGTCGGTGTACAACGACCGCGCCTCGGCCGGATCGCGGACGATCGGTGCAACGCTCGAAACGAACTGAATCTCCATCTGGGACACCTCCATCGGGGGAGCTCATTGGCTCCAGGGCTGTCCTACTTCTGGGCTCCGACAATTTTCTGGTCCTGCCTGCTCGGATGAAACCGGCCTTTGCACGGTTTTCCAGTGGGATCGGCGGTTTGTGCCAGGCCCGCCAACGCGCGAGCATCTAGTCGAGCTTGCAGCTTCCTCTTCGCGCACACCACGAGCGCTACCTGTTCGGAAGCGAACGTAGGCGCGAGGACATCTTCAACGACCGCCGCACTGGAATGAGAATGGCTCGCCTGAGCTGCGGGTCTTCTGCTAAAATCGAACACATGATCGAATCAGAGTTCGGGGTGAAGGCGGCGCAGTTGCATGCGCTCGCCGCCGAACTCGCCGCTGCCGTTTCATCGGACACCTCAGGTGTCCTTGCCGTGGAATCGCTGCCAGAAGTGATCGGCGCCGGGCGCCAGGTCGATCTGCTGACGTGCCGACTGATCGAGCGGGCGGACCGGTCGGGTGAATACGGCCGCGATGGCGCCGCCTCGACCACCGCCTACGTGCGCGGCATCTCCGGTGAGTCTGATGGCTGGGTGTCCAAGCGGGTGAAGGTCGGCCGTGCTCTCGCGGATCGGATGCCGGTCACCGCGAAAGGCTGGGAAGCCGGCGAACTCGGCCTGGACCATGCCCGGATCATCCAGCAGGCCACCACCGAGCTGGAAAGTCATCTCGCTGCTGATCTGGAAGCGTTCCTGGCCCAGCAGGCGTCGCCTTTGACCCCCCGCCAGCTCCGGGTCGTCGCCGAAGAACTCCTCGCCGCCGCGGTGCCAGAACAGTCCGACCGGGACGCGGCCAGCAAACGCGCCGCCCAGCACCTGAACGTGTCCGAAACCCTCGATGGCCGTTGGCGTCTGGATGGCTGGCTCGACGCCGAAGCCGGACTCATCGTGTCGAACGCCATCGCGAGCTTCACGCGAAAGCCCGATCCTGACGGTGACCCGCTGACCGAAACGGCACCGTCCCGGCGGGCCGAAGCACTCGTACAGATGGCCCGGCATGCCAGCGCCCACGCCGAAACCTGCCACGGTGAAGGCGGCAGCCGGCACACCATCATCGTCGGCCTGTCCCACCAAGCCCTCTTAGACGGACTC
>DATAVO010000210.1:0-32539 GCA_036267695.1 Frankiaceae bacterium
GGCGAGCGGCGTGGACAGCGCGCTGGTCTTGGTGCGGATCGCCACGGCCCAGGTCCGGCGCACGAGCGGGTGCGACACGAAGTCCGCCTTTCGTTTCATCCGGCCGTTGGGGGGCCCTTCCACCCAAATCCTCGGCGCGTAGCCGCAGGTTCTGGACCTGTCCTTCGACCTTGCCCGGAGGGCTTGTGGCATATGTCCCGTGGCACTGTGAGCTCGCTGTGAGTTCCGTCGCCAGGCCCGAGTCGCAGGGTTTGCGCTGATGGCGGACGCGACGGATTTCGGAGCGACTCGCTCGTCCAATGGGCGATCCGGACGCCCGGCCGTGTCACCGTGTTGTACGTGCCGACCTCGACGAGGGGCGGCCGGTCGCCCGCGCGCTCCGGCACCCGCTCCACCACCGCCCGCAGGCGCCCGCCTGCCAAGGCTGCCAAGCGTGGGCAAAGCCGTGGCGGCCGGGGACGCGCGCCCAAGCGCCAGCCTTTGCTCGTGGTCCTGGTCCGGGCCGTTTACCGGCTGATCCGGGGCATCTACCTCGGCATCGCCCGCGGGCTCGGCGCTGCGGTCCGCGCTGTCGGCAGCGGGGCCCGCGAGCTCAAACTCGAACCTGCCGCCCGCCGCGACGGCCTCGGGCTGGCCATCCTGGCTCTTGGTGTCGTGACGGCCGCCGCCGTCTGGTGGTCGGCCGGTGGCCCGGCCGGTCGCGTCGTCGCGAATGTGTTGCGCAGCGCGGTGGGATCGGGAGCGGCGTGGCTGCCGCCCTTGCTGGTCCTGCTCGCCTGGCGGCTGGTCCGCCACCCTGCGGAACCCGGCTCGGGCGGTCGACTCGTGGTCGGCTGGCTCTGCATCGCCTTCGGCGTGCTGGGGATCGTGCACATCGCCCATGGGGTCCCGGATTCGACCAAGGGCGCCTCGGCGATGCGTCACGCCGGCGGCGACATCGGCTATCTCTCGTCCTCGCCTCTGGCCAGCGGGCTGACCCCCTACGTCGCGGCGCCCCTGCTCGCGTTGCTCGCGATCTTCGGGATCTGCGTCCTCACGCGTACGCCACTGGCGAGCCTGCCCTCGCGGCTGCTCATGCTCAGCGACCGCCTGCTGCACCGCACCGCCGAGGACGCGGAGGAGGACGGGGATCTCGAGATCGACCTGCGGGATGACGTCACGCCGGTCAAGCGGACCCGCTCGCCGCGCAGCCGGGTCGGCGTCTTCTCCGCCGATTCACCCGACGCTCCCTACGACGTCGCCAAGGACAAGTCGGCCGGCTTCGCTGCCGCCACCGGTGAAGACGAGCCGGCTGCCGCCGCGCCGCCCAGCCCGCGCGACCCGGTACCGGTGCCGAAGAAGGCGGAGCAGCTGCCGCTCCCCGCGTCGGGTGACTACAAGCTTCCCCCGCCCGAGCTGCTGCGCGACGGCTCGCCTGCCAAGGCGCGTACCAAAGCCAACGACGCGGTGATCGCCGCTCTGACCGACGTCTTCCGCAGCTTCGACGTGGACGCCGCGGTCACCGGCTTTTCCCGCGGTCCGACCGTCACCCGCTATGAGGTGGAGCTCGGCCCGGCGGTCAAGGTCGAGCGGATCAAGGCACTGCTGCGCAACATCGGCTACGCCGTGAAGAGCCCCGACGTACGGATCATCGACGTGATCCCAGGCAAGAGCGCGGTCGGCGTCGAGATCCCCAACACCGACCGGGAAAACGTCAGCCTCGGAGATGTCCTGCGCAGCGCCACCGCGACGCTCGACCCGCACCCGCTGCTCGTCGGGCTCGGCAAGGACATCGAAGGCCGCTTCGTCGTTGCCAACCTGCAGAAGATGCCGCACATCCTCGTCGCGGGAGCCACCGGCTCCGGCAAGTCGACGTGCATCAACACGATCATCACTTCCGTGCTCGCGAGGGCCACTCCCGAGCAGGTCAGGCTCGTGCTGGTCGACCCGAAGCGCGTCGAGCTCACTGCGTACGCCGGCATCCCGCACCTGGTGACCCCGATCATCACCAACCCGAAGAAGGCCGCGGAGGCGCTGCAGTGGGTGGTCCGCGAGATGGACTACCGCTACGAGGATCTGTCGGCCAGCGGGGTCCGCCACGTCGACGACTTCAACCGCAAGGTGCTCGCCGGCGAGATCACCGCGCCTCCCGGCAGCGAGCGGGTCTACGCGCCGTATCCCTACCTGCTGGTGATCGTCGACGAGCTGGCCGACCTGATGATGGTCGCCCCGCGTGACGTCGAGGACTCGATCGTTCGGATCACCCAGCTGGCCCGCGCCGCCGGCATCCACCTCGTGCTCGCGACCCAGCGACCGAGCGTCGATGTCGTGACCGGTCTGATCAAGGCCAACGTGCCGAGCCGGCTGGCGTTCGCGACCGCGAGCCTTGCCGACAGCCGCGTGATCCTCGACCAGCCGGGCGCGGAGAAGCTGGTCGGCCTCGGTGACGCGCTCTTCCTGCCCATGGGCGCCAACAAGCCCAACCGGGTCCAGGGTGCGTTCGTCTCCGAGGACGAGATCGCCAAAGTCGTGCAGTTCTCGAAAGAGCAGGCGCAGCCGGTCTATCGCGAGGACGTCGACGCCCCGGCCGCGGAGCCCAAGCGCGAGGTGGACGAGGACGTCGGCGATGATCTGCAGCTGCTCCTGCAGGCGGTCGAGCTCGTCGTCAGCACCCAGTTCGGCTCGACCTCGATGCTGCAGCGCAAGCTGCGCGTCGGCTTCGCCAAGGCCGGGCGCCTGATGGACCTGATGGAATCGCGCGGGGTGGTCGGGCCGAGCGAGGGTTCGAAGGCGCGCGAGGTGTTGATCATCCCCGAGGAGCTGGAGAGCGTTCTCGTCACGCTTCGCGGTGGCTGACCCGGGACTGAACGGGGGATGTGAGTGCGCTGATGGCCGGATTTCCCCGGCGCGGCGCGGCCAGTGGTCATGGCGTGACCGAATTACGCTTTGCGCGGTATTCCTGACGTTCAGAGTGGGTGGAGCCGGTGTCTGTCACTGAGCAGGCGGACGCGACGACGGGGGAGCGTGGCCCGGTCGGCGCGCAACTGGCCCGGGCCCGGGTCGCGCACGGCTTCTCGGTGGACGACCTGCGCCGCCGCACGAACATCCGCCCCTCGGTGATCACCGCACTCGAGCGCGACGACATCCGCCCGAGCGGAGGGGTGGTCTACGCCCGCGGGCATCTGCGCACGCTCGCTCAGGCGCTCGGCCTCGACCCGACCCCGCTGCTGGCCGCGTTCGATGCCAGCCACGGCACGTCGTCGGCGCCGGTACTCGTGCCCGACACCGACGCCGCCGAGGTGAGCCTGCGCTCGAGCGGGACGCCCAAGACCGGCCCGCGCTGGCCGCTGGTGATGGCGGGGCTGCTCGTCGTCGTGATCGTCATCGCGCTGGCGCAGCTGCTGCTTCCCGGTTCCAAGGACAAGGTTCACCCGACCGGCAGCACGAGCCTGGTTCCTGCCAAAACCAAGACGCTGACGCCGAAGGCCACCGCTCACGCGCCGTCGCTGATCTTCCCGGTGCCCGCCGAAGGCGTCACTCTGCGGATTGTGCTGACGTCCAAGCCGAGCTGGCTCGACGTCGTGGACGAGCGCGGCGTGCAGCTGATCCAGCGCGTCGTCCAGCCCTCGAACAACCCGACGGATCTGCACGCCGCCGGGCAGCTGGAGGCGACGATCGGCGACGCGAGCGCGGCGGCGGTTTCGTGCAACGGCCATCCGCTGGGGGTGCTGGGCGGTCCGCGACAGGTCGTCACCCTGACCCTGGCGCGTGGAACCGCGCAATGTCCCGGTAGCTGATGACCGGCCAAGCGGTCGATCAAGCGAGCTGACCCGGCGGTTACCCTCGGGGGATGCCCCCCCGCCGTGCCGCCCTCGTCACGCTGGGCTGCGCACGTAACGAGGTGGATTCCGAGGAACTCGCGGGCCGGCTGGCCGCCGGCGGCTGGGAGATCGTCGACGATCCCGCCGGTGCGGATGCGGTGCTGGTCAACACCTGTGGCTTCATCGCCGCAGCCAAGAAGGACTCGGTCGATGCGCTGCTCGAGGCTTCAGACGCCGCCGCAGGGAGCCCGGTCGTTGCCGTCGGGTGCATGGCGGAGCGCTACGGCCGCGAGCTCGCCGACGCGTTACCCGAAGCATCGGCGGTGCTCGGCTTCGACGATTACCCGGCGATCGCGTCTCGACTGGACGCGATCATCGCCGGCGAGCGCCCGTCCGCTCACACGCCGCGCGACCGGCGCACCCTGCTGCCCATCACCCCGGCCGATCGGGGCGCTTCTCGCGTCTCGACCCCGGGCCACGGTTTCGCCGATGACCCGCTGCCCGCCGGCCCCGGCCCGCGCACCCTGCGGCGGCGCCTTTCGGGCGGTCCCGTCGCGTCGCTGAAGCTCGCGTCCGGCTGCGACCGGCGTTGCTCGTTCTGCGCTATCCCGAGCTTTCGCGGCGCGTTCGTCTCGCGCCGGCCGGAGGACATCCTCGCCGAAGCCGAGATGCTTGCCGCTGATGGCGTACGCGAGCTGGTCCTGGTCAGCGAGAACTCGACCGCCTACGGCAAGGACCTCGGTGACGTGCGGCTGCTCGAGCAGCTGCTGCCGGCGCTGGCTTCGGTCTCGGGCGTGCTGCGGGTACGCGTGGCCTACCTGCAGCCGGCCGAGCTGCGCCCAGGTCTGCTCGAGACGATCCTGACCACCGCCGGTGTTGCGCCCTACCTGGACCTTTCCTTCCAGCATGCGAGCGGTGAGGTGCTGCGCCGGATGCGGCGCTTCGGCGACGGCGAGCGCTTCCTGGAACTGCTGGCGCAGGGTCGCCGGATGGCGCCCGATCTGGGTGCGCGCAGCAATGTGATCGTCGGCTTCCCCGGCGAGACGCGGGCTGACGTCAAGGCGCTCACGGACTTTCTCGAGGGAGCCGGGCTCGATGCCGTGGGCGTCTTCGGCTACAGCGACGAGGACGGCACCGAGGCCGCCGGCCTGCCCGGCAAGGTCGGCGCGGCGACGATTGCCCGGCGCCTGACGAAATTGGTCGACCTCGCCGAGCAGCTCACCGCCGCTCGGGCCGAGGAGAGGGTCGGCAGTGTCGTCGAGGTGCTCGTCGAAGAGGTCGATGCCGAAGCCGGATTTGCCGAGGGCCGGGCCGCGCATCAGGCGCCCGAGGTCGACGGCTCGTGCGAGGTGCGCTGGGCGCCGGGCGATGACGTCCCGCGGGTCGGCGATCTGGTACGTGCCGATATCGTCGCGAGCAACGGCGTCGACCTCGAGACCCGACTCGCTGCCGTGTTGGTCCCGCAGGGCGCGGAACGGTGAGCGGCGAGCTGACGGTGGATTCCCAGGTGACCCCCCGCCCCGACGAGCCGAACCCGCGCATCGGGACGGCCCGCGGAACCCAGGCCGCGCACGCCGGCGCCGAAGCAGCGGCCCGTCTCCAGCAGCGCCTGCAGGCCGTTCCGGCCGTTCCCGACCCCGCCGGCGACGCAGCCTCGGGCGTCGGCGTCTGGAATGTCGCGAACGCGCTCACCGGCTTCCGGATCGTGCTGGTGCCGTTCTTCGCGGTGTTCCTGTTCGCCGGCACCGGTCACGAGACGGGCTGGCGCATCGCCGCCTGGGGGGCCTTCGCAACGGCCGCTTTCACCGACCGGCTGGACGGCCAGATCGCCCGGGCCCGCGGCCTGGTGACCGAGTTCGGCAAGCTGGCAGACCCGATCGCCGACAAGGCCCTCGTCGGCACCGCGCTGGTGGGGCTGTCGATCCTGCATGACCTGTCGTGGTGGGTGACGGCGATCGTGCTGGCCCGCGAGATCGGCGTGACGCTGCTGCGCTTCTGGGTGCTGCGCCACGGCGTCATTCCGGCCAGCCGCGGCGGCAAGTTGAAGACCCTGCTGCTGAACGTCGGCATCGGGCTCTACGTGCTGCCGCTGTCGGGACCGCTGCACGTTGTCGCGTCAGTGATTCTCGGGGTGGCGGTGGCCGTCGCCCTGGTTACTGCGGTTGATTACGTCGGCACCGCGCTCTCGATGCGACGGGCAGCCGGTGCGCGCTGAACTCCTCGCGGTTGGCGATGAACTGCTCTACGGCGACATCCTCAACGGCAACGCGGCGCAGCTCGGACGCCAGCTGGCCGACGTCGGCATCACCCTCACCCACAGCGGCGTCGTCGGTGACGACATCGAGACCATCGCCGAAGCCCTGCGCGCAGCGTTTGCCAGAGCCGACGCCGTGCTGCTCACCGGCGGCCTCGGGCCGACCCAGGACGACCTGACCCGCGAGGGATTGGCCCGCGCTGCCGGAGTCGAGCTGCTCCGCGACGACTTTCTGGAAAGCCAGCTGCGGCGGCGTTTTCGCGACCTGCGCCGCACCGTGCCCGACATGAACTACCGGCAAGCCGACCTCCCGGCGGGTGCGGAGCCGCTTCCCAACGAGCGCGGCACCGCGCCGGGGATCAAGCTCGAAATGCTCGGCGGCGTCGCGTATGCGCTGCCGGGCCCGCCGCACGAGATGCAGGCGATGTTCGCCGCCTCGGTGCTGCCCGATCTGCTGCGCCGCCAAGGCGAACCGGCCGTCGTGGTGCACCGGGTGCTGCACACCTCGGGCATGTGGGAATCGGCCGTCGCGGAGGCGATGGCGCCGGAGGTCGACCGGCTGGCGGCCGAGGCCGTCCCTGGTCAGGATCGCAACCCGACGATCGCCTTCCTCGCGTCCGGCGGCCAGACCCGGGTGCGCATCACGGCGCGGGCGGCCAACCGGGCCGACGCGTACAGAATCATCGAACCCGTCGAGAAGTTCGGACGCGAGGCGCTCGGTGAAGGGCTGTACGGGATCGACGACGAGACGCTCGAAGGCGTCGTGCACCGGCTGCTCCTCGAGCGTGGGGAGACGGTCGCGGTGGCCGAGTCACTCACCGGCGGGCTCCTCGCGGGCCGGCTTTCCGAGACGCCGGGGGCGAGCGAGACCTTCCGCGGCGGGGTCGTCGCGTATCAGGCGGAGCTGAAGGATCAGCTGCTGGGTGCGAATGCCGTCGCCCGCGGCGCCGTGACCGAGGAGACGGCTGCGCGGATGGCCACCGGGGTGCGCGAGCGTCTCGGGGCGAACTGGGGGCTGTCCACCACCGGCGTCGCCGGGCCGACGGAGTCCGAAGGGCATCCGGTGGGCACGCTCTTCATGGGGATCGCCGGGCCCGGCGGCACGCAGACCCGTCACGTGCAACTGCCTGGGGATCGTCCGCTCGTGCGCATGCTCAGCGTGGTCCAGGCGCTCGATCTGCTCCGGCGCAACCTCCTCACTTGAGCTGTCACTGAGCCGTGACCGGAGCGTTGACCGAGGCGCTGGTTCCCGATTCCGCCCTCGGCGTGATCGGCTTGTCGGGATGGGTCTGAGGCTCATCGTGGTTGTACGGTGAGAATCCGTTCTTTGTTCGGGGCGTCGGTTCCCATGGGGGCCGGCGTGCTTCTTTACCCGGGAGGTGCTGCATGGCCGTCCTGCGTCGCTTGATCGGTGATGCGCTTCGCCGCGAGCGCCTCGCCCAGCACCGCACCCTGCGCGAGGTTTCCAGTGACGCGCGGGTTTCCCTCGGCTACCTGTCAGAGGTCGAGCGCGGGCAGAAGGAAGCCAGCTCCGAGCTCCTGGCTGCCATCTGCGATGCGCTGGATGTCCCGCTGTCGCGCGTCCTGCGTGAGGTCAGCGGAGAGCTGGCGCTCGCAGAGCTTGGCGCCATGCACGCCGTTCCCGCGGCTCCCGTCGGCACCCTGCCCGGGCCGGGCACGCGGCCGTCGCTGGTCGTCAACCGCGCTGCCTGAGGCTCTCCCAACATCGGTCGCCCGGCGCTGGTGGGCGGCTTCCGCCAGCTGTGCACAGTGCCATTCCCCAGCCTGACGTGGCAGCATCCAGGGCATGCCGAATTTCTTCAGGCGCATGTTCCGCTACTCGAATGCGTACGCGAACAAGAAGTTCGATGAGAAGGCCGACCCGGCCATCCAGATCGAGCAGGCGATCGATGACGCCAAGAAGCAGCACCAGGCGCTGACCGCACAGGCCGCTACGGTGCTCGCCAACCGGCATCAGATCGAGATGCGCCTGGGCCGTCAGATGAGTGAGATCGACAAGCTCAGCACCTCGGCCCGCCAGTCCCTGGTGCTGTCCGACCAGGCCCGCGCGTCAGGTGATCTGGTGAAGGCCAACGAGTTCGAGCAGGCGGCGACGACCTTCGCCGGTCAGCTGGTCAGCGCCGAATCCGCGGTGGAGGACCTGAAGGCGCTGCACGGGCAGGCCCTTTCGGCGGTCGATCAAGCCAAGCAGGCCGTGGCCGACAACGAGTTCCGGCTGCGCCAGTCGATCGCCGAGAAGTCCAAGCTGATGACCCAGCTGCAGAGCGCGAAGATGCAGGAGCAGATGAACAGCGCTCTCGGGGCGATGTCCGAGCTGGCGCCGCAGGGCGACACCCCGACGCTGGCGGAGGTACGCGAGAAGATCGAAGCCCGTTACGCGACAGCCCTGGGTCAGAACGAGCTGGCCGGCGGCGGCGTCGAAGCCCGCATGCTCGAGGTACGCAAGGCCACCATCGACTCGGCGGCGTCCAGCCGGCTCGAGGCGATTCGCGCGTCCATGACCGCAGGATCTTCCGCAGGAGGGACGCCTTCGCTGGAGAAGAAGACTGATCAGGGCGCCATCGAGGCGGGCGGTGCGGCAGCGCCTGGCGTCACGAATCCCCAGGGCCAGGAAGCGACGCCTCCAGGTTCGTGAGCCAAGGGCTCGTCCAGCTGCTTCAGCGAGGGTGAGGCAGCCGGGTCACGCGGGTTGGCAGCGCGGACACCAGTAGGTCTCCCGCTCATATCCCGGGTCCCCTTGCGAGGCGCGCTGGATAGGCGTGTGGCAGCGCCGGCAGGGCAGGCCCTTGCGCCCGTAGACGTAGTTCGAGGCGCCGCGATGCAGGTCTCCGGTGGTGGCTTGCCCGGCGCGCTCGCGGTTGGCCAGCAGCAGTCGGTGCGACAGGTCGATCAGCCGTGGCAAGTCGGTGACGGACGCCACCGGACGGAACGGGTTGATCCCGCGCAGGAAGAGCACTTCACAGCGCCACATGTTGCCGAGCCCGGCGAAGTTGCGCTGGTCCAGCAGCGCCGTCCCGATCTCGCGGTCGGGGACGCCTGAGAGCCGCTGCAACGCCTCGAGTTCTGCGTCCGGCCCCCAATCCTCAGCGAGCAGATCCGGCCCGAGATGCCCGACGGCGTCGGCCTCTTTCGCCGAAGGGAGCAATTCGACGATGGCCAGCCGCACACCCACGCACACCGCCTCCTGATTGGCGAGCACGACGCGGATCTCGTGGCTCGGCGCCCGCCAGCGCTGACCGGTTCGGTAGATCTGCCAGCTGCCCTCCATCTTGAAGTGGGTATGCAGTGTGAGCCCGCCTTCGATGCGGGTGAGCAAATGCTTGCCGCGGCTGGCGACGCCGAGCACCGTGCGGCCGCTGAGGTCGGTGGTGGCCAGCTGCGGGACCCGGAAGTCGCTGCGCACCAAACGGCGGCCGGACAGCGCCTGATCCAGGCGCCGCCCAGCGAGCCACACGGTGTCGCCCTCAGGCATCAGTCCATGGTGCCGCCTGCCGCCGGCTAGCGCAGGCCGCCGCGCGAAAGGGGGCCGCCGCCGCTTAGCGGTCGACCCTGGAGACCGATGGTCACCCTCGCAATCGCAACCCCCTCGGTGTGGCCCGAAAGCCTGCTCCCGCAAGGGCGCTCGCCACGGCGTCGGCGCCGAAGACATGCTCGCCGTCGGCGCGCTCGACCGACAGCCGGCCGAGTGCCCCGGCGCGGGCGGCCGTCGCCAAGCCTTCGGCCGCGGCCGCCAGTGCGTCGGGATCATCGCTCCAGGTGAGCAGCGACTTGCCGCCGCGCTCGACGTACATCACGAGCTCGCCCTCGACCATCACCACGAGCGCTCCGGCCTTACGGCCCGGGCGGTGGCCGCCCTCCTCCCCGCGGTCGGGCCAGGGCAGGGCCGCGCCGAAGGGACTCGCCGGGTCGGTCGCCGCGAGCACGAGGCCCGGCGATCGTGCTCCGGCCCGCTGGGTATCGCGCGCCTCCCAGCTCGGCGGCACCGGTGAACTCCAGGCCGGTTCCTGCTCTGCGCGCTGAGCCTCGGCCGCGAGGGCTCGCATCCGGTCTACGGCCCCGGGCACCGCGAATTGCGCCGCGCCCAATCCCTCGACGAAGTAGCCGCGGCGGCAGCGGCCGGCATCCTCGAACGCCGACAGCACCGGGTACACCGCGGAGAAACCACCGGGAATCTGCTCGGCGGCCACGGCGCCGCGGGTCAGCACACCGTGCCGGTCCAGCAGCGCCGCCGCGACTGCGTGGAGCCGGCGGGTCGCGGCGGGCTCCCTATCGGGCAGCCGCCACCAGCGTCCTCCCGCCGTCGGCGGCCCCGCCCGGGTCGGCAGCGCCGGCCGGCCGTAGCGGGCGTACCGGGACCGGCGCCGGGGTGGCGTCACGGCAGCGCTGCGACCCCCGCCGGCCTTTCCGGCGAGCAGCACCCGCATCGGCGCCAAGGTGTCGTTGGTGACGAAGCCCGCCCAGACCAGATCCCAAAGTGCCGCCACGAGCGTCGCGTCATCCGCCGGCTCCGACCCACCCCAGGCGGTATCGGCCAGCGCGCGGAAGAAGAGCGCCTGCCCGCCGTCGAGCGCCGCCAGGATGGCGTCGTGAGGTGGGCCGAGCGTGAGCGTCTCCAGCGCAGGCGGCAGCAGGAGCGTCGCGGCCTCCGCCGGAACGAGCCGCACCCACCCGTCATTGCCCGGCAGCGAGCCGGCTCCGGCCCACACCACCTCGCCGCTGGCACAAAGTTCGTCCAGCTGGGCCGGCGTGTAGTCGCGAACCCGCGCAGGCAGCACGAGTGTCTCCAGCGCGCTCGCGGGGATGGCCGCGCCCGCCAGCTGCTCGATGGCGCGCGCCAGCGCATCGACGCCGCGGCGCGCGGACTTCCCGGTGCCCAGCCAATCGGGCAGGAAACGGGAGAGAGCGGCCAGTGGCACCGGCTCCACCTCGCGCCTTAGCTTGGCGAGGCTGCGCCGGCGCAGCATCCGTAGCACCTCGGCGTCGCACCACTCCAGGCCCGACCCGCCCGGCCGGAACTCGCCGGACAGGATGCGGCCCTTCGCCGCCAACCGGTCGAGAGCCGCCGTGACGAGCGAGCTGCCAAGCCCGTACCGGGCGGCGGCGTCGGCCGCCACAAAAGGGCCTCGGGTACGAGCGAATCGGCTGATCAGATCCCCGAAGGGATCGTTGACCGGCTCCAGGAACACGTCAGGCACTCCCACGGGCATGGGTACGCCGAGGGCGTCGCGCAGCCGGCCGGCATCCTCGACCGCCACCCAGCGCTCCTCGCCGGCGATGCGTACCCGCAGCGCGCGTCGGGCCTTCTCGAGTTCGGCGAGCAGCGCGGGGATCGTGCCGGATTCCGGTGGGGTCAGCCGGGCCCCGACCTCGGCCTCGGTCAGATCGCCCAGGACGCGCAAGAGATCGGCGATTCCCTCGACGCCGCGGGCTTGGCGACCCGGAGCGAGCCGCTGGAGCTCGGCTTCGATCTCCCCGAGCGCGTCGGGGTCGAGCAGCTCGCGCAGCTCGGCCGAACCGAGCAGCTCGGCCAGCAGCCTGCTGTCGAGCGAGAGCGCCTGCGCCCGGCGTTCGGCGAGTGGGCTGTCGCCCTCGTACATGAACGCCCCGACGTAGCCGAAGAGCAGCGAGCGGGCGAAGGGTGACGGCGCCGGGGTCTCGACCTCGACCAGCCGGACGGCACGGCCGGCGAGATCGCGCATGAGCGAGACCAGCCCCGGCACGTCGAAGACGTCCTGCAGGCACTCGCGAACCGCCTCCAGCACGATCGGGAAATCCGGATGGACGCTGGCGACCGAGAGCAACTGGGCCGCGCGCTGGCGCTGCTGCCACAGGGGCGTTCGGCGGGTCGGATCCCGCCGGGGGAGCAGCAGCGCGCGCGCTGCGCACTCGCGGAAACGGCTCGCGAACAGCGCGCTGCCGCCCACCTCGGACTGCACGATCTGCTCGACGTCGTCGGCGGCCAGCAGGACCAGATCAGCCGAGGGTGGCTCATCGCCGTCCGGCAGCCGCAGGATCAGCCCGTCATCGGAGTGCAACACCTGGGCGTCAAGGCCGGTGGTTTCCCGAACGCGGGCGGCCACCGCGAGCGCCCACGGCGCATGAACCTGGGCGCCGAACGGTGAATGGACCGCAAGGCGCCAGTCTCCCAGTTCGTCGCGGAAGCGTTCGACGATGATCGTGCGGTCATCCGGCAGCGCTCCGGTGGCCTCGCGCTGCTCGTTCAGATAGGCCAGCAGATTGCCCTGAGCCCAGTCGTCGAGCCCGGCGGCTGCCAATCGGGAAGCGGCGTCCGCTTCGTCGAGCCCGGACAGCTCACGGGAGAACGCACCCATCGCGCGCCCCAGTTCGATCGGCCGCCCAGGAGCGTCGCCGTGCCAGAACGGCAGCTTGCCGGGCTGCCCGGGGGCGGGGGAGACGAGCACCCGATCGGCGCCGATGTCTTCGATCCGCCAGGAGGACGAGCCGAGCAGGATCACATCGCCGACGCGGGACTCGTAGACCATCTCCTCGTCGAACTCGCCGACCCGCCTGCCGGGACCGCCTCCGTCAGCCCCCGCGACGAGATAGACACCGAACAGTCCCCGGTCAGGAATCGTGCCCCCGCTGGTGACGGCGAGGCGCTGGGCGCCGGGCCGCGCAGTGAGGGTGCCCTCGACCCGATCCCAGACCAGGCGCGGGCGTAGCTCGGCAAACGCGTCGGACGGGTAGCGGCCGGCGAGCATGTCGAGCACCCCCTCGTATGCACTCGTCGGCAAGCCGGAGTAGGGGGCGGTACGACGAACGAGCTCGAGGAGTTCGAGGGCGTCCCAGGGCTCCACCGACACCATCGCGACGACGTGCTGGGCGAGCACATCGAGCGGGTTACGCGTGATCGTCAGCGATTCGATGGCGCCGGCCGCCATCCGTTCTGCCACTACCGCGCACGGCAGGAGATCGCCCCGATGCTTGGGCAGCACGACCCCGGTGCTGGCGGCACCCACCTGGTGGCCGGCTCGACCCACGCGCTGCAGCCCGCTCGCCACGCTCGGCGGCGACTCGACCTGCACCACCAGATCGACGGCGCCCATGTCGATTCCGAGCTCCAGGCTGCTCGTCGCGACGACACAGGGAAGCCGCCCGGACTTCAGCGCCTCCTCCACCTCGGAGCGCTGCTCGCGGCTCATGCTCCCGTGGTGCGGCCGGGCCACCTCGGTGAACGAGCTGCCGGGAACTGACCGTGTCCCGCCGATGCCGGCTTGCCCCGGGACCTCCGCCGGATACGGGGCGAGCGGTGGATACGGGCCGACCGGTTCGCCGTCTTTGCCCGCCTGCTCGAGGGCGTCAGCCTCGGCCAGCTCATTGAGCCGGCTGCAAAGCCGCTCGGCCAGCCGGCGCGAATTGGCAAAGACGATGGTGCTCTTCGCACCGCGGACCAGCTCCAGGACGCGGCGCTCGATGCTCGGCCAGATCGAGGTTCGGGCCTCGGCTGACGCTGCTGACGCCCCTTCGGCAGCCGCCCCGGGACCTTCCGGCGCTGGGGCGCTGACCTCGCCCACAGCGGTCATGTCTTCAACCGTGACCTCGACCCGCAGCTCGACGGTCTTGCTCCCGGTCGGGGAGACGATGTCGACCGGGTGCTGGCCCCCGAGGAAGCGGGCGACCTCGGATGCGGGGCGGACCGTCGCGGAAAGGCCGATGCGCTGCGCGGGACGCTCGAGGAGCGCGTCGAGCCGCTCGAGGCACACCGCGAGATGGGCTCCGCGCTTGGTGCCGGCGACGGCATGGATCTCGTCGACGATCACCGTCTCGACCCCGCGCAAGGACTCGCGCGCCTGGCTCGTCAGCAGCAGGAAGAGCGACTCCGGCGTGGTGATCAGGATGTCCGGAGGTGCGGTGGCCAGGCGGCGCCGCTCATCGGCCGGGGTGTCACCCGAGCGCACCCCGACGCGGATCGCCGGCTCGGGCAGTCCCAGCCTCGTGGCGGCGTGGCGGATTCCGGCCAGCGGCGAGCGCAGATTGCGCTCGATGTCGACGGCCAGTGCCTTCAGCGGGCTGACGTAGAGCACCCGGCAGCGGGCCAGCTTCTCGGCCGGCGGCGGGGCGCTGGCCAGCCGGTCGAGTGCCCAGAGAAAGGCGGCGAGCGTCTTGCCCGAACCAGTGGGAGCGACGACGAGTGCATGACGACCACCGGCGATCGCGGTCCACGCACCCTGCTGCGCCGGGGTGGGCGCGGAGAAGGCAGCCGTGAACCAGGCCCGGGTGGCCGGCGACAGCTGGTCGAGTGCATCGGAAGTCACGCTGTAAGTCTGCCGCGAGGGGGTGACAAAAAGCGCGGGTCGCTGTACCTGTGGAGGATGCGCCTGACCGACTTCTGGTACCGGATGGGCGAGCAATTCGGACCCGCTTACGCCGAGTCGCTGGCGCGTGACCATGTGATTGCCGGCCTCGGCAGCAGGACGATTGTGCAGGCCCTGGCCGACGGAGATGACACCAAGGGCGTGTGGCGCGCGGTGTGCGACGAGTTCGAGGTTCCCGCGAAGCACAGGTGAGTGGGCGGTAGCAATGGCCGGTTCCGCCCACGACGAAACCGCCCGAATTCCTTCTGCCGCTCGGCTCGGGGACACCCCGAAAAGACGTCGGCGTGTCGGTCACACCTCGAACGCTTGTTCGCCTACAGTCGGCGTCACCGGTTTCGACCGGCGTTATCCACAGATCGCGCAGCCCGCAGGGTTTTGTCGCAGGGGTCGCCTAGCGTCCCGCTTGTTCCGACGTATCCATACCCTCATCGCACTACCCGGAGGAGCTTTCGATGGCAGGCCTCGACCGTGAAAAGGCGCTCGCGAATGCGCTTGCCCAGATAGAGAAGTCCTACGGCAAGGGCTCGATCATGCGGCTCGGCGACAGCGTGCATGTGCCGATCCAGGTCATCCCGACCGGCTCGATCGCCCTCGATGTTGCTCTCGGCATCGGCGGGCTGCCGCGCGGGCGGGTCGTGGAGATCTACGGCCCGGAGTCCAGCGGTAAGACGAGCCTGGCGCTGCATGCGGTGGCCAGCGCCCAGGCCGCGGGAGGCATCGCCGGCTTCATCGATGCCGAGCATGCGATGGATCCCGAGTACGCGAAGCGGCTCGGGGTCGATACCGACGCGCTGCTGGTCTCCCAGCCCGATACGGGGGAGCAGGCGCTGGAGATCGCTGACATGCTGATCCGCTCCGGCGCGCTCGACATCATCGTGATCGACTCGGTGGCCGCGCTCGTGCCGCGCGCCGAGATCGAGGGCGAGATGGGTGATAGCCACGTGGGTCTGCAGGCGCGGCTCATGAGCCAGGCTCTTCGCAAGATCACCGGTGCACTGAGCACATCGGGCACCACGGCGATCTTCATCAACCAGCTGCGGGAAAAGATCGGGGTCATGTTCGGCTCGCCCGAGACCACCACCGGCGGCAAGGCGCTGAAGTTCTACGCGTCAGTGCGTCTCGACGTGCGGCGCATCGAGACCTTGAAGGACGGCACCGAGGCCATCGGTAGCCGGGTCAAGGTCAAGGTCGTGAAAAACAAGGTGAGCCCGCCCTTCCGGGTGGCGGAGTTCGACATGATCTTCGGCTCAGGCATCAGCCGTGAAGGCGGCCTGATCGACATGGGCGTCGAGCACGGCATCGTGCGCAAAGCGGGCGCTTGGTACACCTACGAGGGCGAGCAGCTCGGCCAGGGCAAGGAAAACGCGCGGGGCTTCCTGCGTGACAATCCTGACCTTGCCAATGAGATCGAGAAGAAGATCAAGGAGAAGCTCGGAATCGGCGCGGTTCTCGACGCCGAGCCGATCAATCTGGTCGATCCGGTGCCGTCCACCCCGGTGGACTTCTGACCAGGAGCGCCGGAGTGCCCTCCATATGCATGACAGTTCCCCTGCTGACGGAGGTGCGGTGACGTGGCGGGCCGGTCGCGTCCCCGTCCCTTCGTTGCCGGATCGCCTCAGGAGCTGGAGTCCGCGGTCCGCGAGCGGTGCCTGAATCTGCTGGCTGTACAGCCTCGTACGCGGACTGAGCTCGAGCGAAAGCTGTCGCAGGCGGGGGCCCCCGAGGAGGTCACCGCGGCGGTGCTCGACCGGCTCACGGCTGTCGGTCTCATCGATGACACCGCCTATGCCGAGGCCTACGTGCGCACCGGGGTGGGAGTGCGGCGCCGCGGTACCCGAAGTCTTCGCGCCGAACTGCGCACGCGCGGGGTAGCGCCGGAGGTGATCGACCTGGCGGCGGCGCAGGTCAATGACCATGACGAGCGCGCCACCGCGCTGGCACTGGCATCACGCCGGGCCTGCGGTCTCGCGCGGCTCGCACCAGACGTGCGGCGCCGCCGCCTGATGGGGCTGCTGGTGCGGCGCGGATTCAGCGGCGCGGTCGTCAATGACGTGCTCGCGCAGGTGCTCTCTCAGATGGCGGAGTCCGACGAGGACGATGATGACCCGTTGCTCCTCGAGGACGAGCGCATGGGCGATGACGAGGCAGCGGCGGCGTTGTCCGAGGGATGACGTTGGTTACCGGCGTGCTGACGGGATGTGACGCCCGTCCGCGGCGATCCTTGACGATCAAGGTTGCGAGTCCTAGCCTCCCGGCAGGCAGGAGGATCCACCGCGGCTTCGCTGCGGGGCGAGATAGTTCGGCACGAGAGCTGGTTGCTGCAGCCACAGGCACCGAGAAGAAGGGAGGCCGCAGCAGGGTCTAGGTGGCAGCCGTCATCTCCGACCGGCGCGTAGGTGGACGACCGAAAGGCCGTCCGCGTCTCGTGCTCGCCATCCTCCTCACGCGGGTCGCGTCGAGCCTCCACTCGAAGCGATAAGAGGAGGACGCATGAATGCGCTTGTGGCCGTACTCCTCGTGTTGGTGCTCGTCGCCCTGGTCGGGCTGGGCCTGACGATTTTTCGGGTGCAGCGCCGGGTGGAGTCGGGTGCACCTGCGCTAGCCCCAGGCGTCCAACCGTCGGTAGGTCTGGATGAGTCCCAGCTGGCCCAGCTTCGCGAACAGGCTCTCATCGAGGCCCGCCGGCACGCATCCGAGCTGGTCACGCGCGAGCTGGACGAGTCCCGCGAACGCGCGCAAGCGGAGACCGAGCGCGCTCGAGCTCGCGTCCGCGAGGAGACGCAGACACTCAAGGCCGAGGCCACCGCCCAGATTGCCGAGCTGAAAAGCCGGGCCGAGCGCGAGGCGACCCAGGCCGCCTCGAAAGCGGCGGCCGCGGAAATGCAGGAGCTCGTTGCCTCACGCAGCGAGCTTGACCAGCGTGAGCAGCGGCTGGTCAGCCGCGAGGTCCGGCTCGAAGAGCGCTCGGAACGGCTGGAGCAAGAGGCGCACGAGGTGGTCGCCCGTGAGCACGAGCTGGCACGTACCGAAGCCGACATCGCCCGTCGCAAGGCTGAGCTTGCCGACATCGAGGAGGAGCGGCGGCGGGTGCTGGAACAGGTCGCCGGTCTGACTGCGGCCGAAGCGCGTACCGAGCTGGTCAAGGACGCCGAGTCCCAGGCCAAGCGTGATGCCGCCCTGATCGTGCGAGACATCGAGGCGAAGGCCCGGAGCGAAGGGGAGGACCAGGCCCGGCGCATCGTCACCCTGGCGATCCAGCGGGTCGCGAGCGAGCAGACCGCCGAGTCCGTCGTCTCGGTGCTGCACCTTCCGAGCGATGACATGAAGGGCCGGATCATCGGCCGCGAGGGCCGCAACATCCGCGCGTACGAGGCGGTCACCGGTGTCAACGTCGTCATCGACGACACCCCCGAGGCGGTCCTGCTCTCGTGCTTCGACCCGGTGCGCCGCGAGGTCGGCCGGGTCACGCTCGAGGCGCTGGTGCTCGACGGACGCATCCACCCGCAGCGCATCGAAGAGGAGTACGAGCGCGCCAAGGTCGCCGTCGAGGCGTTGTGCGTGCGGGCGGGCGAGGATGCGCTGGTCGAGGTCGGGATCGCGGAGATGCATCCCGAGGTGATCACGCTGCTCGGCCGGCTGCGCTACCGCACCAGCTACGGGCAGAACGTGCTCGGCCACCTGGTCGAGTCCGCTCACCTCGCCGGGATCATGGCCGCTGAGCTGCGGCTGCCGCCCGATCTCGCCAAGCGCGGCACCCTCCTGCACGACCTCGGCAAGGCACTCACCCACGAGGTCGAGGGCAGCCACGCCCTGATCGGCGCCGAGATCGCCCGCCGCTACGGCGAGCACGAAGACGTTGTGCATGCGATCGAGGCCCACCACAACGAGGTCGAACCCCGCACCATCGGCGCCGTGCTCACCCAGGCGGCCGACCAGATCAGCGGCGGGCGGCCCGGTGCCCGGCGCGAGAGCCTCGAGTCCTACGTCAAGCGCCTGGAACGCATCGAGGCGCTGGCCGCGGGGTTGCCGGGGGTGGAGAAGGTCTTCGCCATGCAGGCCGGCCGCGAGGTGCGCGTCATGGTCATTCCCGACGCCGTCGATGACATCGGAGCGCAGGTCCTCGCCCGCGATCTGGCGAAACAGATCGAGGAAGAGCTCACCTATCCGGGTCAGATCCGCGTCACGGTGGTACGGGAGACCCGAGCGAGCGAAATCGCCCGCTGACGCCGTGCGCGTTCCTGCGTGCACCAGCGAGAGGAAGCCCTGTGTTTCAAGTGGCCTTCGACGCCGCCGACCCTGCCGCCCTTTCCGGGTTCTGGCGTCAGGCGTTGGCCCCGCTCGGCTACCAGCCCGCGAGCCCGCCGCCCGGATTTGCCGACTGGCCGGAGTTCCTTGCCGCGCAGGGCGTTCCTGAGAGCGAGTGGAACTCGGCCGCCGCACTCGTCGACCCGAGCGGTCAGGGCCCGCGGCTGTTCTTCCAGCGTGTGCCCGAGCCCAAGACCGCCAAGAACCGGGTGCACATCGATCTCGGCAGCGGCGGCGGTCCGAGCGTCCCCGTCGAGCAGCAGCGCGTCGCAGTGGACGCCGCCGTCGCGAGGCTCGAGCAGCTCGGCGCGACGTTCGTCGAGCGATCGGAGGAGCTCGGCGTCGTCTGGGCCGTCATGCACGACCCGGAGGGCAACGAGTTCTGCGCATGACCAGAGTTCTGCGCATGACCGAGTTCCGCGCATGGCCGAGTTCCGCGCATGACCGAGTTCCGCGCGTGACGCCCGGCTTGGCCTGCCCCGTAATCTTGACCTGGTGAGCGACCATCCGACACCTCGCACGTACGAGGTCCGCACCTACGGGTGCCAGATGAACGCCCACGATTCCGAGCGGATCGGCGGCCTGCTCGAAGAGGCCGGTTACGTGGCGGCTTCCGGCGGCGATCCCGACCTGATCGTCTTCAACACCTGCGCGGTTCGGGAAAATGCCGACAACCGGCTCTACGGAAACCTTGGACACCTGCGTCCGGTCAAGGACGCTCATCCGGGCATGCAGATCGCCGTCGGCGGGTGCCTCGCGCAGAAGGACCGCGGGTCGCTGGTCAAGCGGGCGCCCTGGATTGACGTCGTCTTCGGCACGCATAACCTGGCGAACCTGCCCGCGCTACTTGAGCGGGCGCGTCACAACGCTGAAGCTCAGGTCGAGATCCATGAGGCGCTCGAAGTCTTTCCGAGCGTGCTCCCTGCCCGGCGCGACTCCGCGGCGAGCGCCTGGGTGAGCATCAGCGTCGGCTGCGACAACACGTGCACGTTCTGCATCGTCCCGAGCCTGCGCGGCCGCGAGCGCGACCGGCGGCCGGGTGACGTCCTCGCCGAAGTCCAGGCGCTCGTCGATCAAGGCGTTCTGGAGATCACCCTGCTCGGGCAGAACGTGAACTCCTATGGCCGCAGCTTCGGTGATCCCGGCGCGTTCGCTGCGCTGCTGCGTTCGATGGGCCGTATCGAAGGGCTTGAACGCGTGCGGTTCACCTCGCCGCACCCACGCGATTTCACCGACGACGTCATCGCGGCGATGGCCGAAACCCCGAACGTCTGCCCGTCGCTGCACATGCCTCTGCAATCCGGATCGGACGATGTGCTGCGCCGGATGCGACGCAGCTACCGGGCCGAGCGCTACCTGGGCATCATCGAGCGGGTGCGCGCAGCCATTCCTGAGGCGGCGATCACGACCGACGTCATCGTCGGTTTCCCCGGTGAGACCGAGGCAGATTTCTCGGCCACGCTTGATGTCGTGCGCGCCGCGCGCTTTGCCGGGGCGTTCACCTTCCAGTACTCCAAGCGGCCGGGCACACCGGCGGCTGACCTGCCGGACCAGATCGACCCGAAGACCGTCGCCGAGCGCTACGGGCGCCTCGTCCAGGTGCAGGACGAGCTCGCCTGGGAGGCCAACCGCGCGCTCGTCGGCCGCGAGGTCGAGGTCCTGCTCGCCGAGGGTGAGGGCCGCAAGGATGCCGGTACCGGTCGCATGTCAGGCCGGGCGCGTGACGGCCGGTTGGTGCACCTGAACGCGGGCGAGGCCCAGGATCTGGCGCCGCGGCCGGGCGATCTCGCCCACACGGTCATCACCCGCGGGGCGCCGCATCACCTGCTGGCCGACGGCCCGCTCGGCCTCGTGCGGCGGACGGCCGCAGGCGATGCCTGGGCTGCTGGTCGGCAGCCGGTCACCCCGCGGGCGACCGCGCCCGGGGCGGAAACCGTCGGCCTGGGCCTGCCCCGCGTCGGCGCGCCCGCGTGAACCCTGGGCAGCCGGCGGCCGTCGCGTACTGCCCCCAGCCTCCGCTGCTGGTCAGCGAGGTGGGCGCCGATGAACCGGTAGCCGCACGCGCGCCGTCGATCGCGGCGGTACGCGCGCTGGCCTCGCCGGCCGTCGAGCGCATCGTCCTGCTGGGGCCGGCGGCCGACGCGAGCCGCTTCGGTCCAGGCGCGGCCGGGAGCTTCGCGCGCTATGGCGTCGACCGGACCGTGCGGTTCCCCGGCGATGCGGACGAGACCTCGGGCGCGCTGCCGCTCTCCTTGGCGGTGGGCGCGTGGCTGCTCGAACAAGCGTCCTGGACCGGCTCGGTCCTCGGCCTCACGTGCGACGAGACGGGCTCGCTTGCCCCGGATGCCGACCAACTCGGGCCCGCGGACGCCTTGCTGGTGATGGGCGACGGATCGGCGCGGCGCACCGAGAAGGCACCCGGCTGGCTCGATGAGCGGGCCGCCGGATTCGATGCCGGGGTGAGCGCCGCGCTGGCTTCCGGTGACCCGAATCTGCTGGCCGGGCTCGACCTCGAGCTCGGTCACGCATTGCTCGCTGCAGGTGCACCGGTCTGGATCGCGGCCTCCCGGCTGCTGGCCGGCACGCGCTGGCAGGCGGAGGTCAGCTACGACGAGGCCCCGTACGGGGTGGGGTACCTGGTCGCCACCTGGTCAGTGCCCGGCATCCGGGACTGACACGTGACACCGGTCATCGCCGTCGTCGGGCCGACCGCGGCCGGCAAGAGTGATCTCGCTGTGGCGCTGGCCAAGGTGTACGCGGGAGAGGTGGTCAACGCCGACTCGATGCAGCTGTATGCGGGCATGGACATCGGTACCGCCAAGCTGACGATGGCCGAGCGCGAGGGCGTCCCGCACCATCTGCTCGATATCTGGCATCCCCGCCACGCGGCCGACGTCGCGAGCTACCAGCGCCTTGCCCGGGACAGGATCGACGCGCTGCTGGCGGAGGGGCGCGTGCCGGTGCTGGTCGGCGGGAGCGGCCTGTACGTACGTGCCGCGCTCGATGCCATGGAGTTTCCCGGCACCGATCCCGCGCTGCGCGCCGAACTCGAGGCCGAGCTGGCCGCGCAGGGATCGGCCGCCCTTCACGCCCGGCTCGCCGCCAGCGACCCGGAGGCGGCCGCGGCGATCCTGCCCGGCAATGGCCGGCGGCTGGTCAGGGCGCTCGAGGTCGTGGCGCTGACCGGCAGTTTTACCGCGACGCTGCCCACCCCGCAGGCGGTCTACGACGTGGTGTACATCGGGGTGGATCGTCCCGATCTCGACGCGAGGGTGGCCGAACGTACCCAGCGGATGTGGGATGCCGGCTTCGTCGAGGAGGTCAGGGGGCTCGCCGACGATGGTTTGCGCGAAGGTCGTACCGCTGCGCGAGCACTCGGTTACGCTCAAATTCTCGGGTGGTTCGACGGGCTCTTGCCGACTGAAGAGTCCGCCCAGGCAGAGACGGTGCGGTCCACATGCCGATTCATTCGCCGGCAACGATCGTGGTTTCGTCGCGACCCACGCATTCAATGGCTTCCGGCCGACCCCGAGGCTGCGCGATCCGGGCAGGGGCACGGGTCGGCGCAGCTAGCTGCCGCCGAACGACTCATCGCGGCGGCCCAGCACCGATAGGTGCGGCAAGCAAGCCCGCATCCGGCGTGGTTGGTGATCGCTCGAGGTCGCTTTCCGCGCTCGATTCGGGCACGGGGGCATCGAAGGCGGAGTCATGAGCGCAATGCTGGATCTGGATCTGGCCGAAGAGCTGCGCGGTGCGCACGAGCGCGGCGAGATCGTCCTGCACTTCCAGCCCGAGATCGACCTCGCGTCAGGCGGCGTCGTCGGCATGGAAGCGCTCATGCGCTGGGCCCATCCGCGCCGCGGGCTGCTGCCGCCCAATGCCTTCCTCGAGGTCGCTCACAAGGCGGGCCTCTTGCTCCCGCTCTCCACTTGGGTGCTCGAGCAGTGCGCCGCGGAGCGTGCCCGCTGGGAGCTGCTTCCCCCGCATCCCACGGTCGGCCTGTGCCAGCTGTGGGCCAATGTCCCAGCTGTTCAGCTTGCCGCCGCCGGCTTCGTGGATTCGGTACGCGAGCTCTTCGAACGCCACCAGTTGCCGCCGCGCTCGCTCGGGCTGGAGTTCAGCGAATCCACCCTGGGTGACGTGGGCTCGGCCGCCGCGTCGCTGCTGGTCGAGCTACGTGACGTCGGTTGCGCACTCGCCGTCGACGACTTCGGCACGTGGTACTCCTCGCTGGCTCGTTTCGACGACATGCCGGTCGACGCGGTGAAGCTCGACCGGCGTTTCGTGCGCGGTCTCGGCGTCGACCTCGACGACGATTCGATCGTCGCCTCCGTCGTGCGCCTGGCCCATGCTCGTGAGCTGTACGTCGTGGCCGAGGGCGTGGAGTCCTGGACCGAGGGCGCCCGACTCTGTGAGCTGGGCTGCGACCGCGCGCACGGGTTCTTGTTCTGCGGTCCGCAGGAGGCGAGCCGGGCGCGTTCGATGCTCGCCCGCGGCGGCGGCTGGACCCCGGCGTCGCCCGAGGCCCTGGCCCGCACCGCCGGGTTCGCGCACTCGCAGAGCCGACCAGAGACGAAGTAGCCTTCCAGATCATGAGCGTGGAGGCCCTGCCTGAGTTGGCGGCGCTGGCGTCCGCGTCCGGTACTGGCAGCCGAGCACTCGCTTTCGCGAAGGGCGAGGGCACCGGTAACGATTTCGTGCTCCTTCCCGATCGCGAAGATCGCCTGCGCCTGACCCCTGAACTGGTCCGTCGCCTCTGCGATCGCCGCTTCGGTATCGGTGCCGATGGCTGCCTTCGGGTCGTCCCGGGCGAGCCGGGCACCTGGTTCATGGATTACGTCAACGCCGACGGCAGCATCGCCGAGATGTGTGGCAACGGTGCCCGGGTGTATGCGCGCTACCTGGTTTCCGCCGGATGGGCGCAGCCGGGGACTCTGCTGCTGGCCACGCGGGGCGGCATCCGCAGGGTCGACGTGCCGGCTGATGCTTCTGCCGATATTGCCGTCGACATGGGTCCGCCGCTGATTGACCGAACCCCTTCGGCAGCCACGATTGCCGGCGCGAGCTATGAGGGCAGGTCCGTGTCGATGGGCAACCCGCATCTGGTGTGCCCCGTCGCGGATCCCGCGGCGCTCGACATGCTGTCGCCGCCCGGCTTCGACGCGGCGCGCTTCCCGCACGGGGTCAACATCGAGGTGTACGCGCGCACGTCGCAAGCGCTGGTCATGCGGGTGCATGAGCGCGGATCCGGCGAGACGCTCTCCTGCGGGACAGGAGCTTGCGCGGTCGCCGTTGCCGATGCTGCCTCCCGGGGCGAGGAGTCGACAGACGTGCTGGTCGACGTGCCCGGCGGGCGGCTGCGCGTCGTATGGGAAGGTGCGTCGGTGATCCTGCACGGTCCGGCGAACATCGTTGCGGCGGGACGGTGGTACGGCTGAACCCGCTCGAGGCAGCGACGGCGCTCGCCGGTCACGTCGGATTTCTCGGCGGCTGGTTCATGGCCTCGCGGTCGACCTACGCCTATGGCAACGAGCTCGGTTTCGACGGCATGACCTTCTACTATTTGGGCCGCGGCGGGGCCTTGGGGGACGCGAAGCCCGAGGTCGTCGCGAGTGCAATGACCTTCTTCCCTCCCTCTCTGGTGGAGACGATGTGGCAGGCGGGCAAGGCCGTGATGACGCCCGAGGCCGGGCTCGCTGCGTTCTCCGAGTGCTGCTGGCGTTGGGGACGCAAGCGGTTCGGCGCGGTACAGGGTCTCGATCGGACGTCGGAACTGCTCGCCCGGGTCGCCGACACTGCCGATGGCGCAGCTCTACCGTTGTTCAGCGGCTGGCGGGCAGCACCGCGACCGCCCGATTTGCCCGCGCTCACCTCGCATCTGCTGCAGGTGCTGCGCGAACATCGGGGCGGCATGCACGGCCTGGCCGTGCTGGCCAGCGGGCTCACCCCGGTAGAGGCGGCGGCCGCTAGCGCGACCGAGTTCTACAAACCGCAGTCGGTCGGCTGGGCCGACCCGCTGCCTGAGATCACCGACGACCTTCTCGCGCGACGCCAGGCCGCCGAAGACCTCACCAACCAGATGGTCGCCCCCGCCTTCGCCGTCCTGGAGCCCGCCGAGCTCGGCGAGTTGGTGGAACGCGTCGAAGCACTGGCTGCCGCGGCGAAATCCGGATGACGCAGCCCCGCTCGTGGGTTGAACTGGACGAGATGACTTCTGCTGCCGCCCGGGCGCACCCGCCCGTCACTGATACCGCCCGATCCGCTGAGCCCGTCGAACCGGCTCCAGATCTTGATGCCGTGCCCTGGTTCGAAGCTGAGGGGGAGGGCTTCGACCTCGAGGACCGGCAGGCGCTTCGCCGGGTGGCGGGGCTCGCCACCGAACTCGAGGACGTTACCGAGGTCGAGTACCGCCAGCTCCGGCTCGAGCGGGTGGTGCTGATCGGGGTCTGGGATTCCGGTACGCAGGCCGATGCCGACAACTCGCTCGCCGAGCTTGCTTCGCTGGCGGAAACCGCCGGTTCGCAGGTGCTCGAAGGGCTCGTCCAGCGGCGCAGCAAGCCTGACGCGGCGACGTATGTGGGCTCCGGCAAGGCGCGCGAATTGCGTGACGTCGTGGTGTCGACCGGGGCCGACACGGTGGTCTGCGACGGCGAGCTGACCCCTGGCCAGCTGCGTCAGCTCGAGCAGATCGTGAAGGTCAAGGTCATCGATCGGACCGCGCTGATCCTCGACATCTTCGCTCAGCACGCCACCTCCCGTGAGGGCAAGGCGCAGGTCGAGCTGGCCCAGCTGTCCTACCTCCTTCCGCGGCTGCGCGGCTGGGGTGAATCGATGACTCGGGCAGGTGCCGGTATCGGCACCCGTGGCCCCGGCGAAACCAAGATCGAGACCGATCGGCGGCGGATCCGCTCACGGATGTCGCGGCTGCGGCGCGATCTCGCCGGAATGTCGACCGTGCGCTCGACGAAGCGGGCTGGCCGGCATCGCGCCTCCGTGCCGTCGGTGGCGATCGTCGGCTACACCAACGCCGGCAAGTCCTCGCTGCTGAACCGGCTCACCGGTGCCGGGGTACTGGTGGAGGACGCGCTTTTCGCGACCCTCGACCCGACGGTGCGCCGGACCGTGCTCCCGGATGGCCGCACGATCACCCTCACCGACACCGTGGGCTTCGTCCGCCACCTCCCGCATCAGCTGGTCGACGCCTTTCGATCGACGTTGGAAGAGGTCTCCCAAGCCGATCTGCTCATCCACGTCGTCGACGGAGCTGACCCGGATCCCGAGTCGCAGATCGCCGCCGTACGTGAGGTGCTCGACGAGATCGGCGCCGCCGCGCTGCCCGAACTGCTGGTCATCAACAAGGCCGACGCGGCTGATCCCGTGACCCTCAGCCGGCTGCGACGGACACTTCCGCATTCCATCGTTGTCTCCGCACGCACCGGCACCGGGCTCGGCGAACTCGTCGGCGAGGTCGAAGCACGAGCCCCGCACCCGCCGGTCGAGATCGAGGCGCTGGTGCCTTACGCCCGCGGCGATCTCGTCGCCCGCGTCCACGAGATCGGCGAGGTGCTCGAGTCAGACCACACTGCCGACGGCACGCACCTTCGGGCGCGAGTGCCTGCGGGCTTGGCGTCGATGCTCAAGCCGTTCGCTGCGCTTGCGTCAGATTTTCCGCAGCACCGCGACGACACGGCCTAGCACGACGGCCTCATCGCCCACGATCGGCTCGTAGTCGGGGTTGGCCGGCATCAGCCAGACATGGCCGTCCTTGGCCTTGTACGTCTTGACCGTGGCCTCGTTGTCGAGCATCGCCGCGACGATGTCGCCATTGTCCGCGACCGGCTGCTGACGCACGACAACCCAGTCACCGTCGCAGATCGCTGCGTTGATCATCGACTCACCGGTGACGCGCAGCAGGAAGAGCGTGCCCTCACCAACGAGCTCGCGGGGGAGCGGGAAGATCTCTTCAACGGCTTGCTCTGCGAGCACTGGACCGCCGGCGGCGATCCGGCCCACAACCGGCACGTACGCCGGGGTCGGGTGCGAGGTCAGCGGCCCGGACTCGGTCTCGATGCCCGGCAGCAATACCTCGACGGCCCGCGGCCGATTGGGATCGCGACGCAAAAAGCCCTTTGATTCCAGGGTTTTCAGCTGATGAGCGACGCTGCTGGAACTGGTCAGACCCACCGATTCGCCGATCTCGCGCACGCTCGGTGGATACCCGCGGCGGTCCACCGCCTCGCGAATGACTTCGAGGACCTTGCGCTGGCGTGGGGTCAGCCCGGTCTCATCAGGCGCCCCGTCAGGAAAATCCCTGACATTGCTGCTGCTGCGTCGACGTGGTGACACCGTCGCCTTCGGGGCGCTCTGGCGACGGCCCTCGGAACTCGGTCGACCTCCGCTGCCACTCGCACCCTGCTTCGCCATCTGCTGCTCCTCGCTTACCCCGGGAACGGGGCGATTCGCCCGTTCGATGTGTTCGACCGTAGCCGGTCTGGGCACTTCTTTCAAACACACGTTCGACCGTGTCGCGTTTTTGTCGTACGGTCGCGCTACAACTCGAAAGTCGAACACGGGTTCGACGGTGATCGCGCTCGATGCGGGCACCAGGGACGTGGTGGAGGTGCGAAATGGCTGCTTCGGTGGCTAGCAGTTGGGGGCCGGGATTCGTGCTGGGCGTGCGCCGCCCCACGAGATTCGCGTCCCGCCCGAAGGTTGTCCGAGTGGTTGGGGGCGAGGTCCAGTCGGTGCCGGTGCGCCAGGCGCCCGTGAGGGCGTTTGCACCGGTCAGCGGCCCGGCTCAGGCTCCTGCCGCCCCAGCGCCCTCGCCTACGCGGCGCCGCTTCGAGACTGCCCGGCCGATGGCCCAGCCGCCGGTGTCGGGGCGTTCCCGCCGGATCGAGCGGCCGGCGCCGGGCGCGCCCCGTGCGCGGGTGCGCTCGCGGAGGGTCGCTGTGCGTGCGTCAGCCGATCGTCGTTGCACCCGCGCCGCGTCGGGGAAGATGCATCTCACCCGGCGCGGCAAGGTGATTGCCTTGATCCTTGTCGCGGTCGCGGTCTATGCAGCTTTCGGGCTCGGGCGGGCGAGTGCCGGCGCCGAGCCCTCGCCGGCTCATGCTTCTTCGGTTGTCGTGCAATCGGGAGATTCGCTGTGGACGATCGCGGTTCGGTCCCGTCCCAGCTCGGATCCACGTGACGTCGTCGGCGAGTTGAAGTCCCTCAATCACCTCTCGAATGCCGACCTCGCCGTTGGTCAGCGGCTGCTGCTGCCATAGGCCGGCTTCGGTGCGATACACGCCGCTTCGCTCGAGAGTGGTGCCGGGCGTATCCGCCGCGACTCGCCGGTGCGACACGCCGCCATCAGACTTGCTCGCCCCGCAGCGGAGCCCTACTGTCCGGGACACAACATCTGGTAGTTACACCCGTGTAAGTCGTCCACAGGTTGTTCAACAGGTTCCCCACAGATTTAGGCCGGTTACCCACAAGGGTGTCCACAGCCCGGCTGGTCAGGGACCTGAAAGCGACCGGCGTCCAGGCGGGTCCGAGGCAGAGGAGAGGTGGCCCGGGCTCATGCGCTGTCCCTTCTGCCAGACCTCCGACAGTCGCGTCGTGGACAGCCGCGAGGCCGACGGAGGTGCCGCCATCCGCCGGCGTCGTTCCTGCGGTGCGTGTGGCCGCCGTTTCACCACCCTGGAGGAAGCCACCCTCCTCGTGGTCAAGCGCAGCGGGGCCACGGAGCCGTTCGGTCGCGAGAAAGTCGTCGCCGGTGTTCGCAAGGCATGTCAGGGTCGTCCCGTCGATGAAGATGCGCTCGCCGTGCTGGCGCAGCGCGTCGAAGAGAATGTGCGCGCCGCGGGTCGGGCCGAAGTCAGTTCCGATGACGTTGGTCGGGCCATCCTCGGGCCGCTTCGTGAATTGGACGAGGTCGCTTACCTGAGGTTCGCGTCCGTCTACCGGGCCTTTGACTCGCTCGAGGATTTCGACCAAGAGATTGCCTCTCTGCGCCGCGATCACGCGCCGGAAATGGCCGCTCCTGCTGATCCCAGCCAGATCGACCCGGATCGCTCGCATTCCACGCACCCACCGCCGCCCGCTTTGACCGCGTCTGCTGCCACCTGATCCAGCAGTCGCAAAACCCCAGACTTCCGCCAATTCCTGGCACATCCGGCCGTCCCCGGTTGTTGCTACTTACGAAAGGCAGGACTGCATGACTGAAACTGTTTCCCACACGATTCCGGCGCCCTCATCGCCGCAGCGAGGGCTCCGGATCGGGCGCGTCTTTTCCACCCAGGGCACTCACCCGTATGACCAGGTGACCTGGGAGCGTCGCGATGTCGTGATGACGAACTGGCGCGACGGAACGGTGAATTTCGAGCAGCGCGGGGTCGAGTTTCCCGACTCCTGGTCGGTCAACGCAGCGAACATCGTCACCAGCAAGTACTTCCGCGGTGCGGTCGGTTCTCCCGAGCGCGAGAGCTCGCTGCGTCAGCTGATCGACCGCGTCGTCGGTGCCTACCGTCGAGCGGGTGAGGCGAATGACTATTTCTCCGACCCCGAAGACGCGGAGATCTTCGAGCACGAGCTGACCTACCTGCTCGTGCACCAGATGTTCAGCTTCAACTCACCGGTCTGGTTCAACGTCGGCACCACCGCTCCCCAGCAGGTCAGCGCTTGCTTCATCCTGGCCGTGGATGACCAGATGGAGTCGATCCTCAACTGGTACCGCGAAGAAGGATTGATCTTCAAGGGCGGCTCCGGCTCCGGTATCAACCTGTCGCGGATTCGCTCGTCCAAGGAGCTGCTGTCTTCCGGCGGCACGGCTTCGGGCCCGGTCAGCTTCATGCGCGGGGCTGACGCATCGGCCGGCACCATCAAGTCGGGCGGCGCGACCCGGCGGGCCGCGAAGATGGTCGTGCTGGACGTCGACCACCCGGATGTCCTCGAGTTCGTCGAGACCAAGGCCCGCGAAGAGGACAAGATCCGCGCGCTGCGTGACGCCGGCTTCGACATGGACCTCGGCGGCTCCGACATCGTGTCGGTGCAGTACCAAAACGCCAATAACTCGGTACGCGTGAGCGATGAATTCATGCGCGCTGTCGAGAGCGATGGCGAGCACCACCTGCGGGCTCGCCTCGACGGCAGGGTCATCGAGACGCTGAAGGCCCGTGAGTTGTGGAAGGCCATCGGTCAGGCTGCCTGGGCGTGCGCCGATCCCGGCGTCCAGTACGACGACACCATCAACGATTGGCACACCTGCCCCGAGTCAGGCCGGATCACGGCGAGCAACCCGTGCTCGGAGTACGTGCATCTGGACAACTCCAGCTGCAACCTCGCCTCGCTGAACCTGATGAAGTTCCTGCGCGACGACGGCACGTTCGACGGTGACCACTTCGTCCGGGCGGTCGAGCTGATCATCACCGCGATGGACATCTCCATCTGCTTCGCTGACTTCCCGACCGACGCGATCGGTGAGACCACCCGGGCGTTCCGTCAGCTCGGTATCGGCTACGCCAACCTCGGCGCTCTGCTGATGGCCACCGGCCATGCGTACGACTCCGAGGGCGGCCGGGCACTCGCGGCCGGCATCACATCGCTCATGACCGGCACGGCCTACCGGCGCAGCGCTGAACTGGCCGCCGCCGTCGGTCCGTACGAGGGCTACAGCCGTAACGCGGTCGCTCACACCCGGGTCATGCGCAAGCACGCGGCGGCCAACGATGCGGTCCGCCCCATCGGCCCCGACGACGCCCGACTGCTCGCCCTGGCTGCCAAGCAGTGGCAGCAGGGGCTGCGCATGGGCGAGCGCAACGGCTGGCGGAATGCGCAGGCTTCAGTGCTCGCGCCCACCGGCACGATCGGCCTGATGATGGATTGCGACACCACCGGTATCGAGCCGGATCTGGCGCTGGTCAAGGTCAAGAAGCTCGTCGGCGGCGCCAGCATGCAGATCGTCAACCACACGGTCCCGCGGGCCCTCACATCGCTGGGGTACACCGACGAGACCAAAGAGGCGATCGTCGAGCACATCAAGGAGCACGGCCACGTCGTCGACGCTCCTGGTCTGCGGCCCGAGCACTACGAGGTGTTCGACTGCGCGCTCGGTGAGCGCTCGATCGGCCCGATGGGCCACGTGCGGATGATGGCCGCTGCACAGCCGTTCCTGTCCGGGGCCATCAGCAAGACGGTCAACATGCCGGCCTCGGCCACGGTCGAAGAAGTCGAGAACATCTACTTCGAGGGCTGGAAGCTCGGGCTCAAGGCCCTCGCGATCTACCGCGACAATTGCAAGGTCGGGCAGCCGCTCAGTGACCTCAAGGGCAGCCGGGCCAGCGCGAGCGAGAAGACCGAAGCGCACGTCGAGACCCGTCCGGTTCGCAAGCGGCTGCCGAAGAAGCGGCCGTCGCAGACCATCTCGTTCGCGGTCGGCGGCGCCGAGGGCTACCTCACGGCGGGTTCCTACCCCGACAACGGGCTGGGTGAGGTCTTCATCAAGATGTCGAAGCAGGGCTCGACCCTGGCCGGCGTCATGGATGCCTTCTCGGTGGCGGTGTCGATCGCCCTGCAGTACGGGGTTCCGCTCGACGCGTACGTCTCGAAGTTCATCAACATGCGCTTCGATCCGGCAGGCCTCACGGACGATCCGGACGTTCGGCTCGCCCAGTCGGTGATGGACTACCTGTTCCGTCGCTTGGCGCTGGACTACCTGCCGTACGAGCGCCGGGCCGAGCTCGGCATCTTCACGGCGGAAGAGCGGGCGGCGCAGACGGCGGCGACCTACGGCACCGCCGCGACGGAGTTGGACTCCGAGGCGGTCGACGTCGCTGAGCTGCGGACGTCGGCGCCGGTCGAGACACCCGGCACGCCGGAGGCGGCGGCCAGTGGCGGTTCCGGCCCGGCATTGATCGACATCCAGACGGCTGTCGACGCACCGCTGTGCTTCACCTGCGGCATCAACATGCGCGCTGCCGGCAGCTGCTACGTGTGTGAGCAGTGCGGCAGCACGAGCGGCTGCAGCTGATGGCAAAGCGGATGGCCCGGGGGACCACCTGGGCGGTATTCAGCGACGGCACCACATTGAGCGACGGCACCTCGTGGGCCTGTCAGCCCGCCGCCAGGGCTGGCTGCTAGGTCCAAAGCAGCGTCGGCGTCCGACGGGAAAGCAGCGTCGGCCGCCGACTGGTCAGTGGCGCTGACCCGGGGGGTGCAGCATGGTCAGCATGAGATGGCGGCGTCGCACCGATCCGGCTGCCGTCACCGCGCTGATCAAGCAGCTGACGGTTCAGCGCGAACAGTTGGTCGCCGAGCTCGAGGTCGTGGAGGCCGACGCGGCCTGGGCGCGCGCGTCCGACTCGATGGCGGAGAAGGCCGACGCGGAAACGCTGGTCCGCCAGTTAGCCGCGCTGCGTGCCGAACTGGACCGCCTCGACCGGCGGTTGCTGCGCGCCCAGCTCGACGCGTTCGGCTGAACGTCCTCACCGGGGCCGCTCGCGCGATGTGCGGATTTCTTTGCGCGGGCGTTGCCGACCTCGAACCCCCGGGAAACGGGGCGTCCTTAGCGTCCTGGCCGGACGCAGCGGTTCGCTGCGCCGCCGACGTGAAGGGACGCCCGCCTCATGGCCACCACTACCGAGGATTTCCGCCCGCTCGCTGATGCGCCGTCTCCACAGCGTCAGGGAAGGTGGATCACCGACTGGCGGCCGGAGGATTTGGGCTTCTGGGAGCGATCTGGATCGCGAATTGCCCTGCGAAATCTGGCGTTTTCGGTCTTCTCCGAGCACGTCGGGTTCTCGGTCTGGAGCCTCTGGTCGGTCTTCGTGCTGTTTCTG
>DATAVO010000211.1:0-22959 GCA_036267695.1 Frankiaceae bacterium
CGGACCAGCTACTGGGTCCCCAAACACTCGGCGCGCGTCTTCGTCCCCTCCGTGGACATGGTCTCGGGCGTCGGCTATGCACGGGCGGCTGCGGCTGGAGCCGCAGCCGCCCGTTACCACCGGCTCGGCCGGGTCGTCAGCGATCTCGCCGTGCTGGACTTCGGCGACGCTCCTGGTGCTGACGCGAAGATGCGGCTGGTGTCGGTGCATCCCGGTGTCACGGTCGACGAGGTGATGGCGGCGACGGGGTTCGAGCTCGATGGCGCTTCGGGTGACGTTCCCACCACCCGCGAGCCCACCGAGCAGGAGCAGCAGATCATCGCCGAGCTCGACCCGAAAGGCCTGCGGTACAAGGAGGTTTCGACGTGAGCACGGCGCCGACTCCAGCACTCGCTACGCGCTTCACCGAGCTGACCGGTGTGCGCTATCCGATCGTCCAGACGGGCATGGGATGGGTCTCCGGGGCCCGCCTCACCGCGGCTACCGCTGCGGCGGGCGGCCTCGGGATCATCGCGTCCAGCACCATGAGCGTCCCTGAGCTCGAGACCGCGATCCGGTCGGTCAAGGAGAGCACTGACGCCCCGTTCGGCGTCAACATCCGCTCCGACGGCCTCGACGTCGGCGAGCGGGTCGACCTGATGATCCGCCTCGGCGTGAAGGTCGCCTCCTTTGCGCTTGCGCCGAAGAAGGAACTGCTGCAGAAGCTGAAGAACGCCGGCGTCGTCACGATGCCGTCGGTCGGCGCACGCCGTCATGCCGAGAAGGTCGCGAGCTGGGGCGCCGATGCGGTGCTCGTGCAGGGTGGCGAGGGCGGCGGCCACACCGGCTCGGTGCCGACGACGTTGCTGCTGCCCCAGGTGGTCGACGCGGTCGACATCCCGGTCGTGGCAGCCGGCGGGTTCTTCGACGGCCGCGGACTGGTCGCGGCACTTGCGTACGGCGCCAGCGCGATCGGCATGGGTACTCGCTTCCTGCTGACGTCGGACAGCAAGGTGAGCAATGCCGTCAAGGAGATCTACCTGTCGACGGATGTGAACGGCACGATCGTCACGACGGCCGTCGACGGCGTTCCGCACCGGGTGCTGCGCACCGAACTGGTCGACAAGCTGGTGAAGGCCGGCCCGATTGGACGGCTGCCGCGGGCGGTCCGCAATGCCGCCGCCTTCCGCAAGGAGAGCGGCACCCCCTGGACCTCGATGCTGCGCGAGGGCAAGGCCATGAAGACCGGCCACGAGCTCGCCTGGAGCCAGGTCATCATGGCGGCCAACACCCCGATGCTGCTGAAGGCCTCGATGGTCGACGGCCGCGCCGACCTCGGGCTGATGACCTCGGGCCAGGTGGTCGGTCTCATCGAGGACCTGCCCTCGGTCGAGCAGCTGATCAGCCGGATCGTCCAGCAGGCCGGTGAGGTGCTCGAACGCCTCGCTGCGCCGGTTCCTGCCTCGAAAACTTGAGGAACTGGTCGTTCTGCGGGCGGAAAAGCGACAACTTCCTCAAGTCTTCCGGCGCTCAACGTCTGGCCCAACGCTGCCGATGACTGATCGGTGGCGCACCCCGTCCGGCGGCTGATCACTGCCCTGCTCGCTGTCTGCAGCGTGCTCGCGTTCGGTGCTGCCTGCGTTGCGCCGCCGCCCGCCCCGCCTGCGCCGCTGAACGACGCCATCCCCTCGAACGGAACCCCCGGCTGGTTTCAGGCGGGCCGGCAGTGGCAGGGGGATTTCGGCGATCCGGACATCCTGCGTGTCGGCAACACGTACTACGCCTACAGCGCGGGCGCCGGCGGCCGCTACCTCTCCGTGCTGACCAGCACCGATCTGACGCACTGGACCATCCACCCGCAGTGGAGCACCGGGCCCGCGCCCTGGACCGGCGGCACGGCCTGGAAGAACGGCATACCGCCGGAGATCCTCAACGACAGCGAATCGACCGGCGACCAGTGGAACAACAACGACGCCCTGGTCCGCCCCGCGTCCTGGGGCATGAAAACTCCGGTCAACACCTGGTTGAACAAGACCTACTGGGCGACCTCGGTGTTCAACATCGGCAGCACCTGGTACGCCTATGCGGCGGTCAAGGTCAGCAACGCCGGCGACCCCCGGGACCCGCACAACTACGGGCGTTTCTGCCTGACGGTAGCCAGCGCGTCGAGCCCGCTCGGCCCGTTCCGCGACATCAGCGGGAGCGCGCCCATCCAGTGCCAGCCGGTCTCGACCGACCCGTCCGGCTCGATCGACCCGTACCCGTACCACGATCCCGCCACCGGCAAGAACTACCTGCTGTGGAAGGCGGCCGGCAAGATCGGCGGCGCCGAGTCATCGATCATGTCGCAGGAACTGGGCAACAACGGATTGCTGCTTCCGGGATCGACACCCAAGAAGATTCTGGCGACCAACCGCGCCGCCGCGTGGGAAGGCAGCACCATCGAGAACCCGTCGATGGTCAGCTACAACAACACGACCTACCTGTTCTACTCGGCCAACGACTCGTTGTGGCGTGACGCGGCAGGCGACAGCAACTACGCGACCGGCTACGCGATCTGCTCCGGACCTCAGGGTCCGTGCACGCGACCCAGTGGCGGCGTGGTGCCGCTGATGGCGAGCAGCGGGGTCAACCAGGGCCCGGGCGGCGCGTCACCCGTAGTCGGTCCGAGCCCGCGCAATCAGCTGTATCTGGCCTACGCGTCGTACTGGCAGGGCGAGAACCGCAATGGCTACCACCCCCGGCGGCTGCACGTCACCGGATTCCTGCAGACCCCGTCCGCCAGCCTCATGGGCCGCACCCTGCGCGTCGGCTGACACCCTGCGTCGCTCCCACAGCTGCGCGATCAGTACGCCCACGGCGATGATCATCATGACGTCGACGGGTGCCCGCAACCGCGGGACCGAGACCGTCAGTACGGAGACGGCGAAGAAGTAGAGCGCGGTCAACGGCAGGATCCCGGAGCCGAGCCTCCCGTCCTGGCCGGCGCGCGCGCGGTAATCCCGGCGGGCCTGCCGGGTCATGGCGATCAGGCCGGCGAATCCGAGGATCTCCACCAGCCACACCAGCGGCAGGCTCACGTGCCGCAGGCCGAGGGGGCGGCCGTCTTGAGCCTCGGGCTCGTCGTTCAGCCGCCAGGTCTGATCCACCAGCCGGCGCGCGTTCAGCCAGACCACCGACGGCACCTGCCCGGGATGCTCGCGGATGCCTTTGAGTCCCTCGCGGCGGAAGGCGCTGTCGAGGTTGGCCTCGTTGAGGTTCGTGAACGAGCGGCCGAAGTCGCGGACGGGCCCGAACCGCGGATCGAAGACGGGGTCGACGAAGTGGCCGGCCGCGAGCGCGACGGGGGAGTAGATGGCGGCGAGGTTGAAGCCGTTGGACGTGACGATCACCGGACGGTTGAAGATCGTCTCGTTGCGGATCACCCAGGGGGCGACGACGGCGAGCGCGATGGCGGCGAATGCCAGCGCCCGGCGAAAGCCGGCCTGACGCCACAGCACGAAGGCGATGAGCGGGACGAAGAGTTGCGCGCTCGGACGGGTCAGCACCAGCAGCCCGGCAGCGACGCCGGCCCAGCCGGGGCGCCCGGCGAGCAGTGCCCAGATCGCCAGCAGCATCACGAGCAGGCCGATCGGCTCGCTGAGCGGGACGCCGTCGTTGGCCAGTAGCGGCGGGTAGATCGCGGCGAGCCCGGCCGCGATGAGCCCGGCCCGGCTCCCCCCGACGCGGGTGGCGAGCAGCCCGATCAACACGACGACGGCGCTGCCGATCACCACGTTCAGCGCCTGGGCGACGGCGAGATGGACGCCGAGCACGGCGAACGCGATCCCCAGCACCAGCGGGTACAGCGGGGGACGGAACGCGGTCGCATGCTCGAAGCCGTAGGGGTATTTCGCGGCGAACCCGTGTCCGTGGGCGACGCTGGTCGCGATATCGATGTAGTGCTGCGCGTCGGTCTGCGGGTGGTAGTTACGCAGGAAGAGCAGCACGTACGCGATCCGGACGGCGACGGCAACACCGAAGATCGCAGCGGCGCGGCGGATGCCGAGGCGGGGACCCAGTGTCCGGCCACCCGCGTCGGTCACCGTTTCCGGCGACGCTTGGGGCTCCACGTCCTGCACCCCTTCCCGCACCAGGGCAGCGTACGGAGCGCTGATGTGGCTCGGCGCCAGGTGACACCGGCGTAACCGGATGCGGGCACTATGTCCTTCATGCCAGCAGGGCCCCCCATCCCAGCACGGTCCCTCAGGCCAGCTCGCGATCCGGTGGAGACGCACGCTGGTGTGGCTTCGGAGGCCGGGCACACCGCGATGCGCGCCGACATCCGCCGCCTCGGCGGGATGCTAGGTGACACGTTGGTGCGCCAGGCCGGCCCGGAGATCCTCGATCTGGTCGAGCGGGTGCGCCGCCTGGCCCGCCAGAGCGCGCAGGAGGCCGGCGGATCGCACACTGACGAGCTGGCTGAGCTGCTCTCGCAGCTCGACGTGCCGACGGCGGTGCTGCTCGCCCGCTCGTTCTCGACGTTCTTCCAGCTCGCCAACGTCGCCGAGCAGCTGCACCGCTCCCGGGAGTTGGCCGCCCGCAGGCTGGATGACGGGGGCCCCTGCATCGCCTCGTCGAGCGGCTCGACACCGTCGAGGATCGCGAGCGGCTGCTGGGCGTGCTGTCGCGGACCGAGCTGCGGCCCGTTTTCACCGCGCATCCGACCGAGGCCTCGCGCCAGTCGGTCCTCGCGACCCTGCGCAGGGTCGCTGACCAGCTCACCGATCCGGAGGCGACCGATCGCCGGCTCGCCGAGCTCATCGATCTGCTCTGGCTCACCGACGAGATCCGCACCGGCAAACCGACCCCGGTCGACGAGACCCGTGCGGTCACGTACTACCTCGATCAGCTGGCCCGCACCGTGCTCCCCGGGGTGCTCGACGATCTCGACGGGCAGCTGCGCGGCGCGGGCGTCGAGCCGCCGGCGGACCTGCGCCCGATCCGGCTCGGCACCTGGGTCGGCGGCGACCGCGACGGCAATCCCAACGTCTCCTCCACCGTCACGATGGATGCGCTCCGGCTCTACGCCGACCGCGCCATCCGCTACCAGATGGAGGTCGTCGACCAGCTCATCGAGGAGCTCTCGGTTTCGACCCGGATCGCCGGTATCTCCAGCGAGCTGGAGGCGAGCCTCGCCGCCGACCGGGAAGCATTGCCGCACGTCTACGAGCGGTTCATCCGGCTGAACGCGGAGGAGCCGTACCGGCTGAAGTGCTCCTACGTCCGCACCCGGCTGGAGAACACCCATGAGCGCATCGCCGCCGGCCGCCCGCACGACCCGGCCAGCGACTATCTGGGAGCCGCCGGCTACGTCGCGGAGCTCGAACTCATGGGCCGCTCCCTTCGCGACCACCGCGGCGAGCGCATCGCGAGCGGTGCCCTCGGCCGCGCGATCCGGGCCGCCCGCACGATCGGGCTGCACCTGGCGACGCTCGATCTGCGCGAGCACGCCGGCCGCCACCACGCAGCGCTCGGCGCGCTCTACGCGCGGCTCGAGGAGCTGCCGACCCCGTACGAGGAGCTCGACCGCGAGGGACGCACCGCGCTGCTCTCCCGCGAGCTCGCCGGCCACCGGCCGCTCGCCGCCTGGCGCACCCCGCTGCCGGAGCCGGCGGGGGAGGTGATGGCCGTCTTCGAGACCGCCCGGCGGGCTGCGGAGACGTTCGGCATCGAGGCCGTCCAGACCTACATCGTCTCCATGACGCAGGGCGTCGACGACCTGCTCGCCGTCGCGGTGCTGGCGCGCGAGTCGGGGCTGGTCGAGCTACCGCCCGAAGGCCCGGACAGTGCAGCGCTCGATCTCGTGCCGCTGTTCGAGACCGTCGCCGAGCTCCGGCGCGCCGGGTAGCTGCTGGACGAGCTGCTGCGCGACCCGTCCTACCGCCGGATCGTGCGCGCCCGCGGCGATCTGCAGGAGGTCATGCTCGGGTACTCCGACTCCAACAAGGACGCGGGCGTGACCACCTCGCAGTGGGAGATCCACCGCGCCCAGCGCCGGCTGCGTGACGTCGCCGCCGAACACGGGGTGCGGCTGCGGCTCTTTCACGGCCGCGGCGGATCGGTCGGGCGTGGCGGGGGACCGGCGGGTGAGGCGGTCGCCGCGTCGCCTTACGGGGTCCTGGACGGGGCGATGAAGCTGACCGAGCAGGGCGAGGTCGTCGCCGACAAGTACGCGCTGCCGAGCCTGGCCCGCGACAACCTGGAGATCCTGCTGGCCGCCGTCATCGAGGCGAGCGTGCTGCACCGCACCTCACGTATCGACGACGAGCGCCTCGCGCGCTTCGACGACGCGATGGACGTCATCTCCGCCGCGGCCGCGGCGTCCTACCGCGAGCTGGTCGATGCCCCCAAGCTCGCCGACTTCTTCAGCGCCGCCACCCCCGTGGAGGAGCTGGCCGGCCTCAACATCGGTTCACGCCCGGCGCGCCGCCCGGGAGGCGCCGGCCCGGCGGGCGGCCCGGGGTCGCTGGAGAGCCTGCGAGCGATCCCGTGGGTCTTCGGGTGGACCCAGACCCGCATGATCGTTCCCGGCTGGTACGGGGTGGGCAGCGGGCTGCTGGCCGCCCGGGAAGCCGGCCTCGGCGACGTGCTGACCGAGATGCTCGACTGGGCCTTCTTCACCACGTTCCTGGGCAACGTGGAGATGACGCTCGCCAAGACCGACCTGCGCATCGCCCGGCTCTACGTCGACGCGCTCACCGACCCCGCGCTGCATCCGATCTTCGAGCAGATCTGCACCGAGCACGAGCGCACGCTGGAGCAGGTACGCGCGCTCACGGCCGGCTCGGGGCTGCTCGCCAATTACCCGCTTCTGCGCCAGACGCTCGCCACCCGCGACCGCTACCTCGAGCCGCTGCACCACCTGCAGATCTCGCTGCTGGCGCGCCGCCGCGAGATCACCGGGCCCGAGGTCACCGATGAGCAGATGCAACGCGCGCTGCTGCTCACCATCAACGGCATCGCCGCCGGGCTGCGCAACACCGGCTGAACGCGTCGGTCAGAAGCGGTCGGTCTTCTCCCGCAGCCGCTGGGCAAGGCCGATCATGATCCGCTGGGCGAGACCGGGCACCGTCTCCAGCAGCGAGTCGAAGTCGCGCCGCTCGACGACCTCGATGGTCACGGGGGTGATCGCGGTGACGGTCGCCGTGCGCGGACCGCCGTCCATGAGCGAGATCTCTCCGAAGTAGTCACCTGGGCCGAGCTCAGCGAGGTCGGTCCCGTCCCGCGAGACCTTCACCGTGCCCGCCCGGATGACCACGAATTCCTGGCCGGGAAGACCTTCCGTGGCGAGCACCTTGCCGGAAGCGACATCGAGCGTCGTCGACAGGCGGGCGACAGCTTCGAGGTCCCTGTCGGAGCAGGCCGCGAAAATCGGGAGTCGCTTGAGCGACTCGGTCATCGAATTGGACACGCCGGAACTCCTCGTTACGCAGGGTGCTGAGAGCTAGTACCGCTCCAACCGTCTGGGCCGGGTCAGCGTACGGACTGTAGCGACCCGCCCGACCCTGCCCCGCAGACGCACTCCGCGTCTAGTCCCCAAGGGAGATCATTTGCACAGAAGAGCTGGCTGCTCGGCCCGCCCGCGATCGCGTCCACGGCCAGCAGCACGGCTGCCGCGGTCCACGACGAGCGCTCGCTCGGCCACATCACCTGATTGGCGAACTGCCAGCCGGTCCAGTAGCCGCCGTCGTCGTGGCGGGTGTGCTGCATCTCGCGCACGAGCCGGCGAGCGGTCTCGTCCTCGCCGAGGGTGTGCAGGGCAATCGCCAGCTCGCACGTCTCGGCGCCGGTCACCCACGGCTGATCGCTGACGCATCGCGCGCCGAGCGAGGGCACGACGAAGGTGTCCCATCCCTCGCGGATGCGCTCCAGGCCACGCTCGCCGCGCAGCGCACCGCCGAGGATCGGGTAGTACCAGTCCATCGACCAGCGGTCCTTGGGCGTGAACACCTCGGGATGGGCGACGAGTGCGTGATGCAGCGCCCCAGCCGCGAGCTCCCAGTCCGGCTGCTGCTCACCGAGCAGATCGGCGAGCGCCAACCCGCAGCGCAGGCTCTGCAGCGTGCTGCTGCAGCCGGTGATCAGCACGTCGCTGCGCAGGGCGCCGTCGCCGTCACGCGCGTATGGGATCTCCCCGCCGGGCGACTGCATGTCGACGACGTAGTCCAAGGCCCGCACGACGGTCGGCCACATCAGGTTCACGAAGGCGCGGTCGCCGGTCGTCAGCCAGTGATGCCAGGTGCCCACGGCGACGTACGCCGCCTGGTTGCTCTCGCCGTCCGGCTCGATGACGTTGTCGTTGATGTAGCTCGAGGCCCACGAGCCGTCGGGCCGCTGCTGGCCGCGCAGCCAGGCGTACGCGTGCTCGGAAGCTTCGCGCTCACCGGAGATCAGCAGCCCCATCGCCGACTCGACGTGATTCCACGCGTCGGTGTGGCCGTCAGGCCAGGGCAGCGCGCCGCTGGGTTCCTGGGCAGCCTTGACCGCGGCGCCGGTCTGGGCGACCTCGGCGCCGCTGAGGATGCCGGGCAGCTCAGGCGGCCGCACGGGTCTTCCGGGGGGCCGTGAGCGGCCGCTCGCGAGGCGGCTTGCGCAGGTAGTAGACCAGGCTCTTGCCGATGATCGGATTGAGCGCACGCTCGGCGGTACGGGTGGTGCGAGGCGCGGCCATCATGTCCCAGACCAGCAGCTTGTGGTACAGCTTCGTGGCGCGATGGCCATCGTCGTGTACGCCGACCATGCAGCGCAGCCACCAGTACGGCGCGTGCAGTGCGTGGGCGTAGTGGTGGCCGACACGTTGCAAGCCCGTCGCCTCGAGCCGGCCGCGGAGCTGGCCCTTGCGGTAGATCCTGACGTGGCCGCCCTCGACCTCGTGGTAGGCGTCGGACAGCGCCCAGCAGACCTTCTCCGGACCCCAGCGCGGGACCGTCACGGCGACGAGTCCACCGGGGCGTAGCACCCGGGCGAGCTCGGCCATCGCGGCCTCGTCGGCGGGGATGTGCTCGAGCACCTCGGCAGCGATGATGCGGTCAAAAGTGCCGTCGGCAAAGGGCAATCTCAGCGCATCACCCTGCACGGGGACGCTGCGCCGGCGCTCCGGGTCGACCTCGCCCAGCCGGTCGGCGGCTTCCTTCAGGTCAGGCGCCGACATGTCGAGCGCGACGACCGTGGCTCCGCGCCGGCAGGCTTCCGCAGCGTGACGACCCGCTCCGCACCCGAGGTCGAGGAGCACGTCGCCCTCGGTGATCGGGAAGCGGTCGAAGTCAACGGTCAGCACGGCGCGGCCACCCGCGGGGTCGTGGGCTCTGGCGCCGGACCTCCTCCGCGCAGCGCCGCGATGCGCTCGCGGTACCACTCGGCCGTTCCAGCCGCTGCCGCCCGCCAGGTGAAGCGATCCTGCACGCGCTGGCGCCCGGCCGCACCGAGGCGGGCACGTAGCTCCGGGTCATCCAGCAGCCGGCCGAGCGCGACGGCCAGGGCCCCCGCGTCGCCGGGCGGGACGAGCAGCCCCGCTTCGTTGTCGGTGCCGACGATCTCTGGCAGCGCCCCGACCCGGGTAGCGACCAGCGGCAGGCCGACGGCCATCTCCTCGACGGCCGGCAGGCAGAAACCCTCGTAGAACGACGGGACGGCGGCGACCTCCGCCGACTGCATCAGCTCGACGAGCTCTTCCTGCGTGAGCCCGGAGCGGAAGGTCACGGCGCCGCGGATGCCCAGCTCGTCCAGCCGCTTGTCGGCCGGACCGTTCGGCTTGGCGCGCCCGACGCAGACCAGATGGGCGTCGGGACGCTCGACGCGCAGCTTGGCCAGCGCGTCGAGCAGCACCAGCAGCCCCTTGAGCGGGACATCGGCACTGGTCACGACGATGATCCGGCCAGGGACGCTTTTGCCGTCGGCTGGGCTGAACACGTCGGGATCGACGCCCAGCGGGACCATGTGCACGCGGTCGGCCTGCACACCCAGCTCGCGGGGAATGTCGACCTGGGAAAGATCGGAGACGGTGAGCACGCCGTCCAGCTCACGGGCAACTTCCTGCTGCATCGGCAAGAAGGAGTACCAGCGACGCTTGGTGAACCGGCGCCACGGGTTACCGGCGGCCGCGATGTCGAGGCGACGGTCGACCGTGATCGGGTGGTGAATGGTCGCGACGACCGGAACCTTCAACGGCAGCAGGGCTTTCCGCAGCTTGGCGAGACCCCGGCCCAGGCCCTGGTTGTCATGGACGATGTCGTAGCGCCGCTCGGGGGTCCAGGTCGACGGGTGCAGCACGCGCGCCGTGCGCAGGCTCCCGGTCAGCGGCTCGGGAAAGGCGCCCGTGCACATCAGGGCGAACTCGAGCAGATCGATCCGGCTCTTGAACTCGTTCGGCCAGGGCAGCCGGAACGGGTCGGGCTCGCGATACAGATCAAGGCTCGGCACCTTCGTCAGCTCGACGCCCGGGTCCAGCACGGGATACGGCTGGCCGCTGAAGACCTCGACCCGGTGACCCAGTGCCACGAGCTCACGCGATAGATGACGGATGTAGATGCCCTGGCCGCCGCATGTGGGCGTACCCCGATAGGTCAGTAGGGCGACCTGCAACGACTCGCCCGCCACCCGGCAACTCCTTCTCATCCGTGCTCAACAAGCGAGCACCGGTGAGAGGCGCCGCAATCGCCCAACTCTAACCCGGTTGTGTAACGGGCACATGGCGAGCGGTCTTCACAGCTCGCTGAGTGTGACCTGCACCATCGCAAGTACGGTCACAGGCATGACTGCTCCGGCCGACTCCGCGCTGTCCTTCGATGAGCTCCCCAACTCCGTCGGGCGCATCTTCGGGCCCACCGACTGGCTGACCGTCGAGCAGTCGCGCATTGACCAGTTCGCCGAGGCCACCGGCGACCACCAGTGGATTCATGTGGATCCCGAGCGCGCCAAGGACGGCCCGTTCGGCGCGACCATCGCCCACGGCTACCTGACGCTGTCGATCGTCAGCTACTTCGCCTCGCAGCTGGTCGTCGTCAGCGGCATGTCGATGGGCATCAATTACGGGGTCGACAAGGTCCGCTTCCCGTCACCGGTGCTGGTCGGCACTCGGATCCGGGCCCGCGCCGAGATCATGGACGTCACGCCCATTGACGGCGGATACCAGGTCAAGACCAAGTTCACGATCGAGACCGAGGGTGGCACGAAGCCGGCTGCCGTGATCGAGTCGCTGAGCCGCTACCTCGCTTAGTCCTGCGGCTTACTCCTGCGGCTTACTCCTCCCCTGATCTGCTCGCTCCCCGCCGCCGGCGCGCCTAGACTAGAACGCGTTCCAGGTTCGCCGAGGGGGGTTCGCGCATGTCGGGTCCAGCGACGTCTTCTCCCGCAGGGGACCTCGCCGATTGCGCCGATACGGTCGCCGGCCCCGCGATGCCCGCCCGGGCCACCACTTCGTCCCAGCGGGCCCGTCGCCGTCGCATCCTCAACGCGGCAGTCTTGCTGGCCCGCCAGGGCGGCTACGACGCCGTCCAGATGCGCGAGGTCGCCGATCTCGCCGAGGTGGCTCTTGGGACGCTGTACCGGTACTTCCCGTCGAAGGTCCACCTGCTCGCGGCGGCGATGGTGCGCCAGCTCGAGTCGCTGCAGGAGCAGCTGATCCGCGAGCAGCCGCAAGGGGCTGACGCGCAGGAGCGGGTGCTCGAGGTCATCAACCGGCTGATCACCGCGCTGGCTCGGGACCGGCTGGTCAGCGACGCCCTGGTGCGCGCCATGATCGTCGCCGGTGCTGACGAGATCGACCAGGTGAACACCGTCAATTCCGCGATTGTCGCGACCGCCATTCATGGCAGGGGCGCCGAGGTGAGCGAGCGGGACTTCGCGGTCTCGCTGCTCATCGGCAAGGTGCTGCTGACCGACCTGATCGGGTGGCTATGCGACCGGATGAGCATCGAGCAGGTCCGGGCCTCGCTGGCCGACATGGTCACCGTGACGATGGCGGGCCAGCACATGCTTGTCGAGGGTGTCGAGCATCGGCAGAAACGCCGCACCGATTTCGCTGAGTGAGTCGCGCCGGGTGAGAAATACCCGGCTCAGGCGGTCGGCACCCGCGGGCTGTTCACGCCCCAATAGATGAGGCGGGCCATCGCCTCCTGCAGCTGCGGCACCTCGATACGCCAGTGCTCCATGCCCTCGCGGTGGGCAGCGACGTGCGCCAGCATCGAGACCAGCGCGCTCGCCGTCGCCATCGGGGCGATCGCGGGCACCTGACCATCCGGCTTTGCCGACCCGATCGCGTCAGCCAGCGCCGTCGTGATGCCGTTCAGCATCTTGACGCGAGCCTGCCGGAAGCGGGCGTCGCCCTCTTCGGTGAGCAGGTCGACGACGCGCAGCACGGGAAGGTGGGCCTGCCAGAAATCCAGGAAGCCGTCGACGAGCTCGCGGGCAGTCGTATAGCCGGCCTTGCCGCGCCAGCGCCGGTTCTGGATGAAGGCCGCGAGCTGGGCGCCGACCTCGGTGGTCTGCGTCGCCAGGACCAGAAGCGCGGCGTCGATGTCGACGAAGTACTGGTAAAAGGTCGCCGGTGAGGTGCCTGCCGCCCGGGCGACGTCGGTGACCCGCAGGTCCGAATACGGAGTGGTGGCCACGATCGCGGCGGTGCACTCGATCAGCCGGTTTCGGGTGGCGAGCCCCCGCGGTCCGGGGATCCGACCGTCGCTGGCCGGGGCCACGGACGCGTCGTCGGGCAGGGCCATCGGGCGATCGTAGCCACCCTCAGCTAGGGGCCGTGCACGCTGGGCGGTACGTTCCCACCTGACGACCCGTCAGAAGGAGCACGAATGACCGGCTTTGACCCGACCCGCCCTCTGGCCGGGATCCGCATCATCGAGTGCTCGATGCTCGGGCCGGCGGGAGTCACCGGACCCTTCGCCGATATGGGCGCCGACGTCATCAAGATCGAGCCACCCAACGGTGACTACGCGCGCAACATGACGTGGCCCATCATCGAAGGCACCTCGCTGCTCTTCCTGCACTCCAACCGGGGCAAGAGCAGCGTCGTGCTCGACCTGCGAACCCCCGAAGGTGTCGAGGTTTTCCTGGATCTGGTGCGGGGGGCCGACGCCGTCGTCGAGGCGATGCGTCCGGGCGGCCTCGAGCGGCGCGGCCTCGGCTTCGACAAGCTGCTCGAGGTCAACCCCAAGATCGTCTTCCTGACCATCAGCGGCTACGGCCTCACCGGCCCCTACCGGGATTACCCGAGCCACGGCATCGCGTACGACACCTGGGCCGGCGTCATCAATCCCGCGGTGGACGAGGACGGGTTCACCTACATCCCCGAGCACGTCTCGATCGGGATCAACGCCGGACCGCTCTACGGGGCCTTCGGGATCCTGGCGGGCATCACCCAGGCACGGGCTACGGGTCACGGCTGCCGTATGGAGGTCGCCCAGTCCGATGCCGCGGCGTCGATCGACTGGCTGCGTTCGGAGACCTACCGGGCGTACGAACGTCCGCAATCGGAAGTGACCGGAAACGCCTCTGACGGGGGGCGCCGGCGCGCCCCCGGCACCGCCGGGATGAAGGAGGGCGTCCGCTACAACATCTACGAATCCTCCGACGGCTACGTGCTTTTCATGGCTTCCGAGCGGGCGTTCTGGAAGAACTTCGCCGAGGGCGTCGGCCGCGCCGATCTGTTCGAGAAGTTCCCGGGCGAGCAGTACGCCGACCACGCGACGGGAAATGTCGAGCTCCACCATGAGCTGAAGGCCATCTTCAAGACGAAGACGACCGAGGAGTGGCTCGACTTCGGCGGCGAGTTCAACACCCCGCTCGCCCCGGTCAACAGCCCGCAGACGCTCATCAATGACCCCCAGTTCAAGGACCGGCTGCCCTGGATCCCCAAGGAACAGCTCGGCGCCGACATGCTGCCCTTCCCGGTGAAGGTCGTCGGCGAGGAGCTCGCCTGGCCCGGGAAGGCGCCGACGCTCGGCCAGCACACCGACGAGATCCTCAAGAGCCGGCTCGGCTACGACGACGCCCGCATCGCCGCCCTGCGCGGCGCCGGCGCCCTCGGCAAGGAGTAGCCGCGCCGCCTCGCCGCTCTTCTGGCGGCTAAGGCCACGCTTTGGTCGTTATGAGTGGCGTATGGCGACCATGGCCTGGGCCTTGGCCGCAACGATCGGCCGGGAGCTAGAGCAGGGCGGCCAAGGCGTCGGCGTTGGTGTCGGCGTCACCGAACTGGGACTGGTGGACCCAGCCGCGCTTGAGGTAGTAGTGCACAACGACCTCCCAGGTGAAACCCATGCCTCCGTGGACCTGGATGCTCGTCTTTGCGTTGGTCGTGGCGGCGTCGTCGGCGAGGATCTTGGCTGACGCGATGGCCCGCTGCGCATCGCCGACTTCGGGATAGTCGAGGGTGACGGCAGCGGAATGCACTGCTACGGAAGCGATCTGGGCACGCACGTGCATGTCCGAGCACATGTGCTTGACGGCCTGGAACGCGCCGATGGGACGGCCGAACTGCTCGCGCTCCTTGGCGTACTGCACCGCCAGCTCGCAGGCCGCCATGGCGATTCCGGTCTCCAGCGCTGCGGTGAGTACCGAGCCGCGGGTACGCCACGAGGCCGCGCCGCCCTCGAGCGGCGTACCTGCCGGCAGCGCCGCGATCTCGCCCAGCGGGGTGAGCGGATCTGTCAGGATCGACACCGGGGTCGTCGACAGTTCGGACGCGTCGATGATCCGGGCGTCGTCGCCGTCCAGCACCACCAGCTTCGTGATGACGTCAGGGTGCTCGATGAGCAACGTCCGGCCGGGCTCTTCGGCGGAGAGGTCGAAAATCCCCACAGGCGCGCCGATTTCCAGGCCCAGCAGGCCGGCGGCGAGCAACGTGCCGACCAGCGGACCGGGGACGAGCGCGCGGCCGAGCTCCTCGTAGACGAGCACCGCGTCGCCGAGGCCGAGCCCGAGACCGCCGTCGCTTTCGGGCAGCAGCAACCCGAAAACGCCGAGTTCCTTGAGGGTTTCCCAGAGGGCGGGGTCGAAGCCGGCGCCAGTCTCGGCGAGCTGGCCGAGCCGTTCGCGCGGGAACGTATCGGTGCAGATCTCGCGGACCCCGGCGCGCAGCGCCTCTTGATCCTCGGTGGGCAGGAAATCCATCGCGGGGCTCCGTTACCGCTCGCGGGGCAGGCCGAGGACCCGCTCACCGATGATGTTGCGCTGGATCTGCGACGTGCCCGCGGCGATCGAAAGATTCAGCCATTGCAGGCGTTCTTCGGCGAAACGCGCGTTGGGAAGACCGTCGAGATCATCCATGGCGAGTGACGCGCGACCGAGCAGGCGGGCGGCGACGTCGGCCAGATGCTGGCGCACCTCGGAGTAGCGCAGCTTGAAGATCGAGCCGCCGAAGCCGACGCGTCCGACCCGCTGCGCCTCCGACACATTGCGCTGCGTGAGAGCCCAGAGCCCGTCGAGTTCCGCGGCGATGTGGGCGAGCTCGCGGCGTAGCGCGCGATCTTCCCAGGCGGCCGCGCCGTGCCGGGTGACCTTCTTGGCCAACGCCGAGAGCTCGCCGACGAGCTCGATCGCATCGACCACGTCGCCGACGAAAGCGGTGCCGCGCTCGAAGGACAGCGTGACGTTGGTGACCCGCCAGCCGTCGTTCTCCTCGCCGACCCGGTTGCTCACCGGGATGCGCACCTCATCGAGGAACATCTCCGCGAACTCGGCGGATCCGATGATCGTTTTCAGCGGCCGGATGGTGATCCCGGGGGAGGTCATGTCCATCGCGAGCCAGGTGATCCCCTTGTGTTTCGGGGCATCCGGGTCGGTACGGACCAGCATCTCGCAGTAGTCGGCGACCTCGGAGTGGGAGGTCCAGATCTTCTGCCCGGTCACCACGTAGTGGTCACCGTCGCGGACCGCCTTGCACCGCAGCGAGGCGAGGTCAGAGCCCGAGCCGGGCTCGGAGAAGCCCTGGCACCAGATCTCGTCGCCGCGCAGGATCGCCGAAAGGTGCGCCTCTTGCACCTCCGGGCTCGCCTCGGCAATCAGCGTGGGGCCGGCGTGCAGCAGCCCGACGAAATTGACCCCGACGTAGGGCGCACCCGCGCGCTCGGATTCCTCCAGGAAAATGAGGTGTTCCGTGGGGGTCGCGCCGCGCCCGCCGTACTCCTTCGGCCAGTTGATGCCCGCATAGCCGGCGTCAAAGAGCATGCGCTGCCAGGCCGTGTCGTACTCGCGCCGCCCCTGCCAGTCATTGACCGAAGGACGCGGGCCGATGCTCGGCAGGACCTCGGCGAGCCAACTTCTTAGCTCCCCGCGAAACTCCTGTTCCGCAGGGCTGTAGCGCAAATCCATCGAGCGTCAGACTCCTGCGGGCTGGTTGGTGCCGAGCTGTGCCTCGCGCTGGCGGGTGGTGCTGTGGACCGGGTCCTTGTCGTAGACCGGAAGGACGGTGCTGCCGAACGTCTCGACGGCCTCGATGGCCACCTCGACCGGCATCGTGGTCGAGAGCATGCCGAACGTCAGCTGGTCGGCGCCGGTGTCGACCCACTTCTGGCAGGCCGCCTCGCACTCCTCGGGCGAGCCGATCAGCACCGCGCCGTCCTTGACCGCCATCTCGAGCAGCTCGACGGACGGCTCGGGAATCGTCGCCGGCCAGTCGGGGACGTACGGAGGCTTCGGGAAGGTGTCGAGGTACTTGTAGACGAGGCTGTTCTGGTAGCCGCTGGTCATGTCGGACGCGATCTGGCGCGCCCGGTTGCCGTCCTCCAGGCAGAGCATCTGGCTGGTGACCATGACGTTGTTGTTGACGTAGCCGCCGACCGGATCGGCGTCGTCGATGGCGTTCTTGTAGACCTCGATCAGCCGGGCCAGATCGTCGCGGCTGGTGCTCGCGAAGCACAGCACGCCGAGGCCCATCCGGGCGGCCTTCTCGAAGGTCGACGGGTTACCGGCGGCCACCCACAGCGGCGGGTGGGGGAGCGTGTACGGCTTGGGCAGCACCATCCGCTCGGGCATCCGGAAGTACTGGCCCTCATACGCGTACGTGCCTTCGGTCCACATCTTCGGCAGCTGGCCGACGACCTCGTCGAACATCAGTTTGGTGAGCTCGGGGTCCTCGATGCCGAAGCCGCGCTGCTCGGTGCTGGACGAGCCGCGACCCATGCCGAGCTCGAAGCGCCCGCCGGAGAGGTGATCGAGCATCGCCGTCTGCTCGGCGACGCGCGCCGGGTGGTTCACCGGCGGCGTGATGTTCTTGATGCCGGTCCCGATGTGGATGCGCTCGGTCTGACCGGCGATGAAGCCCAGGAACGACTCGTTGGCCGAAAGGTGCGAGTACTCCTCGAGGAAGTGGTGCTCGGTCGCCCAGGTGTACTTGAAGCCCGCCTTGTCGGCAGCCTTCGTCCAGTTCACCTCGTCCATCAGACGGTTGTGCTCGGCGCCGACGGGATCCGCGTCGCGCATGCTGTGATGCAGGTACAGCGAGTTGAAGATGCCGAATTCCATGGCCTGCTGACTCCCTCGGCAGCCGTCGGCAGCGCGAGCGCGCCCGACTCTAGAACAAGTTCTATGACCATAGCCGAGCCCACACGGCGGACGGCGGGCCGGTACGGTGCGGCTCGCGGGTATGCCAGCGCAAGGCGCCCCACCCAGGAGGATGACGTGTTGTATGCCGAGGATGCCGCCGTCGGTGGCGCGGCCCCGGAACGCTCGCTTGAGCTGACCCGCACCGATCTGGTGCGCTACGCGGGCGCGTCCGGCGACTTCAACCCGATGCACCACGACGAGGTGCTGGCGAAGGCTGCGGGGATGCCGGCCGTCTTCGGCCACGGCATGTTCTCCGCCGGGCTCCTTGCCTCCGCGCTCACCGACTATGTGGGCGAGGGAACGCTGACCCGCTACGCCGTGCGCTTCACCAAGCAGGCGTGGCCCGGCGACGTGCTCCAGACCAAGATCGCGATCACCGCGGTTCACGGCGACTCGGTCGATCTGTCCTGCGACCTCGTGACCGCCGAGGGCGTCAAGGTCATCAGCGGCGAGGCGAGCGCCACGCTGCCGTCCCGCAGCTCCGCGAAGGAAGGCCGCTGACATGTCTGCCCAGGATCTTCTCGGCCGCAAGATGCCCGAGTCCGTCATCATCGTCGAGCGCGGTCCGGTGGGTCGCTTCGCCGAGGGCGTTCACGCGACGAGCCCGGTGTACCAGTCGGCGACGGCCGCGGCGGACGCCGGCTTCAATGCCGTTCCGGTGCCGCCGACGTTCTCCTTCGTCGCCGGCTACTGGGGGGCGCTGGCCGAGAACCAGCCGCCGCCTAACCCCGATGTCGCCGACCTCGCCTCGGTGCTCGCCGATCTGCGGCGGGACGGCGGGCTGCTGCTGCACGGCGAGCAGGAGTTCCAGTACCACTCGCCGCTGACCGTCGGCATGCGGCTGCACTCCTCCGGCGTCGTCGAGGACGTCACGGTCAAGGAGGGCAAGGGCGGCGTGACCATGACCGTGGTCAAGATCCGCACCGATCTGAAGGACGACGCGGGCGCCCCGGTGGTCACCCAGATCATGAGCTTCCTCCTGCGCCAGGCCGCTCCGTCCTAGCCGGCGGGGCGCGATAATCTGACGGAGCGTCAGGTATTTGCGACCCCCAGGACGGAGCGTCATGCCGCTTGCAGTGCCCCCCGGCCGCCTGCTGCTCGACGGTGAGTGGGTCGAGCCTGGAGCCGGGCACTACGACGTCGTGAACCCGGCGACCGAAGAGGTCGTCGGGCAGGGCCCGGAGGCGAGCGTCCAGCAGGCGCTGGATGCTGCGGCGTCAGCGAAGCAGGCGTTCAAGACGTGGTCGCAGACGACACCGGAGCACCGCGCCGCCATCCTCGATCGCATCGCCGATCTGCTCGTCAAGCATGGCGAGGAGATCGTCCCGGTCCTGCAGGCCGAAACGGGCGCGACCATGAAGGTCGCGTCGACGATGCAGGTTCCGGTGGCGATCAACCGCTTCCGGCGCTACGCCCGTGACGCCATGCTGTCGGACACCATCCCGCTGCCCCCCGCACTGATGAACGCGACGGCGCTCGCGCCGGGCGGGCTCATCGGTGCCGTCGTGGTACGCCAGCCGGTCGGCGTCGTCGCGTGCATCACCTCCTACAACTTCCCGCTGGTGAACCTGGCCGGGAAGATGGCGCCGGCGCTGGCCATGGGCAATACCGTCATCGCCAAGCCGGCACCCCAGGACCCGCTGCACATCCTGCGATTCGGGGAGATCCTGCTCGAGGCCGGCATCCCACCCGGAGTCGTCAACATCATCGGTGGCTCGGGAGCTGACGCCGGCGCTGCCCTCACGACGTCGCCGGATGTCGACATGGTCAGCTTCACTGGCAGCACGGCCGTCGGCCGGACCATCGCGAAGACCTGCGGCGACGGCATGAAGCGCCAGCTGATGGAGCTCGGCGGCAAGGGCGCCGCGATCGTCTTCGAGGACGGCAATGTCGACCTTGCTGTCGGCGGCATCAGCAGCACCTGGACCTTCCACTCCGGCCAGATCTGCACCGCCCCCACCCGGGCGATCGTGCACCGCAGCAAGCGCGACGAGCTGATCAGCAAGCTGCAGGCGAAGGCCGGCGCCCTCAAGGTGGGCGACCCGGTGGCGGCCGACACGGACGTCGGCCCGGTCATCACCGGCGTGCAGCGCGGCCGGGTCGAGTCGATGATCGAGCAGGCGTCGAACGCAGGGGCCGAGGTGGTCGCCGGCGGCAGCCGCCCGGATCTCGAGACCGGCTTCTACGTGAAGCCGACGCTGCTCACCGAGGTGTCGATCGACAATCCCGCAGCGCAGAACGAGTTCTTCGGCCCGGTCGTCGTCGTCATCACCTTCGACGACGAGGACGAGGCGATCGAGCTCGCCAACGGCACGCCGTACGGGCTCTACGACTACGTCTACACCGGCGACACCGGACGGGGCTATCGCGTGGCTCGCCAGCTGCGCACCGGCAACGTCGGGGTCAACACCGCACAGCGCAATTTCGACACGCCGTTCGGTGGGTTCAAGATGAGCGGTGTCGGTCGTGACGGCGGCGTGTTCGGCCTTCACGCCTACAGCGAGCTCCAGAGCATCATGTGGCCCAGCTGATCCGGAACCTTCCGGTCCAGCCGGTCTTGTGCAGCATTCACCGAGAGAGGTAGCCAGCCCGTGCGCGCCATCGTGTTCAACGGAAAGACCGCGGAGATCCGCGACGACGTCGAGGTCCGCGGACCCGGTCCCAACGAGGTGCTGGTACGCGTCGTCGCCGCCGGTGTCTGCCACAGCGACGTGAGCGTCGTCGACGGCACCATCCCCTGGCCCGCGCCGTCGGTCATGGGACATGAGGGCGCCGGGGTCGTGGAGGCCGTCGGCGATCAGGTGACCCGCGTCAAGCCGGGCGATCACATCGTCATCGGTACCGTCGCCAATTGCGGCATCTGCGACCGGTGCAACGCCGGCCACCCGACCTGGTGCAAGCAGTCCATCGGTAACCGCACCGAACCGTTCACCGTCGGCGGCGTCCCCGGCGGCAACTTCGCGGCCACGTCCTCCTTCGCCGAGCGCACGATCATCAAGGAGGTGCAGGCCGTCCCGATCGACAAGGACATCCCGCTCACCTCCGCCTGCCTCATCGCCTGCGGCGTCGTGACCGGCGTCGGCTCGGTCTTCAACCGGGCGAACATCCAGCCCGGCGATCACACCGCGGTCTTCGGCGCCGGCGGCGTCGGCCTGTCGGTGATCCAGGGGCTACGTATCAAGGCAGCCGGTTCGATCATCGCCGTCGACACCCTCGCCTCGAAGGGCAAGCTCGCGCTCGAACTCGGCGCCACGCACTTCATCGACGCCAGCAAGGACGACGCGGTCGCCAAGATCCGCGAACTGGTCCCGTGGTCGGACCAGATGGACGAGGGTCCGTTCGGCGGCGGCGGCGTCGCCTGGTCGTTCGAGTGCGTCGGCCACCCGGCCGTCACCGACTCGGCCGTGCGCTGCCTGGACTGGGGAGGCACCTGCGTGCAGGTCGGCGTCCCCGCGCCAGGCGTGACCTACGCGGTGCCGATCACCCACCTCACCCAGGTCGACCGCGGCATCATCGGCAGCCGCGCCGGCGGGGTGCGGGCCCAGAAGGACATCCCAGTGATCGTCGAGATGTACAAGAAGGGCCTGCTCGACCTCGACCGGATGGTGTCGCAGGTCTACCCGATGGAGAACTTCTTCGACGTCGTCCAGGACATGCACGACGGCAAGCTCGCCCGGGGAGTCATCACCTTCTGACCTTCCCCGGGGCGGCTCACCCCGCGGTCATGTCGAAGGCGGAGATGATCTTGGTGGCCTTGACCCGCACGGCGTACTCGCCAGGTACGCCGTTGCGGGCGCCGAACTCCTCGGCGCGATCGGCGCCCATGTAGCGACCGCCGACGATCGTGGCGATCCGGCGTGACTCGGCGACGTCCTCGTCGAGTTCGGCGATGCCCTGGATCTGGATGAACGCGTACGGCGGCTCCTGGAGGTCGACACACACGACGACGCGAGGATCCCGCCGTATCGCGCGTCCCTTCGCGGTCGCCTCGTTGGTGTTGAAGACGATGTCCCCGTCATCGATGGTGAACCAGACGGGGGCGATCAGGGGCCTGCCGTCACTCGCGGTGTAGCCGAGCTTGGCCGTGCGGGTGCCGGCCAGCAGGAAGTCGCGTTGCTCAGGCGTCAGCGCGGTAGTCGTTGGCATATCGGGAGGCAACGGCCGTAGCGTCGCAGGTATGCCGAGCGTGCAGCCGGCCCCGCGGACGGCAGTGGGACCAGATGCCCGAACGACCGGCTTCCGGCGCACCGTCGGCGCGGTCTTCTTCGTGCACGGGCTGCTCTTCGCGTCGTGGGCGGCGCACATCCCGCACGTGAAGGCCCGGGTGGGCCTGTCCGACGGCGGCCTCGGTCTGGTGCTGCTGGCGACGCCGGTGGGGTCCATCGCTGCCATGGCGATCGGAGCGTGGTTGCTGCCAAGGGTCGGCAGCCGGCGCATGGTGACCTGCTGCCTGGTGGGGTATTGCGCGAGCGGACCGTTCGTCGGCCTAGCCACGTCGGCCCCGGCGCTCTTCGCCGCGCTCCTGTGCTGGGGCGCCTTCCAGGGCACGCTCGACGTCTCGATGAACACCCAGGCGATCGCCTGCCAGCGCGCCGCGGGTCGCCCGATCATGTCCGGGATGCATGGGCGGTGGAGCCTCGGGGCGCTTGCCGGAGCCGGCGTGGGTGCGCTGGGGGTGGGGATCGGGCTTTCACTCGCGCTGCAGTTGCTGATCCTCGGCGTCGCGGCGCTCCCGCTCGTCCGGTGGTCCTGGCGGCTCCCCGACGACCATGCCGAGCCGGAGTCCGCTGACAGCGGGCCCAGGGCGGCGCGCCTTCCCGTCCGCCGCTGGCCGCGGACCGTGGTGCTACTCGCGGCCATCGCCTTCGCCTCGATGCTGTGCGAGGGCGCGGCGGCCGACTGGTCCGCCGTGTACCTGCGCAACTCGCTGGGGGCCGCTGCCGTCATCGCCTCGCTTGGCTACGCGTTCTTCGCGGCTGCCATGGTCCTGGTGCGGCTCGGGGGCGACGCGGTGATCGCTCGCCGCGGCACCAGCCGGGTCGTCTCGGCTCTCTGCGCCGCCGCGACCGTCGGTTTCGCAGCCGGGCTGATCAGCGGCAACACCGTCGTCGCGCTGATCGGTCTGGCGATGCTCGGAGGCGGGGTGGCGACGGTCGTGCCCACCATCTTCAGCGCCGCCGGCGACCTGCCCGGCATCCCGACGTCGTCCGGCATCGCGGCCGTCTCAGCGTGCGGCTGGGCCGGCTTCGTGTGCGGGCCGCCGCTGATCGGTCAGCTGGCGTCGGCGACCTCGCTGCCCGTCGCGCTGTCGGTCGTCCCGGTGCTGACGGCGTTCATCGCCATCGCGATGACCGCCCGCTTCTCCCCGCGAGGGCCGGCCCCTCGGAA
>DATAVO010000212.1:0-6047 GCA_036267695.1 Frankiaceae bacterium
GGCCGAGAATGGCATGGGCGAGCACCATCGAGTCGATCTCCGGCTGTGAGCTGCCGAGCTCGGCAAGCGGCTCGTGCAGGAGCGTCGCGAGCGGCGCACTAGCCGGATAGCGGCCCGCGTGCAGCTCGCCATCGCCGCTGCCGGCGCCCGCCAGCAGCGCGAGCACAGGCCCAGCGAGCTTCGGAGCGGCCTGCGACAGGATGCCCTCGATCCAACGCCGCAGCTTGCCGGCGGCCGTGCGCTGCTTGGCCATCTGGTGGTCCAGGTAGCTCACGAGGCGATCGGTGCCGTCTTCAATGACCGCAGCGACGAGCGCGTCTTTCGACGGGAAATGCCGGTAGAACGCTTCGTTGGAAAGCCCTGCTGCGGCGACGATGTCAGCCACGCGCGCCTTCGACGACGACCCATTGCGCTGCATGACCTCCAGCGCCGCATCGAGCAGGCGACGGACCTCATCGGCGTAGTCGAACCCGCGCCGGCGCAGCGACGCCTGGGCGATCCGGCCCGCAACATCATTTGTCGCATCCGGAATTGCATTCTGCTTCACTAGAAGGCTAGTCTGCCACACAGCTGAGGGAGGCGCAATGGCGTGGGACTTCGAGACCGATCCTGAGTACCAGGAGAAGCTGGACTGGGCAGCCGAGTTCGTCCGCGAGAAGGTCGAGCCGCTCGACTATCTGTTCCCGCACGAGCAGTTCGTGCCGCTTGATGACCGCAAGCGCCGCATCATCGATCCGCTCAAGGACGAGGTGCGAGCACACGACCTTTGGGCCACACACCTCGGTCCCGAGCTCGGCGGCAAGGGCCATGGGCAGCTCAAGCTCGCACTGCTGAATGAGATCCTCGGCCGCTCCCAGTGGGCGTCGGTGGTCTTCGGCACCCAGGCGCCCGACACCGGCAACGCCGAGATCATCGCCCACTACGGCACCGACGCGCAGAAGGCGCGCTACCTCCAGCCGCTGCTCGATGGCGAGATGTTTTCCTCCTACTCGATGACCGAGCCGCACGCGGGCGCTGACCCGACGCTCTTCACCACGCAGGCGGTCAAGGACGGCGACGAGTGGGTCATCAACGGCCGCAAGTTCTTCTCCTCCAACGCGAAGACGGCGTCGTTCCTCATCGTCATGGTGGTCACCAATCCTGACGTGAGTGCGTATCAGGGCATGTCGATGTTCCTGGTACCGACCGATACGCCGGGCGTGAAGATCGAGCGCAACATCGGTCTGTTCGGTGAGCCGCTGAACGAGGGCTTCCACGCCCTCATCCACTACGACAACGTGCGGGTGCCGGGGGAGGCTCTGCTCGGCGGCGAGGGCCAGGCATTCGCCATCGCGCAGACCCGGCTCGGCGGCGGCCGCATCCACCACGCGATGCGCACGATCGGTCAAGCGCAGCAGGCGTTCGACATGATGTGCGAGCGGGTGCTCAGCCGCACGACGCAGGGCAGCCTGCTCGCCGACAAGCAGTTCGTGCAGGGCTACATCGCCGACTCCTACGCCCAGCTGACGCAGTTCCGGCTCTTCGTCCTCTTCACCGCGTGGGAGATCGACAAGTACAACGACTACCGCAAGGTCCGTAAAGACATCGCGGTCGCCAAGGCGGTGATGCCGACGATGCTGCACGACGTTGCCTGGCGGGCGCTGCAGGTGCACGGCGCGCTCGGCGTCAGCAATGAGATGCCGTTCTCCGGCCTGCTCAACGGCTCGGCCATCATGGGTCTGGTCGACGGCCCCACCGAGGTGCACAAGGTCACCGTCGCTAAGCAGGTACTGCGCAATTACAAGCCGGCGTCGGGTGTCTGGCCCAGCGAGTGGATCCCCGGAAAAATTGAGGACGCCAAGGCGAAGTACGGGCAGCTGCTCGAGCTCGAGGTGGGCAACCTGTGATCGACCTCGACCGCCTCGCGCAATGGCTCGATGATGAAGGCCTGCCCGGCAAGGGTGAGCCAATGGAACACCGGTTCATCGCCGGCGGCTCGCAGAACGAGATCTATGAGATTCGCCGTGGTGAGTTGCACGGCGCGCTGCGCATCCCGCCGCCGTCCGCACCTGCCAGCCGCGATGACGGCATCTGGCGGGAATGGCGCATCATCGCGGCGCTCGATGGCACTGATGTGCCTCATACCCGAGCGATTGCGGCCTGTAAGGACACCGGCGTGCTGGGCCGCGCCTTCTACGTCATGGGCTTCGTCGACGGCTGGTCGCCGATGGGCCTGACCGACAAGAAGTGGCCCGCGCCCTTCGACACCGACCACGAGGCCCGCGCCGGTCTCGCGTACCAGCTCGTCGAGGGCATCGCGCTGCTCGGCAATGTCGACTGGCAGGCCAAGGGCCTGGCCGACCTCGGCCGTCCCGATGGCTTCCACGAGCGTCAGGTAGACCGCTGGACCGGCTTCCTGGAACGCATCAAGGGCCGCGAGCTTCCCGGCTTCGACGAGGCGGCGTCTTGGCTGCGCACCCACAAGCCGATCGACTTCATCCCCGGCCTCATGCATGGTGATTACCAGTTCGCCAATGTCATGTACCGCCATGGCGGCCCGGCCCAACTTGCGGCGATCGTCGACTGGGAGATGGGCACCGTGGGTGACCCCAAGCTTGACCTGGGATGGGTCGTCAACAGCTGGCCGGATGACCCTGACGCACCTTTGTCGGCGACCTCCGGCTACGTCAACATGCAGTACATGCCGACCCGTGACCAGGTGCTGGCGCACTACTCGAAGGTCAGTGGCCGCCAGGTCGATGACATCGACTACTACTGCGTGCTGGCCAAGTGGAAGCTCGGGGTCGTCCTGGAGCAGGGTTTCCAGCGCAGGGGCGACGACGAGAAGCTGAATGCTTTCGGCCCGGTCGTGCTCGAGCTGATGCAGGGCGCGGCTGAGCTCGCCGAGACGACGGACTACGGCCGATGAGCACGCCCGAAGACGAACTCGTTGTCGAGCGCCGCGGCGCCGTCATGGTGCTGCGGCTCAACCGGCCACAGGCGCGCAACGCGCTCACACCCACGCTCATGGGCAGCATCGGTGCCCAGCTGCTGGTGGCCGAGGCCGATCCTGAGGTGCGGGCGATTGTCCTTACGGGGACGGGCGATCGGGCGTTCTGCTCCGGGCTCGATCTGCGCTCGTTCGCGGCGGGTGAGGAGAACGGCGACGCCGGCGACTTCCAGGCGTTCAACCGGTTCATCACCGGCGAGGCCCGCCTCCCCGTCATCGGCGCTGCTAACGCAACGGCCGTGGCCGGTGGACTCGAACTGCTCCTCGGCTGCGACCTCATCGTCATCGCCGAGGGCGCCCGGGTCGGTCTTCCGGAAGTGAAGCGGGGGCTCTTCCCCGGCGGCGGCGGCGTCTTCATCGGCACCCGGCTTCCGCTCGCGATCGCTCTCGAGTTGACCCTCACCGGCGACATGATCGATGCTCACCGCGCGGCTTCGCTGGGCCTGGTCAACGCGGTCGTCCCGGCCGACAAGGTGCTCGACGTCGCGCTGGACTACGCCGGACGCATCGCCGCGAACGGCCCGCTCGCCCTTGCCGCAATCAAGGAATTGGTGCGCCTCGCCGTCTTCGATGCGCCGGCAGCGAAGGTGCGTCAACGCGAGCTGCAGCCGGTGATCTGGGCGAGTGAAGATGCCAAGGAAGGGGCCATCGCGTTCGCCGAAAGACGCGACCCGGTGTGGCAGGGGCGCTGAGCGTGGTGCGCGCCGCGATCTGCCGCGAGTACGGCCCGCCCGAGGTGATCGAAATCGGCGAATTCCCGCTGCCGGCGCTCGAGCCGGGTCAGGTACGCGTGGGCGTCGAAGCCGCCAGCGTGAACTTTCCCGACGTGCTCTTCGTCGCCAACGAGTATCAGTTCTCGGTCCCGCCGCCTTTCGTCCCGGGAAGTGAGCTGGCCGGGATCGTCCTCGACATGGCCGATGACGTCAGGACTTTCCAGGTAGGCGATCGCGTTTTCGGCACTGTCACGGTGGGCGCCTTCGCTGAGGAGATCGTCCTCCCCGCCCGTTCGCTCACCGCGCTGCCCGACGGGATCGCGGCCGGCGCTGCAGCCGCCTTTGGCGTGGCGCATCGCACCGCCTATCACGTCTTGCGCTCGGTCGCGGCGGTCCAGCATGGGCAGGAGCTCGTCGTCCTGGGTGCCGGCGGCGGCGTAGGTCTCGCGGCGGTGCAGCTCGGTGTGCTGCTCGGAGCGACCGTCACCGCCGTGGCGTCCTCGAACGAGAAGCTGGCTGTCGCTTCGGAGTGCGGAGCGACGCATCTGGTCAATCACCGGACCGACGATCTGCGGCAGGCGTTGAAGAACCTGCTGCCGAAGGGGGCCGATGTCGTCATCGATCCGGTGGGTGGTGAGCTGGCTGAGCCCGCCCTGAGGTGCCTGCATTACGGCGGCCGGTTCGTCACGGTGGGCTACGCGTCGGGCATCATCCCGCGGATCCCGCTGAACCTCGTACTGCTGAAAGGCATGCAGATACTGGGTTTCCAGTTCATCGACTTCGCCACGCATCGCGCCGAGGAGCTCGAGCGCAACGAGGCGGAGCTGCTCGAGCTACTCGGATCCGGCCGGGTCAGCCCGCACATCGGCGCCCGGTTCAGCCTCGATGAGGCGGCTGCCGCGCTGCGCTACGTCGCCGACGGGCGGGCCATCGGCAAGGTTCTGCTCGACATCGGCTAGCTGCGAACCGAAGCAACAAATCGGGCGACGTCATCATCGGCCTGCGTCGGGCGCACCGGTCCGAGCAGCAGCCCGTCGGCCAGGCCGGCGAAGCGTTCCTTGAGAACCGGCCCAAGCTCGTCGTAACGACCGACCACGAGCACCCGGTCAAGAAGATCGTCCGGGATGAGGACGGGCAACTGCTCCCAGCGCTCCTCGCGCACCACCGTACGCAGCTGCGGGCCGAGCTCGCCGATGCCATACAGCTCAAGGGTTCTGCGATAGGCCGGGGTGGAGTACAGGAACGCGAACAGCCGCCGGTGGCGCTCGCGCTCGACGGCGAGCTCGTCCTCCGTCGCACCCGCGACAAGCGTGACGGCCGCGACGATCTGCACGGCGCCCGGGTCACGCCCGGCGCGCTCGGCTCCGGTGCGCACGCTCGGCAGGCAGACCTCTTCCAGGTAGCGCGGGGTGGAGTTGGTCGGATGGGTGACGAGCCCGTCAGCCAGCTCGCCGGCCAGCTCGCACATTCGCGGGTTCACCGCACCCAGCCAGGTCGGGGGAGTCACCGTCTGCTCTTCCGGGCCCGGGTTGAAGTAGGGCTGCAGCCGGCTGACCGGATAGTCGCCATCAGCGACTGGGCGAAGCTCGCCGGTGCGGAACGCGTCGTACATCGCCTGCAGCGACGTGATGAACGAACGCATCCGGGCCACCGGCGACGACCACGGCATGCCCATGCGATCGACGATGTTCTGCCGGATCTGTGGGCCGAGGCCGAGCTCGAACCGGCCGCCGGAGAACGCCGAAAGGTCCCAGGCCGCGTATGCGGTGAGCGTCGGGCTGCGGGTGAAGGCAAGGGTGACCGCGGTGCGGATCGTGAGGCGCTCGGTGTGCTCGGCAATCAGCAGCGCGACGGCCAGCGAGTCATGGATGGTCTCGGGGACGCTTATGCCGTCATAGCCAAGCTTCTCGATGCGCCGCGCGTACGCCGGGACGTCCGACAGCGGCATGCGCGGGTCCATGCCGGCATACGCCTTCACGGGTCAGGACGTTAGTGCAGGAGCTGCTGGACCTCGATGCGCAGGTCGTCATCGTGCGACTCGGCCGCCACGTACCGCTCGGCCCGCTCGCGCGACGCGCAGACCGCCACGATGACCTCACGAGCCGGGTTGGCCTTGGTCTGCAGGACAACGAAGACCTCGCGCATGCCGCTCACCCTTCCACAAGTAGCAAGGGCCCGCGCTGCTACGGCTTCCGCAGCGCATGAAGAAGCGGGCTCCCTCCATGTATGAGATGGAGGGAGCCCGCTCTTGTCAGGCTGCACCACTTCGCCGATTGCTCGGTTCCGCGTGCGTTGCCCGACAGCCACCGGCCTACAGACGCGTTCTCTTCCGTGGCCGGTTACCC
>DATAVO010000213.1:0-9376 GCA_036267695.1 Frankiaceae bacterium
CACGGCCTGCCGGCCCGCAAGCTCGTCCTCGAAATCACCGAGACCGCCGCCATGAACGACACCGAGATCTGCGAGTCGGTTCTCGCCCGCCTGCGTGACCTCGGCGTGCGGCTGTCGGTGGACGACTTCGGCACCGGCTACGCGAGCCTGACTTTCCTGCGCCGCATCGATGTCGCTGAGGTCAAGCTCGACCGCGCATTCGTCGCCGACATGCTCGAGGACGAGGCCGCGGCCACCATCGTCGGCGCCACCGTCGCACTCGCTCACGGCCTTGGTCTGACGGTCGTCGCCGAAGGTGTGGAGACCTCCGAGCAGCTCAACGCGCTGCACCTGGCCGGCTGCGACCTCGCCCAGGGCTTCTTCCTTTCCAAGCCGGTCCCGGCAAACCTGCTCGCCGAGCGCGCCGATTCAGCGGTGGCAAAAGCTGCCGCGGAAGGAGTCATCGATCGGGCTTCGCGCCAGCCGCTGGCGCCGCGCGTCCCGGTTCCGGCGCGCACGACTCCCCTGGCCCGCGATCTGACCCGCTGAAACACCCGCTCCCTGGAGTGATCCCCCTCACGCCGGAAAGGCAGGTACATATGGCACGCAGTTGGGACGAAACACCGAGAAGTACCGATAGCAGCGACAACGCGCACCCCGCCCGTGACGCCGAAAAGGCCAGACCTGACGTGCAGCGCGGGCACCCAGAGGTGCCTGCGGAAAGCACAGAGGAGGAGACCGGCTGAGCGACTGAGACGACCCGAGGGTCCTCGAAACGACGGTGGCGGGCTAATCTGTTGGTGACCCACCATCTGGACCCGAAGGAGACACCGTGGCTCGCGGAGCGTTCGCCGCCGTCATGCTCGGGTTGACGATCGCGTTCTTCCTGATCGGCCAGTCAGTACAGAGCGGTGGGCGGCTCATCCTCTCGCAGAGTTTCTACATGCTGGCGGCCTTCTTCGGCGCGATGTTGCTGGTGACGATCCTGCCGGGCCGGGGCACGCCCCCCGACAAATAAGCCGCTCAGAGCCCCCGCAGCAGGTCTTCCACCTCCTGGGTCGCGTACCAGAGCAGTTCGTGATCGGCGGCCTCTTCCGTGGCGAACTCGTCGGACGGGTCCAGCGCTGCGGCCTCAACGGCCGCCGCTGCGCCGGCGTCATCGACATGAACGGCCGCCACCCTGGCAAACGCGATCGGCTGCGTGACGGTGATCTGCCCGCGGGAGGCACGCGTCCCGTCGTCGGCTCCTGACACCGCCGCTGGGTCGACGTCCGCCGCGATGACTACCCGCCGCCGGGGGGCCGCCGGATCCCCGCTGATCAGAGCCAGGCTGGCCGCTGCGGCCAGGCTCAACGCGATGTACTCGAGCTCTTCGGTGTCACCGCTGGCGTACCACTCGCGCATGCCGGGAGTGACGGCGAAGCCGCTACCGCCGGACAGCTCGCGCGTTGCTCCCGGGGCAAGCGCCGCGGCGAGCAGGTTCATCGTGACCGGCAGGTAGACCCTCATGGGTCTGGATCATCCCGCGGCGGGAAGGCCTTGATGCTTCGCGGGCGTCCCGGCCTCACGCAGCGAGCGTGCCGACGTGCGCAGCGAGGTCTCGAACACCTCGAACCGCCGACGCGGATCCATCATGTTGGCCCCGATCGCCTCGAGATCCTCAGGGCCGGGCGCGAGCATGGTCACCGTCGTACCGACCGCGCGGAGCTTGTCCGCCTCGCGCAGCAGGCGGCGTGTGGTGGCGCGGCGCAGCTGACGCTCGATCCGGGCGAGCGCGGACGACGGGCAATCGAGCTCGAAGGACGCCATCGGCGCCAGCACATACACCTCGTCGAGATGCTGGCGTGCGAGCAGATCAGCGGAGGTCGCCGAGCAGGTGCCGCCGTCGATGTAGCGGCGGCCACCGATGACCATCGGCCGATACCAGGCGGGTATGGCGCACGAAGCCATGACCGCTTCGGACACAGTGGCTTCCGGGGCGCCGTCGGCGCCGAAGACGGTCCGCCGCCCGGTTTCGAAATCCGTGGCGACGATCCACAGCTGCGGGCTGGTGGGCCAGGAAGGCTCGGTGCCGTCGCGCCCCTGGACGAGCTTGCCGATCGGCTCGAGCGAGCCGCGGCCGACCGGCAGCATCGCCGAGAGAGCCGCAGCAGGCGGGATCCGGTGCGGCCGTCGAGCGGTTGCGGCAAGGAGGCGGCGCGAGCCGATCGTTCCCCAGCGTGGGCTCGGCGGAAGCGGGCCGGCAGCGTCGTAGTCGTAGTCGACGGCGGGATCGCCGGGCTCTGCAGTGCCGCGCTGGTGGCGGGCAAGCGTTTCGGTGTCGACCCCGCGCGCGATGAAGCTGGCCAGAACAGAGCCGGCGCTGGTGCCGACGACGACGTCAGCGGACGAGCCCTCGAAACCGACACCGGCATCGGCGTCAGCCAGGGCGCTGAGGGCTCCCATGGTCCATGCCGCGCCCAGCACGCCACCGGCACCCAGAACGATGCCGCGGCGTGGTTCAGCCACGAACGCACCCGAGAAGACGGCCTGGGGGGAAGCTCCAGGCGTTGCGCGACACAACGTCGATCGTCACACAGGAATTGGCCATTTGGGCATGTGAGGCGCATCACGCTGGTAACCCACCGTTCACCCGCTGGACAACTAGCCGGCCGGCACGCTCCCCCGCCGGCGGCGTCCGGGTCGCCGTCCCGGCAGGCGGCGCCGGGCGTCTGGCGAGGCGCTTGGCGGTACAACCACCGCGTCGGCCAGACCCGCGAAGGCCACGCGAAGTGCTGAGACCGGCGCCGCTTCCGAGAGCAGCTGGCCATGGCCGTGGGCGGCGTCTGCCGCGGTGGGGTCGACGCAAATAGCGGCGAAGACGGGCCATTCGGCGTGCCGCGCAAGGGCGTCGTCGATCTGGCGGCGGGGATTGCCCGGCAGCAGACCGTCGCGCAGCCGGTTGGCGACCACGAGCACGCGGCCGGGGGCGTGGGCCTCGTCCCCGAAAGCAGCGGCCAACTTGGGAAGGTCGCGGATCAGGCGGGAGAGACCAACCGGATCCGCGCTCCCGACGGCGAGCACGCGATCGGCGGCACGCAACGCGGTCAGGGTCGCGGCATTGCGGCGCGGCGCGGCGGTGTCGTACGCGAGATCCTCGTCCTCCTCCATGCTGAACCCGCAGTCGACGATGACGACGTCGGCGAGCCAGCGGCTGAGCGAGAACACCACGTCGAGGGCTGACGCACGTAGCTCGGGCCAGCGTCGCGGATCCCGCAAGCCGGTCAGCACCCGCAGCTCCCGGCCCACGGTCTGGCAGCACCCGGCCAGCCGCGCGACGTCGAGGACGCCGGCATTGGCCGCGCGGCACGCCGCTGCCAGCCCCGGCGCCTCATCGAGCAACCCCAAGAGGGTGGCCACGGACCCGCCATAGGGATCCGCGTCGATGACGAGCGTGGACACTCCCCGGACGGCCAGCGCGTCGGCCAGACCGAGCGCGACCGTGGTACGTCCGGGCGCGCCGGCGGGACCCCAGACCGCAAGTAGCGTTCCCGAGCCGTGAGGATCCGGCGACTCCGCTGCGAGCGCGGCGTCCGACCGGGTGAGGGTTCCGCCCGCAGATGCCGTCATCGACGCGAGGCCCGGGCCGACGGCGGCCGCTGCTCGCAGCGCACCCGCCACCTGCTCCGCGGGTGCCCCGGCAGCGACGACGAAACCGGCGCCCAGCTGATGCAGGAGCCGCTCGCCCTGCTCATCGGGCGCCAGCCCGACGAGTGCCACCCCGCACGACGCGAGCTGCGCGAGGGACTCGCGGTCCAGGCCGCGCAGGTCTGCGCTGACGAGAGCCGCCCGGGCCGTCCCCGTAGCAGCGGCGGCCAGCAGCTCCACGAGATCGACGCAGCGGCGCACCACCAGAATTCCGAGGTCGGGAACGGCGAAACCGGCCACAAGTTGCGCCTCGACGGAGGGGGCGGCGACCGCGGTCAACACGGTGAGCAGGCTGCTGCCGTCACCAGGGCCGTCGTCGAAAGCCGTTGAACTGCCGGACATCTCAGCTGCTCCCGAACGCGTCGATGCTGGACGGCCCGGAGTCCGCGGCGCCGCCGCGCGAGGTGCCGTCGACGAGCACCACATCCGCCCGGCCCGACTGGCTGGCGGCCACCGCCGTGATTGCCTCGGCCGGCGCGACTCGCAGCTGCACCGAGGTGTCTCCGGAGTTAAGGACGTCGCCGGCGACGAACTCCGCACCGGTCAGCACTCGCACCTCACGCCCACTGGCTCCAGTCCCGGAAGCCCCGGAACTCCCGGTGCCCGCCGCCTTCGACAGGACGTACACATCCACCCGGTCGCCCGGTGCCAGCTGCGGCACTCGGCCCGCCCGGACGATCACCGCCACGATCCGGCTCTCGGCCTTGCTCGCCGCGGTGATCGCCGCTGCTGGCAGGAGCTCGCCGGCCGCTACTGGCGAGGTCAGTGTCTTGCCGATCAGCGCAGCCGGATCCGTCGCGAAGTAGCGGCCGCCCGACGACGCCGGCAGATGCGCCTGGACCGCGCGCAGGTCGGCGGCGGTCAGCACATGACCGGCGGGCAGGGAACGCGTGACGCCGAGCCAGGCGGTCGTGCGAGAGGCCGAGCCGATGAGCCTGGCCCCGAGCACCACGGACACGAGGACCAGCAGCACGCCCGTCAGCAGCTTGCCATCCCGCCAGCGCGGACGCGCCAGACGACTGGCTGGCGGCGATAGCACAGCGTGACCGGATTCGCCGTTTTCGCGCGCTGCCGCGACCCGCGTAAGCACCTGAGACATCGCGCTCCTATTCAACGTTTGCAAGGGATCTCAGCGATGCCGGAACTTCGGGGGTCGTACCGGGAGCTGCTACGCACTGTAAACGGTTTTCGCTGTCAACGCTCGGTTGTCCACAGGTGCAGGCAAAAAGTGGCATCCGCAGGCACACTGAGGCCAACGGAAGCGAGGATGAATAACCGTGGAGCAACGCTTTCTTCAGCTGAGCGATGTCGCCGAGGTCCTCAACATCTCAGCGAGCCAGACCTATGCCTTGGTGCGGAACAATGAGCTGCGCGCCATCAAGATCGGCGGACGTGGCCAGTGGCGGGTCGAGCGCAGCGAGCTCGAGGCTTATATCGAGCGGGCCTACTCCGAGACCGAGGCGTTCATCCGGGCGAACCCGCTGGGCCGCGGGGAACCGGCGCCGGGCGACTGATCGAACACCCAGCAGACACTGATGCTGGCCCCGCCGCCTAGCGCCGCCTCAGGCACGCGATAGCGGCCAGCGGAACCGTCACCCCGCCACTCGCTCGCCGGTCACCGTCAGCCGGCTCGAGCACGACGTGATCGGATGCCACCCGGGCCACTCGTCCGACCTGAGTCTGGCCTCCCAGCAGCGATAACGCGACCGTCGACCGATCTTGCGCGATCCGTCGTAGCGCGGCGCGTAGCCCGAGTCGCAAACCCACCTTTCCCTCCCATCCCGGCTCCGCGGCCGCCCCGCCGACGCCCTCGATCCACTGCACGGCAGCCAGCGAGACCAGGCACTCCGCCGCCCCTTGCTGGGCCAGCAGCGCCCAGTCACTTCCGAGCGCGAGCACCGCGCCGGCGACGACCTCGCCGCCCGGCAGCGCCATCCGGACCACGGAGTCCGGCCGCGAGAGCAAGGGCTGGAGACGGTCGATCAAGCGCAGCCGTCCGAACTCGGAGCGAATTCGGTCGGCGACCTCGCTGCGTCGCTCCGCATCCGCCTCGGCATCGACCTCGGCTTCCAGATCGGCGAATAGTGCCTCCCAGCGCATGGCAGCCCCCTTCCGGTCCTCCACAGGTCACTCTACGGAGTTGACCCGGCAGTAACCACCCTGTACACAAGCAAACGTAGGTAAACGAAGGTGACAGGGGTTCAAATGAGGCAATGGCGCGGGGGCGCAATTCTGGTGGGATGCGGCGCGTTTCTGTTCGCAGCCGCGTGGTGGGCGCCGCCGCTGCCTACCGGCGGGTGGGGTGCATGGTGGTCGTGGCTGCGGGCCGATCCACAGCGTGGAGTGGCGTTTCTCGCGGGCTGCGCAGCCTGGTCGATCGCGGCCTGGCTGGCTCTCGTGACACTGCTGACGGTGCTCGCCAGCGGCGCTCATGGAGTTGGGCGGGCCGCCGGACGGGTCGCCGAGCTGCTGACGCCGCGGATCGCGCGGGGTCTGCTCGAGGCGCTACTCGGGGTGGCACTTTCCGTCGCCGGTGCCAGTCCTGCGCTGGCTGCCGGCGGCTCATCCGCGGTCACCACCGGGGCACAGCCGAGCCTCGCGCCGGTTCCCCTCCCCGTCGTCGCGGCGCCGGAGCTGCCGCCGCTGCTCGACCTGGACCGCCCTGACGTGAAGCCACCCACACCGCCGTCACGAGCCGCGAGCCCGCCGTCTCCGGCTCCCACAAAACAGCCGCCCACAGCTCAGCAGCCGCCCACAAAACAGCTGGCGCAGATGTATCGCGTCCGCCCCGGTGACACCCTCTGGGGCCTGGCCGTCGATCGCCTCCCCGCCGGCAGTTCGGCACAGCAGATCACCCGCGATTGGCAGGCGTGGTACCTGGCCAACCGCCGGCAGATCGGCCCAGACCCCGGTCTCGTGCTCGTCGGCGAGAACCTTGTCATCCCACCGGTCGTCCCACCGGTCATCCCGCCGGTCATCCCGCCGGCGGCGTCATGAGCGGGCCGCACGTGAGCCGGCTACCTGACGCGATGCCTGCAAGCGAGGCGTGGCACACCGACGGCGCTTTGGCGCTCAAGGACGAGACCCCGCTCCGGTGGGAAGGCTGGGCCGCCCAGCCTTCCACCGATCCGGCGGACGACGCCGCCCGCGCAGCGGTGATGGTCACCAGGGGCCTGCTGGAGGTGCTTTCCGGCTGGCGTCCGGCAACCCAGCTCATGCGCTGGACGAGCGTCTCCCTGCAGGAGGATCTCGAGCGGCGCGCCCCGCGGCGCCCGACCGGCCACCGTCAGCATCTGCTGAAGATCAGGCTGAGCGAGCCGGCCCCCGACGTAGCCGAGGTCTGTGCCCTCACCAGAGACGTGACCCGCGGACGCATCCGCGTGATGGCGGTACGGATGGAGCGCCGCGGGCAGCACTGGATTGTCACCCGGTTGCAAGCCGGATGAATGCGGACGACGCGGCAGCTGCTGCGCTCAGGCGGTGGAGCGGCGCGCAGGGTCACCGTGGCAGCGCTTGTACTTGCGGCCGGAGCCACACGGACACGGGTCGTTGCGGCCGGGCTTGCCGCCCGTCGCATCGATGACGCCATCGCCGAGGTCGGTGCCGCCCTGAGCAGAGACCACCGCGCCATCGCCGTCCACCGTCGGAGCGGTGTAGGTCAACGCCTGCGGGCGCGCACCTCCGTCGAATCCCTTAGCCTGAGCGACGCGGGGTGCCGGCTGCCCGGCGGGCGCGGCTGGTTCTGCCGGAGCGGCCGCGGCCGACGAATCCGCCGGGTCACCATCGCTCACCCAGTCCTGCACGTTCACCGGCACTGGCGCCAGTGCCGGCTCGGCCTCCACCTCGCCCGTGGGCTCCTCGACCATCTGCACTTCGACGTTGAACAGGAAGCCGACCGACTCCTCCTTGATCGCGTCCATCATCGAGCCGAACATGTCGAAGCCCTCGCGCTGGTATTCCACGAGCGGGTCGCGCTGACCCATGGCGCGCAGGCCGATGCCTTCCTGCAGGTAGTCCATCTCATACAGGTGCTCGCGCCACTTGCGGTCCAGCACCGAGAGCACTACCCGGCGCTCGAGTTCGCGCAGCACGGGGGTGCCGTCCGGCGCGTCGCCGAGGCTCGCTTCCCGGCGGTCGTAGGCCTCGGCGGCATCTTCGAGCAGGTCCTCGACGAGGCCTTCCGGGGTCAGCCCCTCGCGGGTGCCGGCCGCCGGCACCTCGACCCCCACGGGATAGAGGGTGCCGAGCGCGGTCCACAGCTGATCGAGGTCCCACTCCTCGGGGTAGCCCTCCCCAGTCGCTGCCATGACGTAGCCGGTCACCGTGTCGCTGAGGAAGTGCCGGGTCTGCTCGTGCAGATCCTCTCCCTCGAGCACCCGGCGGCGCTCGCCGTAGATGACCATGCGCTGCTTGTTCAGGACCTCGTCGTACTTCAAGACGTTCTTGCGGATCTCGAAGTTCTGCTGCTCCACCTGCGTCTGCGCGGAGCGGATGGCCCGGGTGACGAGCTTGGACTCGATCGGGATGTCGTCAGGGATCTGCAAGCGGTTCATGATCGACTCGACCGCATTGGCGTTGAACAGCCGCATCAGGTCATCGCCCAGCGAGAGGTAGAAGCGCGACTCCCCCGGGTCCCCCTGGCGGCCGGAACGTCCGCGCAACTGGTTGTCGATGCGGCGGGACTCGTGGCGTTCGGTGCCCAGCACGTAAAGGCCGCCGAGCTCGACGACCTCCTCGTGCTCGGCGAGCACCTCCTTGCGCTTGCCGGCGAGCTCGTCGGTCCACGCCGATTCGTAGTCCTCGGGGGTGTCGACCGGGGAGAGCCCGCGCTCGCGCAGCTCGTGATCGGCGAGGAACTCCGGATTGCCGCCGAGCATGATGTCGGTGCCGCGGCCGGCCATGTTCGTGGCGACCGTGACGGCTTTGAGGCGACCGGCCTGGGCGATGATCAGCGCCTCACGGTCGTGCTGCTTGGCGTTCAGCACCTCGTGCTTCACACCGCGCTTGGTGAGCAACTGGGAGAGGTACTCGCTCTTCTGCACGCTGGTGGTACCCACCAGCACCGGCTGGCCCGCTTCGAAGCGCTCGGCGATGTCCTCGACGACCGCGTCGAACTTCGACTCCTCGGTCTTGTAGACGACGTCAGGCTTGTCCTCGCGCACCATCGGCTTGTTCGTGGGGATCGGCACCACGCCGAGCTTGTAGATCTGGCTGAACTCGGAGGCCTCGGTCATGGCCGTACCAGTCATGCCGCCGAGCTTGTCGTAGAGGCGAAAGTAGTTCTGCAGCGTGATGGTGGCCAGCGTCTGGTTTTCCTGCTTGATCTCGACGTTTTCCTTGGCCTCGATCGCCTGGTGCAGGCCCTCGCTGTAGCGCCGTCCCTGCAGGACGCGGCCGGTGAACTCGTCGACGATCAGCACCTCGCCGGAGGAGACGATGTAGTCCTTGTCCCGCTTGTAGAGCTCCTTGACCTTCAGCGAGTTGTTCAGGTAGCCGACGAGCGGGGTGTTGGCCGACTCGTACAGGTTGTCGATGCCGAGCTGGTCTTCGACGAACGCGACGCCCTCCTCGGTGACCGCGACCGTCCGCTTGCCTTCCTCGACCTCGTAGTGCTCGTCCTTGCGCATCCGCTGCGTGATGCGCGCGAACTCCAGGTACCAGCGCTGGTTCTCCTCGGCCGGGCCGCTGATGATGAGCGGGGTGCGGGCCT
>DATAVO010000214.1:0-24423 GCA_036267695.1 Frankiaceae bacterium
GTTTCGGTCTCGGTGAGGTCGGTGAAGTAACGCAGGACCACGACGCTGCGCTGGCGCGGAGGCAGCCGCTTCAGCGCCGGGAGCAAGTGGCCGCGCAGCAGGACGTCGTCGCCGATCTCGTAGCTGCCATCCTCGGGCGTCTGACCCACGAGCGTCTCGCGCAGGCGGCTTCGGCGAAGCCGTGACTTGCTGGCAGCGTTCACCAACGCCCGGCGTACGTACGGCTCGGGTGCGTCCGGGCTGCCGTGCCGGCGCCAGCGCTTGTACAGCTGCTCGTGCACCGATTGCAGAAGGTCTTGCCCGGCGCTCAGGTCGCCGGCGAGCAGCACCGCGAGCCGTAGCGAACGCGACCCTGTCATCTGCACGAAGTCGGTAAAGGCCAGATCGGCACCATGCGCGCGCCCGGCATCGCTCATGCCGTCGTCCGTGCTCTCACCCGTGACCCCGCGGCGTGCCCCACATAGATAGTCAGTCCGCCTGACCCGCAAAAGGTTGACAGTAGCGACCGACCGGAACTGTCGGCGGGCCTACCGGCGGGGCCTACCCGAGGGAGTCGTCTGCTCGTTCATCCATATCTGCCAGGCGCCGTCGACGTTGCGCCGGGACCAGCGGTCACGGCCCGGGCCGTACGCGAGGAACGTGTCGACCTTCGTCAGAGTCCAGGCCGCGACGGCTTCGCGACGTTCGGGGGGCAGACTCTCCCGAGCGAGTGCGATGAACAACGCCGACCCGTCCGCGAGTGGCTCGGCCAGGATGAAGCCCTCCTGGCCGATGTCATGACGCGGGTCATCGAAAGTCAGCGCTTGCAGGCTGACTCCACGGGCCTTCAGCGCCCTTTCAGCAGGTCCCAACAGGCTCACCGCCACAGCTCGGTGGATCCCCCGGCGAGAGGTCCAGTTTGCGCCTCGCAGCGGCGGATGTCCCGATTTCCGGTCAGCCCGTTGCGTGCGATCGGAAGCGGTGCTCAGCCGACCAGATTGGGGGGTGTCCGCCCGGCGAGCACAGCGACCACGCCTTCGCAGGCGAGCTGCGCCATGCGGCGACGGGTCCGCTCCGTCGCGCTGCCGATGTGGGGGAGCAGCACCGTGTTCGGGGCAGCCAGCAGCCGCGGGTGTACCGCCGGCTCGCGCTCGTAGACGTCGATCCCGGCGCCGAAGATGTGATCCTGCTCGAGCGCGACGGCCAGGGCCACCTCATCGACTACTGGCCCGCGCGAGGTGTTGACCAGAACGGCTTGCGGACCCATCAGGCGCAGCCGGCGCTCGTCGATGAGGTGGCGGGTTTGCGCGGTGAGCGGGACGTGCAGCGAGATGGCGTCGGCGCGGCCGAGCAGGTCGTCGAGATCGGCGACGTAGCCAGCGGCACTCGTATGTCGCCGGGAATGATGCAGGACGGTCATGCCGAAGCCGGCGGCGCGGCGTGCGACAGCCTGGCCGATCCGTCCGAAGCCGACGATTCCCAGCGTTGCTCCGTGGATGTCGTTGCCGAGGAAGGCGCCGATGCGAAACCCGTCCCACTCACCGGCGCGCAGGGTCGCCTCGGCGTCGGACGCGCGTCGCGAGGCGGCAAGCAGCAGGAGGAATGCCAGGTCGGCGGTCGTCTCATCGAGCACGCCCGGGGTGTTGCACACCGCCACCCCGTATCGCCCCGCGGCCGCTACGTCGATGTTGTCGTAGCCGACGCCGATGTTGCCCACGGCGCGTAGCTGACCGGCGCCGCTGCTGAGCACCGCCTCGTCGATGGGGTCGGTGATGGTGCAGATGATGGCGGCGAAATCAGCTGCGGCTGCAAGGATCTCGGCGTGTGACAGCGGCTGCGCTGACCGCCAGTGTGATTCATGTCCGGCGTCGACGAGCGGGCGCAGCCACTCATCCGGCAAGGGCCTGGTGATGAGGACGCGGGCCATGCGGTCAGCGTAAGGCGCGGAAGAACTCCCGGATGTCGCCGAGGAGCAGGTCGGGCTGCTCGAGGGCGGCGAAATGGCCGCCGCGGTCGAACTCGTTCCAGTGCCGGACGTCGTTGCTCGGCTCCATCCACCGCCGCCGGCCCATCAGGATCTCGGCCGGGAAGCTGGCCACGCCGAGCGGAACCTCTTTGGTGGGCGGGGCAATCACGGCCATGCTCGCCATCGACTCGTAGTACATGCGGGCCGAACTGCCGCCCGTGGAGGTGAACCAGTAGATGCTGACGTCGGTCAGCAGTTCGTCTCGGGACACGGCGTCTTCGAAGCGGCCGGTGTGATCGGTCCACGCCCAGAACTTCTCGGTGATCCACGCCAGCAGCCCGACCGGAGAGTCCACCAGCGAGAAAGCGAGCGTCTGGGGCTTCGAGGACTGGATCGCTACGTAGCCCTGCCCGGACTTCATGTACTCCTCACCCCGCGCCATCTGGCGCGCCTCGTGAGGGCTGATGTCGGACAGATCGTCAGCGGCTCCGGGCGGCATACCCACGACCATGTTCACGTGCATCCCGACGACATGGGCGGGGTCGAGGGCGCCTTGATGGCGCGTCACCATGGACCCCCAATCGCCACCTTGGATGCCGTAGCGCTCGTAGCCCAGACCAGCCATGAGAGATGCCCACGCCGCGGCCGTCCGCCGCACATCCCAGCCCCGCTCGGTCGTCGGTCCGGAGAAGCCATAGCCGGGCAGCGAGGGGACGACGACGTCGAATGCATCAGCCGCGGAAGCGCCGAAAGAGAGTGGATCGATCAGCGGACCGATGAGCTTGGTGAATTCGCTGACCGATCCGGGCCAGCCGTGCGTCAGCATCAGCGGGAGCGCCCCGGGGTGCGGTGAACGCGCGTGGATGAAGTGGATCCGCTGCCCATCGAGGGTGGTCGTGAATTGCGGGTAGCGATTCAGCTCCTGCTCGGCGGCGCGCCAGTCGTAGCCGTTCATCCAGTAGTTCGCGAGGTCCTTGACGGTCGCGAGATCGGCGCCGTAGACCCACTCCGCGCCGGGGATCTGATCGGGCCAGCGCGCCATCGCGATGCGGCGGTGCAGATCTTCGAGCTCGAAGTCCGGCACGGCGATGACAAAGGGCTCGGCCACGAAATCACTCATGTTTGCACGGGAAGTCATCGCTCTCACAGCTCCCGGAGCACGCGGAGCCGGTTCGCCCGTGCGCGCAGAGTCGCGCCGAGGTCAGGTCCCCAGATGTCGCAGCCATGGGGGACCCACGGTGCAGATGGAATTCGGTGCTGACTCCGGCCTGCAGCAGCAGCTGCGCGTAGGCCAGGCACTCGTCCCGGAAGATGTCAAGCTCGCCGACTTCGAGATACGCCGGAGGCAGGCCGGCTGCGTCAGCGATGCGGGCCGCCGCGATGGACGCCGACACCGAATCGGCGCCGCGCTCTTCGCCGAGCACGGCGTCCCAGGCGGTGACGTTGTCCGCGTAGGTCCACATGGCGGTCGGCTCGAGCTCCGGGTCGGGCGTCACGTTGCGATCGTCGAGCATCGGATAGATCAGGATCTGACGAGCGAGGCTGATGCCGCGATCGCGGGCCAGGATCGCCAGTCCTGCCGCGAGCCCGCCTCCGCCGCTGTCTCCCATGACCGCAAGCCGCTTCGGATCCACGCCAAGCCGCTCAGCGTGATCGGCCAGCCAGCGCAGTCCGGCGTAACAATCCTCGACAGGTATGGCGCCCGGATATTCGGGAGCGACCTCCGCCGGAAAGGGACGTCCCCGGTCGAGCAGGTCGGGGCCGGCATCGAACACCGAGCGCCGGGCAGCGACATCACCGCTCGCGGGACGCGGCGCCTCGCGCATGAGAGCGAAGACCGGACCCAGCACTTGCTCGATCTCAGGGTCAAGCGAAAACGCCACAGATGCCTCTCGTCGAGTCAGTGCTCATGCTCATGCCGGCTGCTGATGCCCGGCGCCACGGGCGGTGACCTGCTCGGCGACAAGTCGATAACAACTCGGCTGTCATAGCCCCGTTCGCCGTCTCATGCCCCAGTGGTGTGATACGGATCATATCGGCTGTTCAAGACAGCCTGTGCCATGTGTCTTAGCTTGACCCGGCGCTGTTCCTAGCTCGACTCCCTCACTCGCTTGGAGTTTGTTGTGCGATTCGTGTCTGGGCAGACGCCCAAAAGACGTTCCCGAGGCCCGGTCACTGTCGTGTCCGGTGCCGCGTGCCTCGTGCTGGCGGTGGCCGCGTGTGGACGTTCGAGCTCCACCCCATCCGGCCCCGCAGCGTCGGGATCGTCGACCACCAGCAGCAGCCCGTCGGCGACGGCGACAGCCGCTCCTGGCGACTTCGGCACGCTGAAGGGAATCTGCGGTCCGGGCACAGCGACGGGCGCGACGGCACGCGGCGTCACCAACACCGACATTCACATCGGCGTCACGGCCGACCCCGGTGCCGCCGCTGCACCGGGCCTGGAGCAGGAATTCTTCGACACCGGCGAAGGATTCACCAAGTGGTGCAACGCCGCTGGTGGGATCAACGGCCGCAAGATCGTGCTCGACAAGTGGGACGCCAAGCTGTTCAACGTCGGCCAGGTCATGACGAGCGCGTGCCTGAAGGACTTCATGCTGGTCGGTAACGGCAACGCGTTCGACAGCGCCGGCGTCAAGGTCCGTGAGGGCTGCAAGCTCGGCCAGATCCCCGCGTACGTCACCTCGCCGCAGGCGGTCAGCGCCAAGTACCAGGCGCAGTCCACACCGATTCCGATCACGCAGATCAACGACGGCGCGCTGCGCCTGTTGACCGACCTTTACCCGGACGTGAAGACCGGCGGTGTCGGTATCGGAAGCAGCAGCCTGGCGTCGATCACGCCTACCGGTCTGAAAGCGCAGGAGTACCTGAAGGACCTCGGCATCAAGGTCGCCGTCCTGCAGGAGCAGCCTCCGCAGGTGGACAACTACCGCCCCTACATGGAGCAGCTGAAGCAGGCCGGGGCCAGGGCGTACTTCGGTATCTCGGCGCAGGACCCGAGCCCGATCGTGCAGGCGATGAAGAACATCGGCTACAACCCCTCCTACATCCTCTACAGCACGCAGTTCTATGGCCCCCAGGCTGTTGCCGCGGCCAAGGCACTCGGCACGTTTCCGCCGAGCTACGTGCAGTTCGGCGCGCTGCCGTTCGAGCTCGCCAGCAAGTACCCGGTGCTCCAGCAAACCGAGAACATCGTCCGTTCGGCCGTCCCCAACGCCAAGCTGACGACCTTCACGCTGTCGGCGATGAGCGCGTGGACGTTGTGGGCGCAGTCGGCGACGGCCTGTGGGTCCACTCTGACCATGGATTGCGTGCTTGCCAAGGCCAGCAGCCATGACGACTGGACGGCGGGGGGCCTCTACCCGTCGCACAGCACCAAGGCCGGTGCGCTAGCCTCGGCCTGCATCGCCCTGGTGAAGCTGACGCCGACCGGGTTCGTGTACGACGAGAAGGCGACCAACCCGACCAGTGGCGACGCGCCGTTCAACTGCGACCCGGACAACGTCAAGACTGTCAAGAGTTACCTCACCACCAGCTGAGCGAACCAGCTGACCACCCCTCGCCCGCCCGGTATGCGAATTCCGGGCGGGCGAGGTGGTTTCGGGATAGTTCGGGCTAGATGAGAACGGTGGGTTTGCCGGCCATCACGAAGTGGATGCTCGCCGGGTCGAGCATGTAGGCGACGTCAGGGTTCACCTCGGTCCTGACCTCGGGGACCGACAGCGACGCGACGAAAGAGTCGAGCGACTCGAACCATTGCTCGGTGACACCGTCGAAGGCGGCGTTCGGATCGCGTAAGCCGTGGTTCTGGTCGTAGCCCAGCAGCGGCGCGCGGAGCCCGGGGATGTTCTGGAAGAGCCCGCCATGGTTCTTCCGCCAGTGCTCGTGAAACGTGTCGAGGTCGAGCGCCGCATTGCGGTGCAGGATGCATAGCATCTTGGCGCCGGCTTCATCGCGGTGCGGCGTCGAGACGATCGTGTCCGGCTCCTCGGTGAGGACGATGAGCTTCTCGTCCTGGTGCAGCAGCGGAGCGCGCTCGCGGATGGCGGCCATGCCCGGCTCCGCGCTCAGTGCTCGAAGCTCGTCCATGGACTCGAACCAGAGCACGGCCACGCCGTCATAGCCGTCGTCTCGGACTTCGGCGTCGCTGCGCTCCCGGTCGGCATCTGTAGGCAGGCGATGGTTGAGCTCATAGCGCGTCACGTGCCGGCGCAGGGCGGGATCGTCGGCCAGCATGGGCCCATGAACCTCGCGCCAGTCGGTGTGGAACTGCTCGCTCGTGGTCCCGGGCGTACGACGCAGGAACTCGAAAAGTTTGATGCCCATGCGATCCCCTTCGATCGGTTTCGATCACGCTAGCCGTCGCGCTGAAGGCAAGGAGAGCCGGCCATATCGGCGGGGCTCTCACGACAACAGTGGCGCGGGACAAACGCGGGTCACGACGCGACCGGCAGCCGTGGAACGATGTGCCCGTGCCGGCCGCAGACCTGTTGACCGACGTGCGCGTGGTGGACCTCACCGACGCCTACGGGAGCTTTGCCGCGAAGTTGCTCGCCGACTTGGGGGCTGAAGTCGTCCGGATCGAATCCGAAGGGGGCAGCCGCGGGCGGGCGCGCCGGCCACGCGCTCAAGACGGCACGAGCCTGCACTATCTGCAACGCAATCTCGGGAAGTCGATCGTCTCCTCAGCGGGGTCGGCTCTCGATGGCCTGCTCGCCGGCGCCGATATCGCCTTCTGTTCCGACGATCTGCCGGCCGGCAGCGCCCAGGAGCTGGCGAGCCGCCACCCCCATCTCGTGGTGGTGGCGATGACGCCGTTCGGGCTTGAAGGGCCTACTGCCGGGTGGCACGCCACCGAACTCGTCGCCCAGTCGTTGGCGGGCGTGGTGTATCGCAGCGGGGTCGCGGAACTGCCGCCGGTGTCGGCGCCCGGCTCCTACTGCGAGGACGTCGGCGCGGCTGTCGGCGCGCTGGCAGGGGTCCTGGCGCTGCGGCACGTACGGCGCGGCGGCAGCGGTCAGCTCATCGATCTGTCGACGATTCTGGCGCTGGCGCACTGCACCGACATGTCCTTGCCGCTATGGAGTTTGCTGCGCTTCTCCTCGGCACGCGCCGGCGCCGGGCTCTACCCGCTCTTCGCGTGCACCGATGGCCTGGCCCGGCTGGTGCTTCCGATGTCGCCAGGGGAGTGGCGCAGCCTCATCGCGTGGCTGGGGTCACCGCCGGAATGGACCGGGACGGCGTGGGAAAAGGCCATGTTGGGCCCAGAGGAGCGTGACGCGATCGTGGCGCGGCTGCCGGAGAAATTCGCCGCGGGGACGCGGGCCGAACTGGCTGCCGACGGCGATGCGTCAGGCCTGCGCATCACTCCGGTACTGACTCCCGCTGAGGTGCTCTCCAACGAGCACTCCGTCGGGCGTGGCACGTTCACCCGCGTCTCGGCGGGAGAGGGGCTCCCTGAAATCGCTGTGACAGCAGGCCTTTTCGGGATCAACGGGGTGCGGGCCGGGGCCACCGCTCCACCCGACAGAAACGCCGAACCGCCCGTCTGGCCGGCGCGTTCGGTCGCCCCGTCCGCCGGCGCTTCGGGAGCCCCGCTCGCCGGGGTACGCGTGCTGGAGATCGGCAGCGGGGTGGCCGCTCCAGAGGCCGGACGTTTCCTCAGCGAGTGGGGCGCCGACGTCATCAAGGTGGAATCGGCCAACCGCCCGGACTTCCAGCGCCGCGTCATGGGCGGCGACATGAACCCCGCCTTCTCCAGCCCCAACCGCAACAAGCGCGGCCTCGCCGCAGACCTCGGCACGGAAGCCGGGCGGGAACTTGTGCGGCGCATGCTGCCGAAGATCGACGTCATCATCGAGAACAACGCGACCGGCGTCATCGATCGGCTGGGCCTCGGATGGGACGCCGTCAGGCAGATCAATCCGCGTCTCGTCATGGTCAATACGCAGCTGTACGGCAACCGCGGGCCGTGGGCCTCGAAGAAGGGATACGGGCCCAGTGCCCGCGCCATCGGAGGGCTCACCTGGCTCTGGGCGCACGGGCCCGACGCGCCGCGCGGCGTCATGACGATTCATCCCGACCATCTCGCCGGTCGCCTTGTGGCGCTTGGGGTTTTGGCGGGCTTGCATGCTCGCGAGCGCACAGGGGAGGGCGCCCGTATCGACCTTGCACAATTCGAGACGGTCATCGCGCTGCTCGGGGATCTGCTGGCCACCGAGAGCATCAGGCCAGGAGCAGCCCAGCCCGCGGGCAACCGCTCGCCCGACTCCGCACCGTGGAACGTGTATCGCTGCGCCGACGGTGAAGGCGGGATCGAGCGCTGGCTCGCCGTCTGCGTCCCCGACGATGCGACCTGGCAGGCGTTTCTTTCAGCGCTACCAGGGGAATTCGACCGTCCGCAATGGCGCACGGCGTACGGGCGGCTCGGCGACGTCGAGACGTTGGACGAAGCGCTGGCTTCCTGGCTGCGTGAGGAAGATCCCGAAACCACCGAAGAAGCGCTGCAGGCAGCCGGGGTCCCGGCCGGGCAGCTGCTGAGCATGAAAGGTCATGCGGAGCACCTTCACTTTGTCGGCCGGGGCTATCCGGTGCCCGTCGATCAGCCCGGATCAGGACCGCTGCTGCTCGAAGGACCGGCGTTCGCGGCTTCGTCAATCGGAGTGTCGATGGGAGTGCCGCGCTGTGAGGCGGCGCCGATGCTGGGTCAGCACACCGCTGAAGTGTGCCGTGATGTGCTCGGCTTGGGCGATGCGGCCATTGCCGACCTCGTGGCGGCTGGTGCGATCGACCCGCTGCCGGTTGCCGTTGACGAGGTGCCGTCCCCGGTCTCGGCCTGAGGTCCGGTCGCGGTGTTCGGGCGCAAGCGGCAGACGTTCTCCCGGACGGCGGTCGTCGAGGCGCCGGTCGGGAAGGTCTGGGACGTCCTGCATGACTGGAAGGCCATGTATTGGATCGTCACCGGAAGCGTTCTCGCCTTGCCGGTGCCCGATCGTCCCCCGGGCGTGGGAGCGCTCTGGTGCTCCTGGCAGCGGCAGCGCAACGGTTCCCTCGGAGCACTGGTGCATGAGGTGGTGGACTACCAACCCGGACGCCTGATCGCCCTCTCCGAGCGGCAGCGCCAGCAGGCAGACGCCCGTCTCGAGTTCCTGCTTGAAGCCCATGGTGGCCAGACGCAGGTGCAGATTTCGCTCGCCGAGTCGATGTACCGCTACGAGTGGGGCATGCGGGGCTCGGGCGTCACCGAGCAATACCTGAGCCGCCTGGCGGAAGGGCTGGAATGGGCGTTGGTCGATGACGTACCGGGTCCGCACGACGTGCAGACGCTCGTGCTGCAGTCGGACGCCATCAACAGCCGGGCCGAGCACGAGATCGAGATCGAAGGATCCCCCGAGGACATCTGGCGTCTGGCGCTCGACGAAGACGGCACGCTCCTGCCCAACCCCGCAGTCGCCAAGCAATGGTCGGTCGATCACCAAGGCCGAGAGGTCCGGGTCAAACTCTTGCGGGCCCCCGGTGGCGGGCTGAGTTGCGTGTTCCAGGAGATCCTGCGGCCCGAGCCTTTTCGCGTCATCGAGCGAGGCGTCGCGATCGAATGCGACCAGCAGTTGTTCCCGCAGCAGACAAGTGCGGTGCTTCGAACCACCTACCGCTGGGATGCCGGCGTCATGCATTCCACGGTCATCGACGAGTCCAGTCAGCAGTGGCTGGGGGCGCTCAAGGCTGCAGTAGAGGGCGGCGCGCCGCCGGTCGTCTGAGGTAGTGCCCGGTCGGCTACTGGTACTGCTGCACCGGTTGCGCCGGCCACTGCTGAATGGGCCGTCGGCGACGGCGAAGGATCAGGATGATGATGACGACCGCGATGATGAACAGCACGACGCCGGCGATGATCAGCCCGATGCTCAGCGCTCCGAGCCAGGAGAACTTGGCGCCGAGGCGCGCCGCGACGGCAACTCCCGGGCTGCCGTCGGCATTCGCGACGACCACCGCCCAATTGCCGCTGGTGACCTTCCAATTCAAGGTCTGAGTGGTGGATCCGGTCCCGCGTGCCACCCAGAAGGTCTGCGAGCTCGGTGCGCTGAGCGCGGTGACCGATCCCGGGCTCCGGTTGAGCGTCACCTCGAACGGCTCGAATTGCAGGTTCTTGATCTGGTCGATGCCGGTACTGCCGAGCCAGCCGAGGACCGCCGTCTGCGGCGCGATTCCGATGAAGATCGGCTTGCCATTGGTCGAGGTCGCGGTGATGCGGATGGTGCCGAGATGATCAGCGAACCAGCCGACACCGCCGACGTTGATGTCGACCTTGGCGGAGGTCAGGGCGGCGGTCGGGGTCGTGAGCGATTCGGTACTCGTACTCAAGAAGCCGTCGGCGTCGCGGCTTTCATGTGCCCACGCCAGCGCGCCTCCTGCGCTGATGACGCCCAAGCTGAACAGCGCCAACAGTGACGCCAGCACGAGGCCGACGATGCGGCCGACCCCGAAGCCTTGCTGAACCTGCCCTCCGGGAGCCCCGTAGGGGGCGGCGTACGGCGGCTGATTGAGCGGAGTTGCCGGGGGTCCTCCCCACTGCGGCGGCGGGCCGCTGACGGGCGGACCTTGCGCGGTCTCCGGCTTGGTGAAGGTCACGGGCTGCGTGACGTCATCGCCTTCAGGTGAGGACACGGCGCACCTCCTGGGGAGTCGGTCGTCACCACCGATCACATCGCGGCGGGGTTGTTGCTGGGAGGCTGACGGTGTCGCGCTTGGGCGGATGCGTCAAGGGCGCGAAAGATCCACCGCTGCGTTGGTGCTATTGCGCGGGCGGTCAGTACCTCCATACTGTCCCTCCCGGTCGGGCTCTTCATGAGCCGCACGCGACTCGACACCAATGACGGTAGGTGGGTCAGGCATGGCCGGGGGTTGCCAGTACGCAGGTGGGGGATCCGGTAGGAGACGGGCCGGAGTGATCGGGGTCGCCGCTGCGCTTCTGATCGCGGTGGCGGGGTGCAGTTCGAGCTCAGGCAAGAGCAACGGCGGCCCGACGAACCCGGCGGCGAACGTGACGAGCGCTTCCAGCTTCGGGAAGACCATCACGGTGGGCGTACTTGCCGACATCACCGGGCTTGCCGCCTCGAGCAGCAAGACCGCCATTCAGGGCATCAACGCAGGCGTGGTCTACGCCAAGCGGCAGGGCTACACCATCAAGTACGTAGTGGCCGACACCGCGACCAACCCGGCGACCGCGCTGGCGGCTGCCCAGAAGCTCGTGACGCGCGATCACGTGAGCGTCGTGATTTCACACTCCGCGATCCTCTTCGCCGCGACCAACTACCTGACCAGTCACGGCATCGCTGTCGTCGGCCCGGGTGAGGACGGCCCGGAGTGGGAGAAGGCCAAGAACATGTTCTCGGTCTTCGGCGTTGTCCATCCCACGCTCGTCACCGACGGGCTGGGTCGCTTCTTCAAGGCCCACGGCGTGACCACGGCGGCGGCTGTCGGCTACAGCATCTCCCCGACCTCGTCGGAAGCGGCAAAGAGTGACATGGCGGCGGTCAGGTCGCAGGGGATCAAGGTCGGCTATCTCAACGCCAACTTCCCGTTCGGCAGCACAGATGTCGCGCCGGAGGTGCTCGCGATGAAGGCGGCGGGCGTCGACGGCTTCACGGCGACCACCGACCCGAACACGGCTTTCGCCTTCGTCACCGGGCTGCGCCAGGCCGGGGTCAACCCGAAGGTGTCGATCTTCTCCACCGGATACGGCGGCGATCTGCTGCAGGCGGGTCCCGGAGCACTCAACGCGGCGCAGAACGTCTACTTCTCGCTGACCTACGAGCCGGTCGAGATGAACACTGCGGCCACCAAGCAGTTCGAGAGCGACCTTTCGGCGGCGGGCGTCAGCGGGAAGCCGACTTACGCCGAGTACAACGGCTACCTCTCCGTGGGCCTACTGGTGCGGGCGCTCAAGGCGACGGGTGGCAACGACAAGTCGGCTGCGGTCATCTCCGCTTTGTCGCAGGTGCATGACTGGGATGCGCTCGGCCTGTTCGGCAGCCACACGCTCGACCTCAACGACCGCACCAACATCGTCGGCGGCGCGGACAACTGCCAGTGGATCACCAAGCTCGAAGGCAGCAACTTCACGCTGGTACCCGGCGCCGACCCCATCTGCGGCAAGCTACTCAAAGGTGTGACGGTTTCGTCTTCGTGACGCCGCTGGTTGTGTCGAACAGGCGCGTTGCAGTTCATCGAGCAGCTCACCCGTCACCGCGCCGAGGGCCGGCTGAGCTTCGAGGATCTCGTAGCTCAGGCGATCAGGATCACGACCACCAGAGCGATCAGCACACCGATGTTGACCACTGAAAGAGCGATGACAAGGGGATCGGGTCGGTAGCTGGGCATCTGCCGCCTCCGTCCTCGGCGTCACCGATTGGGGAGTCTGTCGCTGACTCCACCTGTCCGGTTTAGCCGAACGGCTCGTGCTGGTGCTCCTGGTGGGCCTGGCCGTTCTGAATCGGCTTTGCCGCCTCGGCGAACATGCTGAGCATCTCGACCGCGCCGATCCCTGCGAGCACTGCAGCGGCCTCCGACGTACGCCCACCGCGCACGAGCTCAACTGCCAGACCGCGAAGGCTTCCTGTGACTTGCTCGACTGTTTCGCCCATGCCGCAAACACTAGACGGAATCTGTCTCGGAGCGGCACCCGGGTCGCACAATTTACCCAGCGTAACGGCAGGATTCGGCAGCGTAAGGCAACCTTTCGGCGTGTCCCGCGTCTGTACCGGTGTGTCGCACTTGAAGGCTGCCGCGCGCGCCGGCTGCGTGGCCGGCGCGATGCTGCTCGGCGCCGCCAGCGCATGCTCGAGCAGCCCGTCTCCGGCGGCCCGCGGAACGGCCGTGGCCCCCGTCGTCTCCCCGGCTCCGACCGCTCCCGCGGGCATCGCGCTCCAGGCCCTGCGCCGGCTGCATTGGAGCGCGCTGCCCATTGATCCGCTCGCCCCGCGGGACACGGTGATCACCGCCTGGACCGGTCACGAACTCCTTGCCGTGGGCGGCCAGCGCAGCGCCGACGGGGCCGCATACACCGGCGCTGACGCGTACGACCCGCAGACCGGACGCTGGCAAGTGCTCCCGAGCCTCCCGCTGGTCGCACGTGACGCCCCGGCGAGTGCCTGGACCGGCTACGGCCTTTTCGTGTGGGGCGGAACCTCGACTCCTGGCGGCCGCCCGCAGGACGGCCAAGGGCTGCGCGACGGCGCGATCCTCGACGTCGCCCATCGGCGCTGGACCATGCTCCCGGCCGGCCCGCTGCCCGCGCTGACCTCGGCGGTGGCCATCACCGACGCCGCGGATCACGTGATCATCCTCGGGGGCCAGCCCGACGAGGGGGCGAACAGCAGCGGCGGGGTGCCCCTCGTCAGCCGTCGCGTGGCCAGCTACGACCCGGCCAGCCGGACCTGGCGCACCCTGCCGGACCTGCCCGCGGTCACCGGTCACGACCTCGTCGGGCTGACGGCCGTCCGATGGGGAAGTCGAATTCTTGCCGCTGCCACCTGGCAGCACGTCGTCCATACCGCTCCCGGAGCTACGGAAGGCAACGGTGGGGTCGACCTCTTCCTGCTCGATTCCAAGCAGGGCACCTGGTCGCGATTCGCGGTCCCGTCCACGCTGTCACTGGTGGGTGCCGATCTCCGCCCACTCGGTTCGCAGCTGGTGGTGGCCGGCGGCACGATGTGCCCGCCCTTCGCGGCCTGCCCCGCCTCGCTCAACACCGCGTTCACCTTGCTGGATGCGGCCGGCAAGGCCCGAACCGGGACCGCCGGGGTGCCGATCAAGCCGGGCGCCGCGACCGACGTCGGCGACAACTATGTCGTGATGACGGGGTCGCAGATCACCGGTCCCGGGCTCGACGAGCAGCCCGGTGATACGGCGGGTTTCGATCTGGCGACCGGCAACTGGGTCGCGCTGCCGAGCGCGCGCCGGTTCACGCCCCAGCCGGAGTCACTGACCTGGACGGGCAGCGAATTGATCGCGCAGAGCCCCGACGGGTGGATCGCTCTGGGGTCAACTGGCTAGAGTCGGCGCTGGCAAAGCCTGCGAGGTGCCCCGCGAGGGGAGAATCGGGAAGCCGGTGAGACTCCGGCACAGGGCCCGCTGCGGTGACCGGAGAGTCGCCGGCCATGCGCGCGAGCGCAGCCACTGGACCTCACGGCCCGGGAAGGCGGCCGGTGGATTGTGACCCGGAAGTCCGAAGACCGGCCTCGCAACGTCAGCCGCGAAAGCGGCAAAGCTGCGGGAGCCTGCCATGAGCGCCAGCCTGGTCGCCAGTTCGACCATCTACGACACCATCAACCGCCGTCGCGACGTCCGCGGGCAATTCACGGGGGCCGACCTCGCACCTGAAGTGCTGCATCGCCTGCTGTCGGCGGCCCATGCCGCGCCGAGCGTCGGCCTGACGCAGCCGTGGGATTTCATCGTGGTGCGGGACCCGATGCTGCGCTCGCAGTTCCGGGCGCACGTGCTGAACGAGCGCGAGGCCTTCGCCGCTTCGCTGGACGCCTCGCGGGCAAAGACCTTCAGCCGCATCAAGATCGAGGGGATCCTCGAGTCCTCGGTCGGCATCGTCGTGACCTACGACCCCGAGCGTGGTGCCCCGGCGGTGCTGGGACGTCACACGATCGGCGACACCGGGTTGTATTCGACGTGCCTGGCGATCCAGAACCTGTGGCTCGCCGCCACGGAGGAGAACCTCGGCGTCGGTTGGGTTTCCTTCTATCGCGAGGATCAGTTGCGCCGGCTGCTGTCGATCCCGGAGCGACTGCGTCCTGTGGCGTGGCTCTGCGTCGGGCCCGTCACCCATCTCGAGCCCGCGCCCGACCTGGAACGCGCCGGCTGGCGCAAGCGCCGGCCGCTGGCGCAAGCCGTCCACTACGACCGCTTCGACGTGACCCGCGTGACGCCGGCTGACCCATCTAGGTGATCAATTCAAAGACCGTGTGAACAACGGTGGTCGCTCTCCGGAAGCCCTGAACAACACCGGTTGTGCTCGGCTTTTTGCTTCTTAGGCTGGGGAGGCAGACGCAATTGAAGGCTGATTGAGGAGCCGGTGACACACGATGAGGCCTAGCGGGGTTGGTGTCTGAGGCGTGGCGTTGATCAAGCCGGTCAAGCCACAGCCACCACGCAGCGTGCTACGTGCGGCCGTTCGCGGCCCCGTCAAGACAGTCGTTCGGGGCACGGTGCGCGCCGGGGTACGGCAGGCGCAGGCGAGGGTGCCGCTGCTGGCGGGAGGCCGCCGGGCCAGGCCGCCGGACTTCATCGGCGTGGGCGTCCAGCGCGGCGGCAGCTCCTGGTGGCATCGCCTGCTCGAGGGGCACCCCGACGTGTCGCCGCTCGGTCTCGGAGCCAAGGAATTGCATTTTTTCGACGAGTTCTGGTGCGGTGATTTCCAGCCGTCGGACGAGCGCGCCTATCACCAGCTTTTCCTTCGGCCTGAGGGCATGTTGGGCGGTGAGTGGACCCCGCGGTACATGTTCGATCCGTGGACGCCGCCGTTGCTTCAGCGTGCCGCTCCCGATGCGAAGTTGCTGGTATTGCTGCGCGATCCCGTCGCGCGTTTTCGCTCGGGAGTCACGCACGCGGCCACCCACACCGGTCGCGTGACGTCCGACGTGGTCAACACCGCTATTGCCCGCGGAATGTACGCCCGGCAGGTGGCCCGGCTGCTCGAGTGCTTTCCGCGCGAACAGGTTCTGGTGCTGCAATTCGAACGGTGCCGCGAAGAGCCGGCGGCGATGCTGGCCGTCACTTTCGAATTTCTCGGGATCGACCCGGCGCGCTACCCGGCGTCCATCCGGCTCACCGAGCCGCGCAACGCCAGCGTCAGGGCTCCGGAGCCGGTCGACGCGCGACTGATTGCCAGGCTCACGGAGATGTATTTCCCGGACGTCTGCGAACTCTTGGAACTGACCGGCGGGGCGATCGATCCGGCGCTCTGGCCGAGCTTCGCGGCCGCTGCAGCTAGTTCTGCCGGCTAGCGCCAGGGCCTCCGCTTAGGCCCATCGGGCCACGTCCGTAATGACTAGTCCGCCGAATTGATGCCGCTGGTCATTTGGGGGGATTCTGCTCAATTCGCGCCCATCTATGGGTGGGTTTCATGGGCTTTATCCGATTTAGCAAGTGCAATAGCGAATGTCTCCCCCCGAACTCTGGAGCTTCTTGATGCATTTGTCCGCGCTGACTCGATTCGGTCGATGGGGTGCACTCGCGCTGGCGGCCGGCATCTCGGCCACTGCTTTCGCCCCCACGGGAAGCGCCGCGGCGCCCGTGGCCGCACCCGCGGGTCAGACCACCGTCTCGGGCCTGCTTTCTTCGGCGGCAACGGCCTTCGGCTCGGCCGCCACGGGCTGGTCTTCCTATGCCGGGGGCGGCGTGATCCAGCTTCCGACCGTAGGCCGGCTTGCCACAGGCGCCCTGGCCGTCACGAGCCGCGGCCCGTGGACCGGCGCCTCGTCGGGCAATTTCAATGTGACGCCAGGAGTTCGCTACAGCGCAAGCACCTGGGCGTCGGCGCTCTCGGCCGCCCACTCCGTCGGCCTGGCGATGCAGTTCCGCGACGCGTCCGGAGCCCTGATCACCAGCTACGGAACGCAGATGAGCCAGCCCGTAATCGACACAACATCAGGTTGGACGCAGACCCCGCCGGTCGTGGGTATCGCCCCGCCCGGCGCGGTGAGCGGATCGCTCGTCTTCGTGGACTTCGACGGCCCCGCAGGTGATGTGCAACGCCTGGATGATGTGACTCTCACGGGTACCTCGGGCGTGGCCGCGCGGATCGTCGGACCGCTGACCACCCGGGGCACCAACGTCATCGATGCGCTCGGGCGCGTGGTGTCCTTCCACGGGGTCGACATCGACGGGTTGCAGTACTCCAACAGGGCGAACGTCACCACGAGCGAACTTGCTGTGGCTCAGGCGTGGGGAGCGAACTTCGTGCGCCTGCCGCTCGCCGAGAACTACCTCGTCGCGGGCGACTGCTCGTATGACAGCAGCTACCTCGGCAAGGTCGACGCGATGGTCAATGCGGCGACGAGCAACGGTCTTTTCATCATGCTCGACCTGCACACGAACGCCTTGAAGCGCTGCGCTGCGCCTGCTCAGCAGAACATGCCGGATGCGAACGCCGTGACCGTCTGGAATGCGCTCGGCGCGCGTTACAAGTCCAACCCGCTCGTCGGGTTCGACCTCTACAACGAGCCGCATGACGTCAGCGACGCCGTCTGGCACTCCGGCGGCACCGTGACCTCCAGCGGCGTGACGTACCAGGCGGTCGGGATGCAGACGCTCTACAACACGGTCCGTGCGACGGGCGCCACGAACCTGGTCTTCGCCAGCGGCTCCAACTGGGCGACCTCCTTCCCCGCGACCGCTCCGCTGACGGGCACGAGCAACCTCGTCTACGCGGCCCACGCGTACACGTGCCCGACCGGACTGCCCTCGAGCGGCGCCAGCTGCACGGCGGGTCCGGACGGCACCATCTACGACCCGAGCGGGCTGCTCTCCCACTTCGCGCCGATCGGGCAGACGATGCCGGTGATGGTGACCGAGTTCGGCTTCCCGGACAAGAACGACGGCCGTTACGTCACCAACGTCCAGAACTACGCTGCCGCGCACGGCTGGGTGGGCTGGGACGTGTACGCGTTCGACAACTCCACCGGCGGTCTGTTCGATCTCTGGAAGAACACCGGGTCGCTCATCGAGCCGGCCACCAGCGGCATGGCCGTCATGACGGGGATGTTCGGCGACTGACGCCGCACCGCCCGGGCGCCGCCAACCGGTTGGACGGCGGCGCACCGGCGGGGTAGGCAAGCGGGATGGAAGACATCATCGTTCGCCGGTTGAGGGCGGCGGGATGTGTCTTCGCCGAGGACGAGGCCCGCTTGCTCGATGCCGAGGCCACTGACGCCGAGCAGCTCGAAGCGATGGTGTCGCGCCGGGTGAGCGGCGAGCCGCTCGAGGTCGTCCTCGGATGGGCCGAGTTCTGCGGCCTGCGAATCGCTATGGATCCAGGCGTTTTCGTGCCCCGCCGGCGCACCGAATTCCTGGCGCGGCGAGCGCTGGCGCTGACCCACCCCGGGGCCGTCGTCGTGGAATTGTGCTGCGGCGCCGGGGCGATCAGCGCGGTGCTGCTGGCCGGCACCAGCCGCCTCGAGGTCCACGCCGCTGACATCGATCCGGCCGCGGTGCGCTGCGCGCGTCGCAACCTCGGGGGGCCAGGCGTCACGGTGTATCAAGGCGACCTTTTCCAGCCGCTGCCGGATCGCCTGCGCGGCCGGGTCGACCTCGTCGTCGCCAACGCTCCATACGTGCCGACCGCTGAGCTGGATCTGCTGCCCCGGGAGGCGCGTCAGTACGAGCCGCAGACAGCTCTCGAGGGCGGCGTTGACGGGCTGGAGATCCTGCGCCGGGTCCTGACCGAATCGCCTCATTGGCTCGCCCCCGGTGGTCACGCCTTGGTCGAGGCGAGCGAGCAGCAGGTCGCGTCGCTGGAGGCCAGCATTGCCGGCTATGGCCTGACCCCCCGGACATTCGTGGAGCCGGAGATGGAGGCCACCGTCGTCACCGGGGCCATGCCCGCAGGCCCGGGGGAGGGCGCCGCCTAGGATCCGGTCCGTGCATGATTCCGTGACCGTTCACATGTCCGCATCCCCACAAGCCGTCTGGGAGCTGGTGAGTGACGTCACCAACACCGGCAAGTTCAGCCCCGAGACGTTCGAGGCAGAGTGGATCGAGGGCTCGACCGGACCCGCGGTCGGGGCACGCTTTCGGGGCCACGTGAAGCGCAACGGCAAGGGACCGGTCTACTGGACCAAGTGCACCGTCACCGAATCCGAGCCGGGCAAGGTCTTCGCCTTCGGGGTCGACGGGCGCCCCGGCGGGCAGCCGGTGAACACCTGGCGGTATGAGTTCAAGGCGAGCGGCGAGGGGACTGACGTCACGGAGTCGTTCACCCTGTCGGACATGCTGCCGCTGCGGCTGTATTGGATGCTCATGGGTCGCCTGCGGGGGCGCACGAATGTCAACGGGATGCGCACGACTCTCGAGCGCATCAAGGGTGTCGTGGAGTCATGAGCGAACCGGTGATCTCGCCATTTCGACCTGACCTGCTCGCCGGCCAGGTCGCCTTCGTCACCGGCGGCGCGACGGGCATCGGCAAGGAGATCTGCCGGGTGCTCGGCCAGCACGGCGCGCGGATCGCGATCGCGAGCCGCAAGCGGGAAGTGCTCGAAGCCGCGGCGGCAGAACTCGGCGCCGAAGGTCTCGAGGTCCACATCGACACCTGCGATGTGCGCGATGCGGCAGCCGTAGCCCGCGTGGTCGCGGGAATCATCGAGCGCTACGGGCGGCTCGACATCACCGTGAACAACGCCGCCGGCAACTTCCCGGCGCCCATCACCGGCATCTCGCCCAACGGCTTCAAGGCTGTCGTCGACATCGATCTGCTTGGAACCTTCAACGTTTCCAAGGCTGTTTTCGAGGCCTGGCTCGGCGAGCACGGCGGCAACATCGTCAACATCACCGCGCCTTTCGAGCTCAAGGGCGCGCAGATGCAGTCGCACGTGGCAGCGGCCAAGGCCGGCGTCGATTCGTTCACCCGGACCGCTGCCGTCGAGTGGGGGCCGCACGGTATCCGGGTCAACGGCATCGCTCCCGGCACCATCGCGGGAACGGAGGGCGTGCGTCGCTTCACCGAGACCGTGCAGGGGGCCGGGGCGCGCCGCGGCAACCCGCTCGGCATGGTGGGGCACGGCACCGACATCGCGTATCAGGTGCTCTTCTTCTGCAGCGATGCCGCGCGTTTCATCTCGGGGCAGGTCATCGTCGTCGACGGTGCCGGCACGGTCGATCTGCTCAAGCTCGACCTTGATGGGTAGGGACGGGCGGGTCGGTTCACAGCTCTCGGCGGCCGGGTTAGCCGCGGCGCTAGGCCTGGTGGCCGCTTGTAGCTCCGGGGGCGGTGCTCCGACACCAACGCCTGGCGTGACCTCTGCGAGCACTTCCTCAGCCTCAGCCACGGCTACCGCCGCCCCCTCGATCGACGCCGCACTGACCGCTTGGGCCAAGGGCGGGGGACTGGACAAGATCGACGCGCTCACCACCGACCTCGCCGCGATCCACGACGCGGGATCTGACGCGTCGATGGTCCGCGACGCCTGCGCCGAACTCGAGACCTCAGCATCGGCCGCCAAGTTCTACAAGCCGATCCCGCAGCCCGCTGCCCAGCAGCACTGGGCCGCCGCGCTGGCGGCCTTCACCACCGCGGCGGGGGAGTGCCTGGCCGGCATCGACGAGAACAAGCCTGCGCTGCTGAAGACGACGACGACCGACCTCGACAAGGGCACCACCGAGCTGGCCGCGACGACAAAAACACTTCGTCTCGGCTGAACCAACTGTCTTAGTGTCGTGACGCATTCGAGTGGCAGGAGGGATCATCCATGCGTGTTGCGGTCGCGGGAGGTACTGGCGTCGCCGGGCGGCACGTCGTGGAAACCCTGGAGAAGGCCGGTCACGAGACGGTGGTGCTCGCCCGCTCCCTCGGCGTCGATGTCGCGACGGGGGAGGGGCTGCTCGAGGCCCTCGAAGGCGTTTCGACGGTGGTCGACTGCAGCAACGTCAGCACGATGAAGGCGAGTGAATCCGAGCGCTTCTTCGGTGCCGTGACGCGGAACCTGCTGACCTCCGGCAGGGCGGCCGGCGTAGGCCACTTCGTCGCCCTGTCGATCGTTGGGATCGATCGGGTGGACTTCGGCTACTACCGCGGCAAGGTCGCTCAGGAAGCGCTGCTGCTCGCCGACGACCGACCTTCGAGTGTGCTTCGGGCGACCCAGTTTCATGAGTTCGCCGGGCAGCTTCTTGATCGCTCACGGGGACCGTTGGTCGTGGTTCCGCGGATGCGCGTGCAGCCCGTTTCCGCGAGGGAGGTGGGGGAGGCGCTGGCCGAGCTCGCGGTAGGCGAGCCGGTCGGCATGGCGCCGGAGCTGGCCGGCCCGCGCGAGGAGGACATGGTCGACCTCGTGCGGCAGATGGCCAAAGTGCGCCCGCAGCGGCGGTTCGTGATGGCGATCAAGCTTCCCGGTGCGGCTGGCAAGGCGATGACCCGCGGGGGCTTGCTTCCCGAGGGCGACGGCCCGCGCGGCGAGCAGACGTTTGCGCAATACCTGGCCGGCCTGAGCTAGCCGACTTCCCGGCCTAGGCGGGCGGCTTGAGTGAGCAGGTACTGCTGCTCGGCGGCGCTCGTCGTGCGGGCAGCAGCGGCGCGAAAGTGCTGTAACGCCAGGGGTTTATCGCCCGCCATCTCGTGCAGGTGCGCACGCACCGCGTCGAGCCGGTAGTGGTCGGGCAGGCGCTCCTCGACGCTGTCGAGCAGCGTCAGACCTGCCACCGGCCCATCGACCATCGCCAGCGCGACCGCCCGGTTCAGCGTGACGACCGGATTGCCGGTCAGCTGCTCCAATTCCCCGTACCAGTGAAGGATCTGGGGCCAGTCGGTCTCGGACGCGTCGGGCGCGTCGTCGTGCAGGGCAGCGATCGCCGCCTGCGCCTGGTACTCGCCGATGGCGTCAGCGGCCAGGGCGGCGGTGATCAGCCGGACGCCTTCGCTGATCTGCGCGCGATTCCACAAGTCGCGGCGCTGCGTAGACAGGGGAACCAACTCGCCGTCAGGTCCGGTGCGAGCGGGACGGCGCGCGTCAGTCAGCAACATGAGGGCGAGCAGGCCGGCGATCTCGCTGTCAGCGGGAAGCAGCGCGTGCAGCATGCGGGCGAGCCGGATCGCTTCCGCGGAAAGCTCGGCGCGATAGACACCTTGGCCGCCGCTGCGCGCGTAGCCCTCGTTGAAGATCAGGTAGAGCACGCGTAAGACCGATTGCAATCGCGGCTCCCATTCCTGCCGCGTGGGCATGCTAAAAATCGCACCCGAGGACTGGATGCGCGATTTGGCGCGGCTGATCCGCTGCGCCACCGTCGTCTCCGGCACCAGAAAGGCCGAGGCGATCTCGGCGGTGGTGAGGCCTCCGACGGCCCTCAGCGTCAGCGCGATAGCCGATGCCGACGTGAGATCCGGATGGCAGCACAGGAAGAGCAGCAGCAGGGTGTCATCACCGCCCTCCACTTCCGCGGGCTCCGGCTCCAGCAGCGCCGCGGTGTTCTCCCGCCGGCGGCGCGCCTGCTCGCTGCGCACCTGGTTGATCAGCCGCCGCGAAGCGACCTGGAGGAGCCAGCCGCGCGGGTTGTCCGGACGGCCCTCTTCCGGCCAGTGCTGGGCCGCCGCGAGGAGTGCTTCCTGCACCGCATCTTCCGCGGCAGCGAAATCACCCGAGCGTCGTGCGAGCACGCCGAGGACCTGCGGCGCGAGTTCGCGCAGCAGGTCCCCGGTGTCGGCATCGAGGCGCATCGCCATTGCTGATCTCAGGAAGCTCGGCAGGAGGCTGATCAGGAATCGGTGTCGGGGGCGCCCATGATCTCGCGCACCTCGATGCGCTCGTAGATCGGTGCACCATCGGGTCCCGGCGCCGATGACACCGTGGCCGCGATTTCGTAAGCCCGCTCGGCCGTTTCCACGTCGATCATGTAGTAGCCGGCCAGGAATTCCTTCGCCTCCGGAAACGGGCCGTCGGTGACGACGGGCGGTGCATCCGGTCCGCCGAAGCGCACGACCTTGGCGCCCTCAGGCCCGGCGAGACCGTCGGCGCGTACCAGCTCGCCGGCCTCGGCGAGCTCGCGCACCAGCTCGTGCTGGAAGCGGATGTGGGCGGTGATTTCCTCGGGGGTCCACTCGGGCATCGGGGCGCCGTCGCCGGAGTAGTGCTTCAGCAGCAGGAAGGTGGTCATTTGGTCTCCTTGAGCTTGTCGTCCGCGCTACGTCCGTGGCGCAGTCACAGAAGGGACGGTTCACGGCAGCCTTTTACGACATGGTTCCCCGTGATCTCGCCAGAAACTTCGGACGATTTTTCGCGAGGGCCTTGGGTGCTACGGCGCGAGGCTGTCGAGCACCTCGTGCGCGCGGGCGAGCGACTGCGCCGGGTCGACCTTGATGGAGCCGATCGTCGGGTCGAAATTCAGGTCGATGAAGACCTCGTCCACCCCCTGCGCTTCGAGGTCGACGAAGTCGGCCCTGATCTGCTCCGCCGAGCCGGTGAGCGGGGTGCGTTCACCGCCTTGCTCCCCGGTCAGCTGCACCAGGCCGCGCACGACGATCTGCAAGCTCGCCGGGTCGCGTCCGGCATCCTCGGCGGCGCTGCGTACCAGGGTCGCCGACTCGCCGATCGTGTGCAGATCCGCCCGGCTGCTGCTGATCCAGCCGTCAGCGATCCGTCCGGCGCGCTTGAGCGCAGCCGGGACGACCCCGCCGAACAGCACGGGAGGACGCGGCCGCTGCACGGGCCGCGGCAGCACCTGCGAGCGCGGGACCCGGTAGTTCTCGCCGTTGAAATCCGGCGTGCCGGTGAAGACGTCGTCGAGGCACGCGACGTACTCGGCCAACCTCGCACCGCGACGCTCGGCGGAGGCGCCGGTGGCGGTGAATTCCTCTTCGGCCCATCCGAGACCGATCCCGAGCAGCAGCCGTCCGTTGCTCAGAACATCAATGGCCGCAGCCTGTTTCGCGAGCAGGACCGGCGCGAGGAACGGGAAGTTGACCACCGCGACCCCGAGCTTGACGCGCTGCGTGCAGGAGGCCAGGAAACCGAGCGTGACGAGCGGGTCGAGCACGCTGTGGTACGTCTCGCCGAGCCCGGTGCCTTCGGGATAGAGCACGCGCTGGAAGGTCCACAGGCTCGAGTAGCCCAGCTCGTCGGCGCGTCCGGCGACCTCGGTGATGATGTCCGGGGTGGCCCACGAGCCGCTGACAGGTGCGGCGAATCCGATCTTCATCGCGGACGTCACGCTGCCGCCGGGTAGCGGGCGGCCCGGGTGCCGCGTGGCTTCATGCGTTCCATGAGCCGCCGGCGTAGCTCCTCGAAGGTCTCCAGCGATGCCGCCTGCAGGGCGAGATGGTCGATGCGGCCGCGGCCGAACATCGGGGTCTGACGGTCCGCCTCGGTGTTGCCCTCGAACCCGAAGACGTTGAGCTCCGCTGTGTGGCCCACGCGGATGAAGGTCAGCCGGGGAGCGCCCGCTTCAGCCGGCTCGGGGCTTTCGGTGACCTCGGCTTCGAAGACCTGGCGATAGAACGTGCACAGCCGGTCCGTGTCGTTGGTGAGGATCGCTACGTGGTTGAAACCCGACAGAAGCATGGGGCGAGCGTAGAACGCCCCGCGCAGATCAGCGAGCCAGCGTCACGGGCCGCAGGCTCGGGGAGGTACCGCAGCGGCTGTTGGTGTCGTGCGCGGTGCTGGACGGGGTGCGGGGCTGCGTACCGGACGAAGAGTTGATCGACGCGATGTGCGGGGGTCGCCGTGGGCCGCCGGGGCGACGTGGATCTTCCCGACCCTTGCTCATCCAGT
>DATAVO010000215.1:0-5886 GCA_036267695.1 Frankiaceae bacterium
TGACGACCCGGCGGTCGCGATCGCCTGGCTGCTGTCGGCCGGCGCACAGCGCGTCGCCTATGTCGATGTCGACGTCCATCACGGGGACGGCGTGCAGGCCGCCTTCTACGGCGACCCGCGGGTGCTGACGATCAGCCTCCACGAGAGCGGGCGCACGCTCTTTCCCGGCACCGGTTTCGCGTCCGAGATCGGCAGCGGCGAGGCCGCCGGGTACGCGGTGAACGTCGCCCTCCCGGCGGGCACCGGTGACGCCGGATGGCTGCGCGCCTTCGAGGCGGTCGTACCGCCGATTCTCCAGGCGTACCGGCCACAAATCCTCGTCACCCAGCACGGCTGCGACACCCACTGGCTCGACCCGCTCGCCCACCTGACCTGTTCGGTCGACGGGCAGCGCACGACCTACCGGCGCCTTGCGGAGCTCGCCGAAAGCTGCGCCGGCGGCAAGTGGGTGGCGCTCGGCGGCGGTGGCTACGAGGTGGGCCAGGTCGTCCCGCGCGCCTGGACCCACCTGCTGGCCGAGCTCACCGGCGGTCCGGTGAACGGCGTGACGCCCGCCGACTGGCAGGAGGAGGTGACCCGTCGCGTCGGCGGTCCGGCACCGGGCAACCTCACCGACCTCGAGGGCGCCGGGGAGATCCCCGTCGTGCGCGGGGCCGCGTGGGAGGGGTCGACCGGCTCGCCCCTCGACGAATCGATCGACGCCACCCGGCGCGCGGTCTTCGGATTCCACGGTTTGCAGCCGTGACCGAATCCGGCGGTGGGTTGCCGGCGGAAGTGGCCGAGTTGCGGCAGGAATTGCTGGCGTTTGCCCTGACGCTTCCGGAGGCGTGGGAGGACCACCCCTGGGGCGAGAGCGTCGCGAAGGTGCGCAAGAAGGTCTTCGCGTTCTTCGGCGTCGGTGACGGCAATCACCTCGCGGGCATGACCGTGAAGTTGCCCGAATCCGGCGGCCACGCACTTTCGCTGCCGGAAAGCACCCCCGCCGGCTACGGGCTCGGCCGGTCAGGGTGGGTCACGATCGGCCTGAGCGCCGAGCTGCCGCCGATCGACGTGCTGACCGACTGGATCATGGAGAGTTACCGGGTCGTCGCACCCAAATCACTCGCGGCCAAGCTGACCTGCGCCGACGAGTAGGCTCGCGAACAGGCTGGTCGCAAACGAAGGGTCACTCGTGGGTTCCGTAATCAAGAAGCGTCGTAAGCGCATGGCGAAGAAGAAGCATCGCAAGCTGCTGAAGAAGACCCGCGTTCAGCGTCGTAACAAGAAGTAGCTGACTCCCGCAGCCGGGAGAAGGGGACCGATGGCTCGCCGCGTACTCATCACCGGGGTGGCTCGCCACCTCGGTGGGAGGCTGGCGCAGATCCTCGCGGCGTCACCGGATGTCGACGTCGTCGTCGGAGTCGACACATCGGCCCCCCGGGCTGATCTCGGTCACACCGAGTTCGTCCGAGCGGATATCCGGAACCCGATCATTGCCAAGGTGCTCAGCACCGAGCGCATCGACACGGTCGTGCACATGAACCTCATCGCGACCCCCGAGCGCGCCGGCGGGCGTACGGCGATGAAAGAGATCAACGTCATCGGCACCATGCAGCTGCTCGGGGCGTGCCAGAAAGCGCCCTTGGTGCGGCGGCTGGTGGTGAAGTCGTCCACCGCGATCTACGGGTCGTCCTCGCGCGATCCCGCGTTGTTCACGGAGGAATCACCGCCCCGCGGCGGCGCGTCCGGGTTCGCGAAAGACGCCGTCGAGGTCGAGGGCTACGCGCGCGGCTTCGGTCGCCGCCGGCCCGATGTGGCGATGAGCGTCCTGCGTTTCACGAACTTCATCGGTCCTCATCTGGACAGCTCACTGACGCGCTACTTGTCCCTGCCGGTGGTGCCGACGGTGCTCGGCTACGACCCCCGTATCCAGCTGTGCCACGAGGACGACGCGTTGGAAGTCCTGCGGATTGCCGCTCTGGGCGATCACTCCGGGACCGTCAATGTCGGCGGCGAAGGTCAGATCCTGCTTTCCCAGGCGGTGCGCCGGGCCGGTCGGCTGTGGGTCGCTGTGCCCCCTCCGGCGGTCAGCATCACCGGGGGCCTGCTGCGCCGGGCGAAGCTGGTCGACGTGTCACCCGAGCAGGTGCGTTTCCTCGAGCACGGCCGCGTCGCCGACGTCCGCCGCCTCCGGGAGGCCTTTGGCTACGCACCGCGCTACACGACAGTCGAGGCATTCGATGACTGGGTGGCCTCGGCCCGCTCGCGCATCGTCGACGCCGACGCCGTGGCACTCGCGGAGCGGACGGCGTTTCGTGTTCTGCGGCGTGGTCACCGACAGTTCGAGCGGGTGAGGGCGCGTGTCTGAGGCCCGGGTCATCCCCATAGCCGGCGCCAAGCCGCGCCGGGCTGGAGCATCCAAGGTCAGCACGGACGCCGAGGCGATCCCGCCCGCGCCGGCCGCAGATGAGCCTGCCCCCGAGTCGGAGTGGGAGCAGAAGCTCGCCGGAGCGCTCGCGTTCTTGCGGCGCCGCGTCACCGGTGAGTACGAGGTCGACGATTTCGGCTTCGATCCTGACCTCAGCGATCATGTGCTCGCCGCGCCGTTCCGGCCGCTCTACAACAAGTGGTTCCGGGTCGAGATGCGCGGCCTGGAAAACGTGCCCGATGGGGGAAGCGCACTCGTCGTCGGCAATCACTCGGGCACCCTCCCGTTCGATGCGTTGATGACCTCTCTGGGTCTGCTCGACCATCACCCCACTCACCGCCACCTGCGGCTGCTGGCGGCCGATCTCGTCTTCGCGACCCCGTTCCTGGCTCCGCTGGCTCGCAAGGCCGGAAACACTCTGGCCTGCAACGAAGATGCGGAGCGGTTGCTCAACGGCGGCGAGCTCGTCGGCGTCTTTCCCGAGGGCTTCAAGGGCATCGGCAAACCGTTCAGCGAGCGCTACAAGTTGCAACGCTTCGGCCGCGGCGGGTTCGTGTCGGCGGCCCTGCGCACCGGCGCGCCGATCATCCCGGTGTCGATCGTCGGCGCCGAGGAGATCTACCCGATGATCGCCAACGTCAAGTCGCTGGCGCGGGCCTTCGGCCTGCCGTACGTCCCGGTGACCCCGCTCTTCCCGCTGCTCGGCCCACTCGGACTGGTGCCACTGCCGTCGAAGTGGATCATCGAGTTCGGCGAGCCTATCGACACCGCCCACCTCGGAGCGGCCGCCGCTGACGACCCGATGCTGGTCTTCGATCTCACCGACCAGGTCCGCGAAACGATCCAGCAGAACCTCTACCAGCTGCTGATGTCGCGCCGCTCGGTCTTCTTCTAGGCCACGCAGTCCGTCCGGATTGCTAACGGGCGAGCTTTTTCAGTCGCGATGCGACCGATCCGTTGCGGGTGGCGGAGAAAACGACGTCGGCGGTGGAGCGTCCGCCCTGTGGCCAGCGGATCGTGACCGGCAGCGGGTCGCCCCAGCCGGTGAAGGTGCGCTTGAGCTGCTGCGGGTAGCTGTGGCCGGCATAGCGCCGGCGCAGCGCGATGCCGGCGACGACACTGCCCGCGACCGCACCGATGCCGGCCGCCGTCGGTACTCCCACCCGGGCCGCTTTGCGCGCGGTGCGGAAGTCACGGATCTCCCAGCCATGCTCGCGGGCGGCCTTCTTCAGGTCAGGGTCAGGGTTGATCGCTACCGCGTTGCCGGTGGTCGAGAGCATCGGCACGTCGTTGATCGAGTCGCTGTAGGCGGTGCAGCGTTCAAGATCGAGGCCTTCACGCTCGGCGAGCGCGCGGACCGCCTCGGCCTTGGCCGGCCCGTGCAGCGGAACGCCGATGAGATGACCCGTGTAGCGGCCGTCCTTGGTCTCGGCGACGGTGCCGAGGGCGCCGGTGAGCCCGAGCCGCCGGGCGATGATCGACGCCAGCTCGACCGGGGTAGCGGTCACGAGCCAGACCCGCTGGCCGGCGTCCAGATGCTGCTGGGCGAGCGCGCGAGTTGGACCCCAGATCCGGTCGGCCATCAACTCGTCGTAGATCTCCTCACCGAGGCGCACGATTTCCTCGACCTCACGCCCGGCGACGAAAGCCAGCGCGGCTTCCCGGGCATCGGCCATCCCCTCGGGGCTTTCCTGGCCGCCGACCCGAAAGGCGATCTGCTGCCAGGCGAAGCGGACGAGATCACGACTGTGAAAGAAGCCGCGGGAAGCCAGGCCGCGCGCGAAATGGAAGATCGACGCGCCCTGCATCATCGTGTTGTCGACGTCGAAGAACGCGGCTGCCGTCTCATCAGGCGGGACGGCCAATGCCGCCTCGACCTCGGCCGCTGCTGCTGCGGCGGCGCCCGCCACGATCGCGGGCTCACGTGCGTCACTCCTGCGTAGCAGTGGCGCCATGGTGGTGCGGACCTCCCCGTGCCGCGCTGCGCGGTAGCCGTGGCTTCAGCGTAGCGGGGACTTCCGGGGAAACGGGGTGGCCGACCAGGTCGGCAGCGGGTCGGGCCACGACGGCAGCAGCGCCGGTAACGACGGTTGATCGCTCGGCGCCGCCGTGGGGAATCGGCCCGCAGCAAGCCGCCGCAGGGGCGATGCAGGGGCGGACGGAGTCGCGGCCAGTGTCCCGGTGACCGCAGTCGGACCCGAGGTCGCACCCGAGGTCGCTTCCGACGTCGAGGTCGCGACAGGCGAGGAGGCGGACGTCATCGCGGAGGCGGGTGCGGACGTCGGCGCGACGAGCGCCCGGGCCGTGCTGGCGCCGGCGACCCTAGCCGGAACGAGCGGACCCTGGGCCGTGGCCGCTGCGCCCCGGGCGTGTGACGGCGCCGTGCCCGGCGCGGAGGCAGCCTGCGAGCGGGTAGCCGTCGAGCCCGGCCCACCCGGCAGCGTCAGCGAGTGAGCGGCCGCCACGACCCCGCCTCCGGCGAGGCTGAAGCCGATTCCGATCGCGGCGAGCCTGATGCCGCCGCCCTTGGGTCGCCGTGGGCGTCCGGATCGCGGCCGCGTCTTCGGCTGGGCCGCGAGCAGCCGCGCCTCGTCGATGAGGCGCTGCCGTAGGTCGAGCTGGAACTCCAGTCGTGGAGCCGCGAAGGCCCCTAACGCGTCCCCGAGCCCGCGCAAGGCGGATGCGAGCAAGGGTTGTGGCAAGTCTGTGGATGGTCGCCGCGGCCGGAATCTTCGTTTGACTCGGGTCACGGCAACATCACAGGAGGCGCCATCACGCGACTCCCTTCCCCCGACGGCAGGTAATTGCCTGCACGGGAAAAGAAACGAGCGGCGCGGGCGAGAGATACGCCCCGCGTTGTCCTAATTGTGAGCGAGCTGAATCCGTCGCGCCGCGTGGATCAGCGGTGACGTTGGGGGATCAACCTGCGGGTTAGCGCACCGAGTCTTCGGGCAGCAGGCGGGCGAGCGCCCGTACCGCCCGGTATTGCAGCGCCTTGATGGCTCCGTCATTCTTGCCCATTGCCAGCGCCGTCTCGTTTACCGACAAACCCTGCAGAAAGCGGAGCACAATGCACTCCTGCTGCTCCGGGTTGAGCTTCTTGACCGCCGAAAGCAGGGTCGCATTCGTCAGGGAGTCGAGCACCAGACTTTCCGGGCCATCGGTGGTCTGGGCCGGGCCGCTCTCGAGAATGTCCTCGGTGGTGATTTCGAGACGGTAGCGGCCGGACTTGAAGTGGTCGGCGATCAGGTTGCGGGCGATCGTCACGAGCCACGCCGCGAAGTCGCGACCCTGCCAGGTGAAGCTGTCGATGCGGCGCAGCGCGCGCAGGAAGGTCTCGCTGACGAGGTCCTCGGCGAGCGTCGGACTGCCGACCCGGTAATAGATGTAGCGATAGACCAGATCGACGTAACGGTCATAAAGCAGGCCGAAGGCCTCCGGCTCGCCGGCCTGCGAGCGGGCGACAAGATCGGCGACGG
>DATAVO010000216.1:0-16681 GCA_036267695.1 Frankiaceae bacterium
GCGCCAGCACCGCGACGAAGACAGCATCGGCTCAACTATTGAAGGCGCTCCAGGGTCCGCTCGGTGACGCCGCCCGCAAGAGCCAGGGTCTGCTGAACCCGGGCAGCGTGGCCGTCGAGCCCGGCGATTACCCCGACACCAGCGGCGGGATGCTCGTGCCGGTCCCGAGCGTGGCGTCCATTCCGACGCTGTACGCGATCGCCGACGCCGGCGCCGCGCACGGAAACACCCTGGCAGTGCTGGACATTTCCGGGTCGATGGCGGATCCGACGGGTCCCGGAGAGCCGACGAAGATGAAGGCCGTTCAGAACTCTGCGGCGATCGCGGCCCAGCTGCTCTCGCCGCAGACGCGCCTCGGACTGTGGGAGTTCACCTATCAGCTCGATCCGCCGAACGACTACAAGCAGGTGGTGCCGATGGCGCCGCTGTCATCGAACCGCAGCACCCTGCTCAGCGCGCTCGACGCAGCGCAGCCCATCCCGACCGGTGGCACCAGCCTGTACCGGACCGTGTTCGACGCCTACAAGTTCGTCCAGAGCAACTGGGCCCCGAACTACGCCAACACCGTCATCGTCTTCACGGACGGCAAGGACGAGACCGACCCGGGCGCGCCGACTCTGGCCGAGATCCAGGCCCAGCTGAAGGCCATCGAGAATCCGGCGAAGCCGATTCAGCTGATCATGCTCGGCTACGGCGCCGCTGACATCCCGGCGATGACGGCCCTCACCAGCACCGTCGGCGGCGTGGTCTATCACATCACCACCCCGACGCAGATCGTAGGCGCTTTCATCGACGCGATCTCCCAGTCGGTGCTGCACTCGCTCGGCAACGCCTGACCCGCGTCCCAGCGTGACGAGCGTCAGCGCGCTGCGGCCAATGTCACAGCTCGAGGCGTGCTCTGGCATGGAGGCGAAGAACCTGGCGACGCCCCATGACCTGCCGACGGTGGAATGGAGCCGCGTCGACACCCGCCTGCGCGAGGGGCTGTCTCAGGCTCCCGGGACCGGCGGACCCAACCGCCACACGTCGCGGCTGCGGTTCGTCCGGCTTAACGGCTGGACGCGCGACCTGGCGTCGACGATTGTCCTGGCATGGACCGGCAGCAACTCAGGGAAATCCAGGCGCCTCTGAAGGAGCGATACCGCGAGGATCCCACCGCCGGTGTCGTGACGCTCGAAGCCGACGGATCGCTCGAGAACGGGATCGCGTGCTCGGTCAGCACGGGCCGGGCGTTGGAGGTCGCCGGATTGCATCCGGCCACCGGCGGCGACGGCTCGCAATTGTGCTCGGGCGACATGCTCTTGTCGGCGCTCGCGGCGTGTGCGGGGGTCACCCTGAAGTCAGTCGCCACGTCACTGGAGATCGAGGTGCGCGGCGGTACGGTTCACGCCGAGGGAGATCTGGACTTTCGGGGCACGCTCGCCGTCGACAAGCAGGCGCCGGTCGGGTTCAGCGAGATCAGGCTCAACTTCGACCTCGACACCGATGCCGGCGACGAGCAACTCGACACGTTGCTGCGGCTGACCGAGCGCTACTGCGTGGTGCTGCAGACGTTGCGCACGTCTCCGCAGCTGACGGTCGGCCGGAGCTGAGGCGTCGCGAGGTGCGCTGATCGGGTCGCTGCACTAGCGTCAGCGCGGTGCCGGATGCTGACGTCATCGTCGTCGGCGCCGGGCTCGCCGGCCTCTCGGCGGCGCGGCACCTGCAAGCGGCCGGTCGTTCGGTCATGGTGCTCGAAGCCTCGGCAGCCGTCGGCGGCCGGGTCCGTACCGACCGGGTCGACGGCTGGCTGCTCGATCACGGTTTTCAGGTCTTCGACACGGGCTATCCGGAGCCGAAGCGCCTGCTGACGCCGGCTGACCGGGCGGCGCTCGATCTGCGACCCTTGCCCAACGGCGCCTTGGTACGCATCGGCGCCGCCTTTCACCGGATGGGTGATCCGCGGCAGCGGCCGGCGGATCTGCTCGCTGCTTTGCGCGCGCCCATTGCAAGCCTGCGGGACAAGGCCGCGCTCGCCCGCCTGCTGCTGCGCGTGCGCCTCTCCCGGGGCGACCGGCTGCTGGACCGGACAGAGCTCACCGCATACGACGCCTTCCGCGACGGCGGACTGTCGGACGCGCTCATCGACGGCCTGCTGCGGCCGTTTCTCGCGGGAGTCTTGCTCGAGGACCGGCTGACGACCTCGAGCCGTTACGTGGAGCTGGTGTTGCGGGCTTTCAGTCGGGGCCGTCAGGTGCTACCGGCGGCCGGCATCGGCGCCATCCCGGCTGCACTCGCCGCTGCGCTCACCGACGTGCGCCTCGGTGCCCGGGTCGAACGCGTGGAGGCCGGCGCCGTTCTCGTCGACGGTCAGCGGCTGGCCGCGGAGACCGTCATCGTCGCGACGGATCCCACGACGGCGCCGGCACTTTTGCCGCAGTTGCCGCCCGTTCGCCTGCGCCGGGTGAGCACCGTCTACTTCGCGGCGGACCGCTCCCCCACCGACGGGGGCTTGCTCTGTATCGGCCCGGGGCCGCTGACGAATACGGTTGCGCTGACCGATTCCGCGCCTTCCTACGGTCCTCCCGGACGCACGCTGATGAGCGTGAGCACCCTGCGTCCAGACCTCACCGCCGACGTGATGCGCCGCCAGCTGACGGAATGGTTCGGCGGCGAGGTCGCCGGCTGGGAAGAGATCGGCCGCTACGACATCGCCGGCGCGCTTCCCATCGCCGACCCGCCGCTGGGAAAGCTGCGGCTGCCGGTACGCCTGTCACCCGGGCTCTACGTGTGCGGCGACCACCGCGACAGCCCCTCGCAGCAGGGCGCGCTCGTCAGCGGACGCCGCACCGCCGAAGCAGTACTGGCCGCCTGACTACTTGCGCTCCGGCCCATCGAGCTGCCGCAGCGTCTTGCACAGCACGAAGGTCTCGAAAGCGCCGCCGATGAAGACCTGCCGAGCCGAGTTCGAGGACACCGCAAACCCTTGTCGCCATTGGCCGCGGGAGCCATGTGTCGCTCCCCGGGTAATGGATCTTGAGGGCCAGCTCGGCAGCTCAGGAACTCCACGTCTCGGCAACGACGGCGGCACCATCAGAAGTGACCAGAGTGGTGACGGCGTCCGCCGTGGCGTTGTAGACCCGCAGATGCGCCATGAGCACCAACTCGACGCCCTCCTCGAGAGGCCGCCAATCGAGCGCGAAGTCCCGCCCGCGCCGGACCGAGGGACCCGCCGCAGGGCGCAGGATCACCCCTCGGAACCGCTCCTTGACGGGCGGCGTCGCGACCGTTTTCGGGACGTGCCCGAGCCTGTCGCTCAGCAGGTCGAGTCCCGACGGCAGCGGCTCCCACAGCAGGATCGCCGGCGTGCCATGGCCAGCGGGAAGCGTGTCGCGAATCGCGTCGACGTAGAGCGGACATGGGCGGCCGGCCTCGGCCAGCAGTTGCAGCACCGCCGTCAACTCGCGTCGGCGCGCGTCAGCCGCCCACTCTTTCAACGCGTCGTCGGTATCGAAGGCCAGCAAGTCGTCGACATCGAGAGTGAACCGACGGTCGAACCGCACTTCGACGAAACCTTCGGCCGCTGCTGCGGCAATACGATGACGCGGCGATTCGGCCTTCGGCCAGGGCTCGAACCTGACCTGCGGCTCGCCGTAGGGACGCTCGCTGAGCGGGATGACGTCGGCGAGGGTGCTCTCCTTGCCGGTCCCAGCGAGGCCCGCCTCGACCGCGGCCGAGATCTTGTCCCAGGACGCCTCCAGCAGTCGCTGCTGCAGCGATGCAGGCATCATGCTCCCGCCCTCAGTTGTTGGACGAAGTCGCCGAACCGGCTCTCGTGACGAAGGTCTTTCAGATCGGCGTCCTGGTTGACCCACTCCGCGCTCAACTGCTCGACGCCGGGCATGACGAGCGTCTGCTCGAGCATGGTCAGGGCACTATCCACCTGCTGGTGATACGCGAGCCCACACGCGGCGTTGTAGCTGACCTGCCACCAACGCCGCGGCTTGCTGGCGTACCTGATGATCTGGGCGCCGTCGAAGTCGTCGTCGTACGCCAGGCAGATCGACTTCACCAGCGGGTGGAAGCGGGCCCCAGGGTCGCTCCAGCGGATCAGCTTCAAAGGCGCGACGGCGTCGCGATCGGAGCGGCGGACGGCGGCGACGAGGCGGTGCCAGAGTCGCGTATCCACGCGCAACTCATGCAAGAAACACCGGGCCAACTTCATGAACAGCGCGGGCTGGGCGGCATTCTTGTCGGCGGCCGGTTTCGTGATCGAGATGTGCAGCGCCGCGGCCGCGCGTTCGATGACGCGCAACTCCTGCTCCCGCTCGCCCGGCGTCAGCTGTCCCCAGGTCGGGTCGTCGCGCATCGTCGCCAGTGCCGCCCCGAGCCGATAGCGGGCGACGAGGTACCGCGGATGCGCCGCCACCGCCCGGGCGTACATCTCGATCGCTTCCATCCGGTGGCCGCCGTCGAGTTCGAATTGCTGGCCGAGCATGGCGAGCAGGAGCCCACTGCCGGGTGCGTTCTGCACCGCGAGCTTCAACTGCGCGGTAGTCGGAGCCTCTTGATAGGCCGTGGACAGAGCACTGGCGGTGGCGGCATTCCAAGCGGCCCAGGAGGGAACGCGGCTGCTGCGCTCGAGGATTCTTCCGGCCGCCCACAGGCCGGCGCAGCGCACCGCCTCCTCGCCGGTATCCCGCTCGAAGACCGCGGTGGCGATCGTTTGTCCCACCTCGATGGACTTCAGCTTGACCAGGACGGTGGTGGGCCCGGACTTCGCGTCAGCGGATGAGACATCCATCGACACCTCGTAGCCGTAGCGACGACCGGCCACCTTCGAGACCAGATCGACGATCTTGCCGACCGGGCCCAGCGCACCTCCCGCGATGCCGATCAGGTCCGTGACGGCATTCGTCGTACCGGCCCCGGGAGCCGCCCCGGGCTCAGCGAGATTGCGCAGCACCGCCACCCGCAAGACCGTGAGCAGCTTCGCGTCGGTCTTGTCGTCACCCTGCACCGAAACCGGACCGGCCAGTTGGGCCGCGTTCTTGCGCAGCAGGGCGCCCCAGATGCCGAGCGCCAGCGCGCCGAGCAGTACCCAGCCCAGCGGGCCGGGAACGAGCGGGCGCAGGTTCTTCTTCGTCGCGCCCGTCCACAGCGCCTGCGGGCCGTCGGTCACCGCCTGCAGCACCCCGAACCCGGGATCCGGCGGCTGAAGCGGCGCAGCCTGGGCAACCTGGTACGCCTTGCTGTCGGCGTCAGTCCCGGTGACGGCCGCGCGGTAGGCAGCGAGGTCCACCGTCATTGCGTGCACGTCTGACGGCCATGTGTCGGAATCCACGTTGGCTGACGCTGTGGTGATGGCGTCTTGCAGCTGCATGGCCGCTGCGGTGGGCGGGTGCTGCGCCCGTGTGGCGGCGGCAGCCACCGCCTCGACGAAGGCTTGAGTCTTGAGCTTGAGCCCGGTGACGATGACCGCGGTGTCGCCCGGCTGGTTGGCGGCAAGCTCGTCGAAGTCCTCGACCAGCGCCGGGTTGGCCACCCGGTCATAGGACGTCGGTGTGTTGCGGTAGATCTGCAGCGCCGCCTGCTGCAGCGGTGCCGGGATGCTCGGCGGCTGGACCTCGAAGAGCACCGCCGCGAGCGCCTGGCGCGCCGCGTTCGCGTCGGCGGTGAGCGTCGCCGGAGCCGCGGCCGACTGCTGGTCGAGCTGTTGCTTGGCCGTCACCGCTGACGTCACGACGGCGGCGCGCTTCAGATGCTGGGTCGTACGCAAGTCGTTGTAACCGGCCCGGACGACGAAGGTACTGAGCGCGATGGCGGTCGCCAACGACGCCAGGATGAGGTCACGGCGTACCCAATCGAATGCGGTCATGACGAGTGCGACGAGCCAGATGGCCAGCAGCAGCCCGAACCAGCGTGCGCCCGCCGCCGCAGAGAAGGGGATCCAGGGCATCAGCGCGGTGAGCGAGGCCAGGACGGCCAGCAGTGCCAGCGCGATGGTGGCGGCGCCGAACAGGAACTCGTAATCCTTGAACACCAGCGTTTCGGCGATCGCCACGAGTGCGACGATGCAGAGCGCGAGGAGGACGACGCTGAGCACGTCCAGGCGGCCGTTGACGAGAACCTGCCACAGCGGGTGGTTGACACACCACGCCTCGGCGAAAGCAAGCAGCGGAATGACGATTGCCAGTGCCGCCAGCGTGGCCGAACTCCACCTGGCGATCCAGGCCGGCGGCGCTTGCGCCTTCTGCAGGATCGACGGCAAGGACACGGTGGACCCGACACCTCTCTCGTGTGGCCGGCCGCGTGAGGCGCAGGCAATTCTGCGAATCAAAGCACCTGGGCGACCGCCAGGTGAGCAAAGGCCAACAAACCGATGTACGGACGCGAGATCGACGGATCCGGGGACCGGCTTGTCGGCCTGGTAACGGGGATGAAATTCTGCGCAGGCAGCCATCCAGCAGCAAGTGATCATGAGGCCTAGAGATGCCGTGGTTTCCAGACTTTGCGATTGGCGTCGAACTCGCGCGCCGGCAGACCCAGGAGGCCGGCCGGGCAGATCCCGTCACGCAGTACTTCCGGGCCCTCGACGACGGCAGCGTCGATGACCTCGAGCGGGTGTGGCCCGGCGAGGTGGTCGTCCACGATCCTCGGTCCGGCGAGGTCCGCGGCCACCGGCACCTTCGCAAATTCGTCAGCCGTAACAAGGCTTTCTTCGCCGAACGCCACGCCCGGACGGAGGTGGTGGCGTCCACCTGCGTCGGCACCCGGGCGGTCGTGGAGGTTCTTGCCCACCTGGACGTCGAGGGCCAGGAGGTGTCCTGGCCGGTCGCGGTCGCCGTCGAATCACCCGATGACCGCTCGGTCGTCTTCCGCACGTACTGCAGCCAGTGGCCGGTCGACGGGCGACGGCACCTGCGGCCACCGATCTTGCCTCCCGCGGCCGCGCTCGGCGGCGACCCGGACGACGTCGTCGCGCGCTATCAGACCGCGCTCGAGGCCGGTGACACCGAGGCCGTCGTCAAGACGTTCAACTCCAGCGGTTACTTCCGCGAGCCGATCGGCACTCACGCGTGCCATCGCGGAGCGGGCGAGCTTCGCTCGTTCTTCACCGACTGTTTCAAGGACGGCGGCGGGATCGGCCTGCAGCCGTGTGCCGTGACCGATGACGGCGTGCGCTACGCCCTGGAGTACAACGTCGTCCGTTGGGGCAGCCACCCACTGCCGGCCCAGGCCGGCCTCGCCATTCATGAGCGCGGACCTGACGGGCTGCTGGCAGCGGTACGCGTCTATGACGATGTGGAGGCTCCGCGATGAATCACCAGGTGCGCCTGGCTGCAACAGCACCGCCGGCCCGGCCTGTCCCTAGCCCGCGGCGATCCGCACCACCCGGCGCCCGATACGCGCGGAGCCACGCTCGAAGACGGTAGCGAGGGCCGAGGGCGCGCTGCGCAGCCCCTCGAACTCGTTGGTGATCACCTTCAGCTGCTGGCTGCGGATGAGGGCGGCGAGCTCCTCACGAATCGGCAGCAGCCGCGTCGGGTAGAAGTCGCTGACGATGAACCCTTGCAGTTTCAGGCGTTTGAATACCGCGGCGCGCAGATCACTCTTCGCATCCGGATCGTCGGGACGCTCATAGCTGCTGACGGATCCGGTCAGCACGATGTTGCCGTAATCCTTCATGGCCGAGAGCGCGAGCGTCAGCTGGCTGCCACCGACGTTGTCGAAGAACAAGTCAAAACCATCACCGGCGGCCGCTTGCAGGCGCTGAGCGAAGCCCTCGGACCGGTAGTCCACGGCTGCGTCCACCCCGAGGACGTTCACCGCGTGCTCGATGCGATCCTGGCCTCCCGCGATGGCCACCACGCGGGCCCCGGCAGCCTTCGCGAGCTGGACCGCGACGCCGCCGACCGCCCCGGTAGCCGCACTGACGAGCACGGCCTGACCGGCCAGCACGTGACCGACGTCGTGCATGCCGACGTAGGCCGTCAGCCCGGTGGTCCCCAGCACGCTGATCCACTCCCGCGCCCCTCCGAGGGTCGCATCGGCCACCTCGGTCGGGGCGACGGTCGTCGTTGCGTATTCCTGCCAGCCGGTGTACGTCGCCACCTGGGTACCGACGGGAACGGCCGGATCGGCGGACTGCACGACGACGCCGACGCTGTTGGCCGGCACCGGATCGTCCAGGGCCAGCGGCGTGACCTCCGACGAGCCCCGAAACATGCGCAATTGATAGGGATCCACGGTGGTGAGGAGGTTGTGCACCACCACTTCACCGGGCTCGGGTGGCCGTACGGGGCGGTGCTCCAGCACCAGGTCGCCGGGGCCGAGCGAGGCCTGAGGGCGGCGCTTCAGCACGATGACCTCACCGGTGCTCGGCACCGAAAGGTCTGCAGAATCCGGCGGTGTCAGGGTGGTCATCTGGTCACCCGGGTCATGCGGCCGGCGGCCCGGGACTGCGCTTGTCATAGCCGTGGAAGGAGGAATAGTCCTTCGCCTCCCACGCCTCGCGCAGGCCCGGCTTGGCGAGGTCCCAGTCACGACGCGACTCGCTCGAGGCGGCGCGCAGATCACGCCACAGGTCGTCCAGCGAGGGCCTTCCCCAGAACCAGTAGCCGTTGTAGATGCTGTGCACGATCAGGCCTGGCTTGAGTACGAGGGTGTGCGGGATCATCGGATCGTTCACCGGATCGGTGTACTCCTGGATGTCCAGATCTTTCTGCACGATGCGGCCCGGATCGGACAGGAACGGCCACTGCGCGCCTACCGAGAGCCGGAACTCCTGGAGCGTGTGATGCTCGTCGGTCGCGATCGTGGCCATCTGCGTGTAGGACACCGCGATCTTCGCCTGGAAGGCCGCCAGATCGAGGTGCTGCAGGTGCTCCTTGGGGCAGTAGTGGCCCCGCGCCAAGGTGAGGATCATCGGGTCGTCGCCCTGGATCTCGCTGAGGGAGCGCACCGTCTCGGTGTGGTCGGGCAGCGAGTAGTCCGGGAATACCGCGCCGGGGTGGATGTCAGAACGCATGCGCACGATCCCCTTTCAGGCTGCCTTTCACCCAGCGAGGTTCACCCTCCCGCGCCCGTGTGCCGGCTGACAAGGGCTGATCCCGTTCAGGACCACGGGTCCAGCGATGGCGGCGTGCCACGTCCGAGGGTCCAGGCCATCAGCTGCCGGGCGTCGCTGCGGGCAGGCAACTCCTCGAGCAGTCCCGGAAGCCACCGATCGATCAGGGCATCCGGCCAATCGGCAGGCTCGTAGCCGATGCCGAGATCGACGTGATGGGTCTCGACCTCGCGCCAGCGCGTGAACGGCAGGAACGACGCCGGCCGCTGGGTGAACTCGGGCTTGGCGTTGACGGTCGCAAAAGGACGCTCCCACGCCTCGTCCGGCACCCGCCCGAAGAGTTCGTCTACAGCGTGGTCGGCGCGAACGAGATCCTCGTGGAGCTGCGCGGCGGAGCTGACGGAGCCCGCCTCGATCTCGGCGGCGCGCCCTGCGGGTCCGCCCTCGTACTGCTCGATCACGCGGCCTTCGATGACCGCGTGGAGGCGGCGTACGACGCTGTCGGCATTGCGCGCCAGGTGGGCCACGACATGCCCGACGGTCCAGCCGGGGAGCCGGCTGGACCGTCGCATGTCCTTGTCATCGAGCAGCTGCACCGCACCCTGCAGGCGCTCATGCGAGATACGGCATTCGGCGATGTCGCTCAGGGGAACAGCCATGCCTGGCAGGCTAGTTGGCGGCGCCGATGCCGTTCAGCTCGGCCACGTCCTCGGCGGAGAGCGTCAGCCCCGCGCCGGCGATGTTCTCGCGCAGATGCGCCACCGATGACGTCCCCGGAATCAGCAGGATGTTCGGCGAGCGCTGAAGCAGCCAGGCCAGAGCCACGGCCATGGGCGAAGCGTCGAGACGGCTTGCCACCGACGCGAGGGTCTCGGACTGAAGTGGGCTGAAGCCGCCAAGCGGGAAGTACGGAACATACGCAATCCCTTGTGTCGCAAGGGATTTCACCAGCTCGTCATCGTCGCGATGGGCAATGTTGTAGAGGTTCTGCACGCAGACGACGGGCGCGATGCTCTGCGCTTCAGCGATCTGCTCCGCCGTCACCGTGCTCAGGCCGAGGTGCTTGATCAGCCCCTCCTGCTGGAGCTCAGCGAGCGCGGTGAACTTCTCGGCAATGGATTCCTGTTCCGGACTGTCGAGACCGCCCATTCGCAGGTTCACCGCATCGAGTGCGTCGAGGCCGAGGTTCGCCAGGTTGTCGTGGACGGCTTGGCGCAGCTCGTGCGGTTCGCGTGCATGAGGCCAACCTCCTTGCGCATCACGGCGCGCCCCCACCTTGGTGACGATGTGCAGCGCGTCGGGATACGGGTGCAGGGCCTCTTTGATGATCTGGTTGGTGACGTGAGGGCCGTAGAAATCGCTGGTGTCGATGTGGGTGATGCCGAGCTCGACGACCTCGCGAAGTACCGCAACGGCTTCATCTCGGTCGGCCGGAGGGCCGAAGACGCCGGGACCGGCGAGCTGCATCGCCCCGTAACCGACGCGTGTGACGGGCAAGTCACCGCCCATCACGAAGGTGCCGCCCGGAAGGGTTTGTACTGCCATGGGAATTCCTCTCCTCAACTGGTGCAATTGCAGACTGCCCGGGTGTGAGCCACGTATGCAGAGCCCCAGCGATCCTGGGAGTGGCAGGGACACCCGCCGATCGGGCGCACGCGCTCGGAGGCGGTTACCGTGACGCAGGTGAGCGAGAGCAACATGCTCGGCGACTACCTGCGAGCCCGCCGCGAGCTGGTCCGCCCCGAGAGTGTGGGACTGCCCGTCAACGGGGTGAGACGCGTCGCCGGGCTCCGCCGCGAAGAGGTTGCCATGCTGTCGGGCATCAGCTCCGACTACTACCTGCGCCTGGAACAGGGCCGCGACCGTAACCCTTCGATCCAGGTGCTCGAAGCGCTGGCCCGTGTGCTGCAGCTCGACCAGGCCGCCACCGACTACCTCCTCGGGCTCGCCGCACCCCAGCCCCGCCACCGCCGGCCGCGACCGAAACGCGAGCAGGTCGCCGAGGGAATCAGGCAGCTCGTCGACGAGATGGCCAGGCCCGCCTTCGTACACGGGCGCTACTTCGACGTGCTGGCCGCCAACTCACTGGCGGGTGCGCTCTCACCCAATCTCCAGACCGGGCGCAACCGGCTGCTGTCGGTCTTCATCGACCCATCCGAGCGGGAGCTCTATCCCGACTGGGCTCAGGCGACCGCGCGCTTCGTAGCGGGCTTTCGCGAGTCAGTGGGACGCGATACCGATGACCCTCGATTCGTCCAACTGGTCGGCGAGCTCTCGGTGTCGAGCGAACGATTTCGCAAACTCTGGGCCCGCCACGACATCCGGACGCGAGCCGGCGGCCCGACCCGGCTGAACCACCCGCAGCTCGGTGATCTCACGCTCCAGGGCGAGAAGCTCGCGATCGGCGGCTCGGAGGGTCAGATCCTGGTCGTCTTCCACGCCGCCCCGGGGTCGAGCAGTGCCGAGAAGCTGGCTCTGCTCGGCTCGCTGGCGAGCGCCCCGGTTGACTCGCTGCAACTCTCCTCAGCGCCAAACCGCGCTGAGGCCCTGGCCGGTGAAACGGGTCAGGAAACGATGTAGTCCGCGGGGTCGACGGTCCGCGTCCAGGCCCAGTACTCGTCCAGCGGCCACGGCGAGAGCGTCCACACCTTTCCCTGCGCGTTCTTGTAGTGGCTGTGGGAGATCGAGGGGTGCGCCCACACCAGCGAACCGATCTCTTTCTGGTACCGGTCGGCGTATTCGTCATGAGCATCGGGGCGTACTTCGATCGCCCTGGCACCGGCGCTCAAGACCCGGTGGATCGCGTCGAGCGCGTAGTGGCTCTGGAATTCGGAGTGGTAGAACAGGCTCGCTCCGGCGGCAAGGTTGGTACCCGGGCCGTACATGCAGAACAGGTTCGGGAAGTTCGGCATCGTGATGCCGAGATAGGCCGTCGCAGCATCGCCCCACTGATCGCGCAGCGAGACGCCGCCGCGGCCGGTGATGTCCATGCTGGCCAGGAAATCGCTGTGCAGGAACCCCGTCGCGTAACAGATGGCATCGACCTCGTGAAGCTGGCCGTCGACCGTCACGACACCCTCGGCAGTGATGCGCTCGATACCGGTGCGGATCATCTCGACGTTCGGTTTCATCAACGCCCGCAGCCAAGATCCGTTGTCCTGAAGGACGCGCTTACCCATCGGCGGGTAGTCCGGCGTCGACTTCTCGATCAGGTCAGGACGGTCGGCGAGGACCGAATGCATCCAGCCCGCGAGCATCTGCCCGCGCTGCTCGTTGACCGGGTTCACCGCCACGCCGACGGACGCCTGATACTCCGGGTCGACCCGGTAGGACTCCACGCCCACCGCGACACCGGGGAACGTCATGAGGAAGCGGAACCACCTGCCGTAGAAGGGCAAATGGCGCTGAGCCCACTTCTCCCCCACCGGTACGGGCGCGTGGTACATGAGATTCGGAATGATCCACTGCGCCGTGCGCTGGAAGATCGACAGCGAGGCGACGCGGTCGGCGATGGTGGGAGCGATCTGAAAGCCGCTCGCTCCGGCGCCGATGAGCGCGAACCGGGTGCCCGTGATGTCAAGCTCCGCGGGCCAGCGCGCGGAGTGGAAGGCGGGCCCGGCGAAGCTCTCGCGTCCCGCAATCTCCGGCAGATGCGGGAGATTCAGCGCCCCGACGGCACTGATGACAAAGCGCGCCTCGAGCGTTTCCTCGCCGCCATCGGGATTTTCCACCGTCACCCGCCAGTGTGCGGTGTTCTCGTCCCAGACGAGCGACTGGACGCGAGTGCCGAAACGGCAATGCGATGCCAGGCCGTATTTCTCGACCACGTCTTCGAAGTAGGCGTGCAGCTCCGGCTGCTGGCAGTAGTACTCGCTCCAATGGTCCGTCGGCTCGAACGAGTAGCAGTACTGGTGGCTGCCGATGTCGACGCGAGCGCCTGGGTAGCTGTTCTCCCACCAGGTGCCGCCGGGGCCGTTGTTCTTGTCGATGATGGTGAACGGCAACCCCGCTTGCGTGAGCCGAATCCCTGCGAGAATGCCGGATTCGCCGGCGCCGATGACGATGACCGGCGACGCATCGCGTACCGGCGCCGAGACCTCTGGGCCCCACGCGATGGTGCCGCTGTCGCCGCCGCCGAACTGCATGTCGTCGAAGAACATGCCCTCGAGGGAGGTGGTGAGCTCGCGCAAGCTCATGAACTCCATCATTTCAACGAGCAGCGCATGGGAGAGCGGGTGCGGCTGGCAGCCCGCGTCGCGGTAGGCGGCGATGACCGGCAGGGCGCGCCGCCGTATCTCGGCCTGCTCGTCTTCCGGGATGCCGCTCTGGAACTCGAGCGAGATCGCGACCCGCGGCCTGATGTCCCCACGAATCCACGAGGGATCGCCGGTCATGTGGACCAGCGAGCAGAGCAGCGCCGGAATGCTGACGTCAGCCAGCGCGGCGGCGACGGCGTCGTCGCCGTCGGTGAAGGGCTCCCCGGCATGCGGGTTGCGGTCAGGCATCGCCTCGACCTTAACCGCCTGCGAGGTGGCGCTCACAGCCGGGCAGGCAGCCCGCAACGCTAGCTGAAGACCAGCTGCTCCATCAGAGAGGAGCGCTCGATCATCCCGTAGGTCTCCTCGCCGTCCCAGCGGTAGCGGGCGCCGCCCTGGTAGAGCCCGGGGAAATTCGGCATCTCCTTGCGCAGCATCAGATCGAACGTCGACACGACCGTCTCCCCTTCGATGCGCACCCGCCCGATTCCTTCTGCCTCGAGCGTGACCGCGACGTCCTCACCGGCTGCCTGGATCCGGCCCAGCCACGGCGCCTCGACGACCGTCGCCGGCACCACCGCTCCGTCGCCGGTGAAGAGGTAGCCCTCGTTGTAGGAGGCGGTGCCGTCAGGACGCGGCGGGTAGGCGATGTAGCCGAAGCCGCGTCCGCTCGGGAAGAGCGCGGACTGCCAACAGTGCCCCCAGAATCCCTCGAGTTTGCGGACACCCTGGCGCCTGATCCGCAGCCCGGTGCCGGTGAAGTCGTGACGCTCCCTGCCGACGCGCACGCTGCCGGTCGCCCGGAAAAGCTGCTCGTAGCGCGGCCCTCCCATGAAGTCGCCCTCGACCGCCGTCTTCAGCTTGTCGGCCGCCTCGCCGGACAGCGCCCCCTGGATCCACGGCGGCACCGCCATGTGCGCTTCGACGTCGAACTCGAGGAGTACCCGCCGACCGTCGGGCGACGCCTCGATGAGCGCCTGAGTGGAGGTCTCGACGGCCTCACCCGCATAAGCCATCGTCCACGTCCGGAACGGTTCGATACAGCGGAACGCCAGCGGTCCGGTGCCGAGCACCGTCGGCCGTCCGTCGGGGCCTTCCGGCGCCCAGGAGGCGGCGGCCTCACGCAGCCGGTAGACCCGACCGTCCGGAAAAGCGACGTTCACCTGGTACTCGTGACGGTCCCAAGTCCCGGCGTAGGCCTCGATGCCGACCCGCGGGAGGCCGACCTCACCGCGATCGTCCGAGACCCAAAAGCTCATGGAGTCGCGCATTTCCGGATCGTCCGGGCGTGCGCTGAACGTCTCTTCGCGCTCGGCGGGGAGGCCGCCGGTGAGGTCAATCGCCATCTGTCCATCTCTCCATTCGGGCCACGTACTCGGCGAACCGTGGCTTGACTGCGTCAAGGTCCAGGCCCGAGCGCGCCGGGTCGTTGACGTCGGCAGGCTCACGGTTCTCGGCGTTCTGCGCCCACCACTCCTGCATTCCTGCAGCGAACCCGGGCGTCACCTGCTTACCGAGCCAGGCGTACAGCGCCGTGACCTCCCCGACCGGGTCGGCCTGCATGGCGCGGAAGCCGATGTCGTAGAAGCGGTGGTCCGCTCCCGCATCCCGGAAGGCCAGCGCGCGCTTCATTGCCAGCGACCAGTGCTCGACGTTCAACCGCGTCAGGTACGCGAGGTCGACGTGATCGGTGAAGCTGCCCACGATGTCGGCGTAAACAGCCGTCACGGAAGGGATGACGTCGGTGGGATCACGATGTGTCATGACGAACCGGGCGTCCGGAAACGCGGTGTCGAGGTGATCCAGAAAGAGCAGGTGCGTCGGGCATTTCAGCCGCCATGGCTTGCTCGGACACCCCCACTGCAAGAGCTTCAGCACGCGTCGCTCGTAGGCATACGTGGGGCTGAGGTCGGCGTCGACGAGCCAGTCCGAGTAGCTCGGAATCTGCGCAAACGCCTGGAAAATATGGGATTTGAAGTCCAGGGCCATCAGGTCCTGGCATTCGATCGGACCGGTGACCGACGACGGCACATGACTCCTCGTGCCCACCTGCCCGCTATGTTCGGTCTCGCCGATGCGCGGGTCGTGTCCCCTGACGGTGGATGGCGGCGGGCAGGGTTGGGTGGCCTCGTACTGCAGCAGCGAGCGTGCGCCGGTGTCTTGCGCGAGCAGGAACGACAACGCGGTCGAACCGGTACGCGGGAGGCCGACCCCGATCAGCGGTTCGCCGAGGTCGACCTCGGCGATCTCAGGATGCCGGCGATACCACTCCTCGACCTGCAGCCGCTGACTGAGATGACCGACGAGGCGCGGGTAGAGGAAACCCTCCCCCGCTGCGTTGAGACGCGCCTCTTGCGTCGCCGAGCGCACCAGGACGTCGAGACCGTCGCGGAACGAGCCGTCACCGAAATCATCGAGGCCGGTTCGGTTGCGAGCGGCGTCGAGCAGGTCGGCTGGCACGGGCAACGGCTGTCCCTCGTGAGATGGTGACAGTAAGCTGCCGCTAATTGGCGGGAGTGTCAACCCCCGGCGATGGTGGCGTGGTCAGCTGCTCGATCGCCCAGGCAAGGACCCCGACGGCCTCGTCCGCGGTCATCCCCCAAGCGGCCACCAGCCGGTCATACGACGGCACGCCCCAGAGCACGTCCAGCGCCGCGGCGAGCCTGAGCTGCTCCTGCGCCGGCGTGCCCGGCTTCGACTCGGCCACAGCGCGGATCAGCGCTTCGCGGCGGTCGCGATCCACGGCGATGAACGTGGGGTCATCCGGCGGGCTCGACACGTCCGAAACAGCGAATGAACCGAGCGAGCGAAACATCCGGCTCGCCACCTCGCCGACGTCGGCCAGGCTCAGCCGCCCGTAATCGACACCGGCCTCCTCGCCGAGCCTGGTCATGATGGCGTCACGCAGACCGCGCTCGTTGGGGAAATGGCGGTAGACCGTGCGCTCACCGACCCCGGCCTGCTGGGCCACCGCGCGAAATGTCAGGCCATTCCAGTCCCAGCTGTCGAAGCCCCGGACCAGCTCGACCCCGGCCGCAAGAATTCGCTCCCGCGTCTGATCGGCCTGCCGGCGGCGTATCGGGCTGACGTAGCGCCGCGGCCGCGCCGACGACTCATCACGACCCTGCTGAGGTTGGGCAGCAGCCATCGACGCATCCCTCCCCATCGTCGCGTTCACGACAAGCTACGACGAGGGGCCGCCTGGACAGGGCAACGGCCGCAAGCTAACCGACGTCGAGCGCCCGACAGGTGCCATAGGCGGGATGGGAAGTCGGTGCGCAGCCTGCGGTGAGGACAGTCGCCGAAAGCATGTCAAGGTTCTCGCATCGGCGCCGCGGCCATGATCCGGCCTGCCTAGTGCAGCGTGTCGTTAGTT
>DATAVO010000217.1:0-1945 GCA_036267695.1 Frankiaceae bacterium
CCCTAGTACTACAGCCGTAGATCGTGACCTGCGAGGTTTGATCTTGGTCGGCGTGCCGACGTGGGGCGGCGCGGCCACCGGGCGAGCATCTGGTGTTTGTGTCGAACAACAGAATCGCCGCGATGGCCGCGGCCCACAGGATAGATCCGGATCGGTGGCGAGAGGCGTTCAGCGGAGTGTTGGACGTGATCGAGTCGCGCTTCGCCCGCTACGAGCCGCTGCGGCATGCAGCCGGGTTGATGTTGGGCATGCTGGCGCCGTTGGAGCGCAAGAACTGCTGGACGATCGCCGAGCACCGCGGTGATCTGTCCCCGGACGGGTTGCAGCACCTGCTGGCTCGTGCGCGTTGGGACGCCGATGCGGTGCGTGATGATCTGCGCGGTTACGTCAGCGGCGCGTTCGCCGACGAGCAGGCGGTGCTGGTGGTTGATGAGACTGGTGATTTGAAGAAGGGCGCGGAGTCGGTCGGGGTGCAGCGCCAGTACACCGGCACCGCGGGACGCATCGAGAACGCGCAGGTCGCGGTCTATCTGACCTACGCCGCGCCGCGCGGGCACGCGCTGGTCGACCGGGCGCTCTACGTGCCGAAGTCCTGGACCGGCGACGGCGAGCGCCGCGAGCGGGCCGGGATCCCGGCCGAGCTGGAGTTCGCGACCAAGCCGGCACTGGCCACCGCCATGATCCGCCGGGCGGTCACGGCCGGAACGCCCGCGGCGTGGGTCGCCGGCGACGAGGTCTACGGCGCCGACCCTCGACTACGCGCCACGGTGCGTGAGCTCGGGCTCGGCTACGTGATGCAGGTCGCGGCGAACCGGCGGGTCCGCACGCACGCCGGGCCGATGCGCGTGGACGCCGTCGCTGCGCTGCTCGCCGACCAGCCATGGCAGACCTACTCCTGCGGCCGCGGCGCCAAGGGTCACCGCGATTACGCCTGGGCCTGGGTCGCGATCCTGCCCGAGGACGGTGACGAGCCGGCGAGCACGAGCGGTGAGCATCACCTGCTCATCCGCCGCACCCGCTCCAGCGGCGAGCTGGCCTATCTGCGCTGCTGGACCCCACGGCCGACCTCGCTGGCCCAACTCGTGCGGGTCGCCGGGCAACGCTGGCGCGTCGAGGAATCATTCCAGAGCGCGAAGGGCCTCGTCGGGCTCGACCAGCACCAGGTCCGCCGCTGGACCTCCTGGCAGCGCTGGAGCACCCTGGCGATGCTCGCCCACGCATTCCTCGCCGTCGCCACCGCCATCGAACGCGACCACGCACCCACCCCGGACGGGATGATCGAGCTAACCGTCAACGAGTTCCGGCGACTCTTCGACGCCCTCCTTCTCGACAAGCGACCCAGCCTGCACGCACTGCTGAGCTGGTCGGCTTGGCGCCGACGACATCAATATCGAGCCCGCGAGAGCCACTACCGAAGGCAAGATCAACAACAATGATCACGATCTACGGCTGTAGTACTAGATCGCCTCGACCTTCGGCATGATCTCTTCCTTGAGCCGCTTGAGGTCGTCGAGGGTCTTGGACACGGGCACGTCCGCGAAGGGCGGCCAGAGCAGCGGCATGTCCAGCCCGGCCTCCTTGTAGCGCTTCAGGTTGTCGGTGATCTGCTCGGCCGTGCCGACGAGCAGGTTGGTCAGCTTGCCGTTCGGCGACTGGTCGGACTTCTCGTCGGTGATGACGAACCAGATCATGCTGCAGACGTCGACGTCGTCCATGGAGCGCGGGCTCTCCAGCTCGTTGAGCTCCTGCGCGATCGCGGAGCGCCAGCGCTGCAGTTCCTTGGGCGTGTCCTGGATGCCGATCCACCCGCCCAGGCCGTACTTGGAGATGCGCAGGGCCGAGCGGCGCGCGTCCTTCAGGCCGCTGAAGTAGATCGGCGGATGCGGCTGCTGCAACGGCTTGGCGCCGAAGCCGCACGGCTCGAAATCGGCGAACTCGCCGTGGT
>DATAVO010000218.1:0-37977 GCA_036267695.1 Frankiaceae bacterium
CGGCGGACCTCACCCCCGCGCCACCCTCGCCGCCGCCCGCCGAGCTGCTGCACACCACGTACGACATGTGGCACTCGATGGGCATCGACCTCGATCCCTACACCCGCCTCTACGGCATCCTGCGCGATCGCATCCTGGGCAACGACGTGCCGAGCGACCCGCCGGTGCCGACCTTCGCCGACGGTGTCGCCAACCAGGCCGTGGTCGACGCCATCCGGGAAGCCTCGGCCACCCGCACCTGGTGCGACGTCGAGCACTGACCCGCCAGGAGCGGGGCTAGGCTGCTCGCCGTACCCGACCGTGCTGTACGGGTGCAGGATGACGGGAGGGGCGCGGATGGGCGTCGTGGGTGAACGGATCGACGACGACTCCGGCTTCGCCGCACCGAGGCCGCCATCCCTGCGGCTCGGGCTGACGGAAGGGATCCGCGGCACGCTGCGGATGGGCACGCTGCCGCTGGCGATGCCGTGGCTCAGCCTCGCCCCGCGCGGGCAGGCGCATGGTGTGCTCGTATTGCCTGGGCTGCTGGCCGGTGATCCGAGCACCCACGTCATGCGGCGCTACCTGCACCACCTCGGACACCTGGCGTGGGGTTGGCGGCTCGGGCGCAACATCGGGCCGAGCAGCGCGATCCTCGACGGAATGGTCGACGTTCTGGGCGCTCTGGCCGACCGCACGGGGCAGCCGGTGTCGGTGATCGGATGGAGTCTAGGCGGCATCTACGCCCGGGAACTCGCCCGCCTGCATTCCGGACAGATCCGTCAGGTCATCACGCTCGGCAGCCCGTTCAACATGGTCGACGCGCGCCAGAGCCGGGCCGATCCGGTCTTCCGCCGCCGCGCCCATTTGCACGACGTCTCACGGGTGCCCTCGCGTGAGCAAGTCGCCCAGCCGATCCCGGTGCCATCGACCGCCGTCTACTCGCGTCGCGACGGGATCGTCGCCTGGCAGTCCTGTATCGCTCCGGAATCGGCATTGCACCAGAACGTCGAGGTGCGGTGCGCCCACCTCGGCTTCGGGGTCGACCCGGCGACGCTCTGGTTGCTTGCCGACCGGTTGGCCCAGCCCCGACGGCCGGAGCAACGCCAGCCTTTCCGGCCGCCGACGCTCCTGCGTCAGCTGTATCCCACGCGTTAGGGAGTTCAGGCATGCAGCAGCTCACCGGCCTCGACGCGTCGTTCCTGGCGCTGGAATCCCCCGTATCTACAGGGCATGTGGGCGGGGTCTGCGTGCTGGACCCGAGCGACGCATCCGAGCCACTGACGCTTGCCGGCCTCACCGAACTGCTCGCCCGTCGCCTGCCGCTGGTGCCGGTGATGCGCCGCAAGCTGCTCGACGTCCCGCTCGGGCTCGACCAGCCGTACTGGATCGATGATCCGAACTTCGACATCGAGTACCACATCCGCGAGGTCGGGCTACCCAGGCCCGGATCGCAGACGCAACTCGCCGAGCAGGTTGGCCGCCTGCACGCGCGCCCGCTCGACCGCCGCCGGCCGCTGTGGGAGATGTACCTCATCACCGGCCTCGCGAAGGGTCGCGTCGCGGTCTACACCAAGGTGCATCACGCGGCGATCGACGGAGCCTCAGGCGCGGAACTGCTGACAGTGCTGCTCGACCTCTCCCCCGATGGACGGGAGCTCCCGGATGACACCGGCTACCGTCCAACCCGGGCACCGAGCCGGGCCCGCCTCGCGGTGCGCGCGGGGGCCCGGCTGGCGTGGAAGCCGGTGCAGGTGGCCCGGCTGGCGGCGGACGTCGTACGGGCCGTTCCCACGCTCGCTCCCGCGATGCGCCCGGTGATCGACGGTTTCCTCGGGCTCGGTCGCGGTGACGGCGGGGTCATCGCGACCCGGCCCGGACGCGCTCCGGCTACGCCGTTCAACAAGCCTATTACTGCCCATCGCCGCTGCGCGTTCCGCAGCGTCGATCTGGCGACGGTCAAGGCCGTGAAAAATGCCTATGGCGTCTCGGTGAATGACGTCGTCATGGCCATGTGCGCCGGCGCCTTGCGCCGCTGGCTCTCCGACCACGACGCGCTGCCCTATCTCCCGCTGGTCGCGATGATCCCGGTCTCGGTGCGCGACGAGGCCAGCAAGGGAGCGCTGGGCAACAAGGTGTCGGCGATGCTCGCGACGATTCCGACTCACCTCGACGATCCGGCTGAGCGCCTGAACGTCGTCCATGAGGCGACCCGCGTCGCGAAGTCTCAGCTCGCCACCATCCCGCAGGGTTTGGTCGACGACATCAGCGATTTCGCGCCGCCTGCTCTCGTCGCGCGGGCCGCCCGGGTCATGTTCGCCACCGGCGTGCTGCACCGGCTGCCGCCGTTCAACATCTGCATTTCCAACGTCCCCGGGCCCAACGTGCCGGTGTATCTCGGCGGCGCCAAGCTGCTCGCGCAGTACCCCGTCTCGGTGCTCACCGACGGGCAGGGCCTGAACATCACCCTCGTCGGCTACCTCGGCCAGCTGCACTTCGGTCTCGTCGCCTGCCGCGAACTCGTCCCCGACATCGACGCGCTCGCCGGATATCTGGTCGACGAACTCGCTGTCCTGGCCGAGGCCGCCGCGTCGGTGAAGGCGGGCTGACCTACTCCGCGTGCAGGGCGCCGCGCACGGTCTCGTCGCCGAATTCCTCAACGCCTGAAGGCCTTTTCCAGAGCCGCAGCAAGATGTCGCTGGACGCGCCGCGCAGCACGGCGTCACCCTTCTCGTGGGCGTAGCGGCACGTCACCTTGCCTCGGGGTCCGAGCTCGACGAACCATTCCGACGGGTGACCCTCACTCGGGTCGGCGGCGTGCAGGTGCACGGTCCCGGTGATGTCCTCCTTCGCCTGACCGCGCCGGCGGGGCAGCCACATCGTCATGACTTCGTCGATGCCGTCAGCGGCGAGCCAGGCCGTGACGGGCGCCGGATCTCCGGTCGCGGAATCGGCGTCCCAGCAGTGCACCGCGGTCTCCTGCGCCATCCGGCGATACCAGAACGCCGCCGTGTCCGGTTCGCTGCGCGCCCAGTTCCACGCCGGCGCCTCGGGACCGGTTTCGGTGAGCGTCAGCAAGAGGGCGGTGAGGCCGTCCGCGGCCCACACGAGGGAGTCCTCGCCGTCTTCCGGAGCACCACTGGCGTCGAGGGGCTCGGTGGTGCGGGCCTGCCGGCTGGCGTAGTGCCAGATGCGTCCGATGTGACGCACAAGGGTCAGGTTGTCCCAGCCGGGGCAGCTCGGCACTGCCGCATCCGGGGCCGCGCCAACGTGAGCCAGCAGGGTCTCGCCCTGTGCCCGGATCGCCTTCAGATACTCGTGGTGGGACGCTGCCATACGGACCAGTGTGCACGGCTCAGGCGTCGCCGCGCGCCGCCAGGCTCAGCGCCGGTCCGGTGCGGTACGGGATCTGCTCGGTGAGCACGATGTGGGTGCTGGTCCGCTGCACCGAATGCGACGCGAGGATGCGGCCCAGCACGCGCTGCAGGTGCTCGGTGTCGCGGGTGACGACCCGGCACAGCAGATCCTCCGGTCCGGTCGTGCCGTGCACCTCGATCACCTCGGGTACGTCGCGTAGCACCGCGATGGCTTCTGCGAGGCGGCCCTGCTGCAGTTCGATCGTGACGAACGCCAGGATCGGGAAGCCGAGGGCCTGCAGGTCCAGATCCGGTCCGAATCCTGTGACGATGCCTGAGCGCTGGAGCTTGTCCAGCCTGGCCTGCACCGTTCCGCGGGCCACCCCGAGCACCCGGGCGGCCTCCACCAAGCCGATGCGGGGACGTTCGCGCAGTAGCAACAGGAGCTGCTCGTCGAGTAGATCAATGGTCATTCTGCCCAGCTCCTCCGCTGTTCAAGTGGACGTAACTGCTCATTATTGGCACACGTCATGAGCAGAGTTGCCATAGCCGAACGGATCTGCTGTCGTGGCTACTCAGGAGGTTCGCGCCTTGAGGGATGACCGGCAGACCTACGCGCCCGTCCTGGCCGATGCGAATGGGCAGGCGGAAGTTCAGCTCGGCGCGGCCCATCCCGGAGCGTCTGATCCCGACTATCGGGCGCGGCGTAACGCGATCGCGACCCTCGCCCTGAACTGGCGCCGCGCCAACCCGGTACCGGCGGCTCCCTACGACGAGGTCGAGCATGCCGTCTGGCGCAGCGTGGCCCACGAGCTCGACCCGCTGCATCGCCATCACGCCTGCCGCGAGTTCCTGGCCGGAAAGGCGCGGCTCGGGCTGCCGGCCGACCACATTCCGCAGCTGGCCGAGGTCACGGCGCTGCTCGAGCCACTCACCGGATTCCGCTACGTTCCGGCGGCGGGACTGGTACCTCTGCGCCAGTTCTACGAGAGCCTGGCGGGCGGCCGATTCCACTCCACCCAGTACGTACGCCACCATTCAGTGCCGCTTTACACCCCCGAGCCGGACGTCATCCATGAGGTCGCCGGTCACGCCAATTGCCTTGCCAGCTCGCGATATGCGGCGCTCTACAGGGCAGCGGGCGAGGCGGCGCAGCGGGTGCAGTCCGCGGAGGCGCTGGAGTTCGTCTCACGCGTCTTCTGGTTCAGCCTCGAATTCGGCGTGCTCCACGAAGACGGCGGGCTGAAGGTCTACGGCGCCGGGATCCTCTCCTCCTATGGCGAGCTCGGCGACTACCACGCGATCCAGCTCCGGCCGCTCGACATCGCCGCGATGGGCCGCGCCGAGTACGACATCACCACCTACCAGCCGGTGCTCTATGCCGCGCAATCCTTCGATCATGTCGAGGACGAGATCGGCAGCTTCTTCACCCACTGCACCGACGAATCCATCCGCGAACTCAGCCACAGAAGGGGTTCCCGCATGACGGCATTGACGGGGTCTCTGACCCGGCCCACCGATCAGGACTTCCCTCTCGACGGCATCGACGCCGTCCACTTCGCGGTCGGAAACGCCCGCCAGGCCGCGCACTTCTACTCCAGCGCGTTCGGGATGCGGGTCACGGCGTACCGGGGTCCGGAGACCGGCTCGCGCGACGTCGCGTCCTACGTGCTGGAGTCGGGCAGCGCGCGCTTCGTCGTCTCCGCACCGGTCCAAGCCGGCACGCCGCTCGGTGAGCACATCACGCGTCATGGCGACGGCGTCATCGACATCGCCCTGCGCGTCCCTGACGCACAACGGGCCTATGAGCTCGCCGTTGCGCGCGGAGCCCGGGGCTTGGCCGAACCCCAGCTTCTGGAGGACGACACGGGCAAGGTCGTCACCTCAGCCATCGCGACGTTCGGCGAGACCCGCCATACGTTCGTCGAGCGGGCCGCTTACAGCGGCGTCTACCTACCGGGCTTCGTGCCCGCGCCGCCGATGGTGACTCCCCCGCCCGCGCCGCGCTTTCGCGCGATCGACCATGTGGTCGGCAATGTCGAGCTGGGGCGCATGGACGAGTGGGTTGAGTTCTACCAGCGCGTCATGGGCTTTTCGCTGATGGCCGAGTTCGTGGGCGACGACATCGCCACCAACTACTCGGCACTCATGTCGAAGGTGGCGGCCGACGGTGCGCGCCGGGTGAAGTTCCCGCTGAACGAGCCGGCTCCGGCCCGCAAGAAGTCGCAGATCGAGGAGTACCTGCAGTTCTACGACGGCCCGGGCGTGCAGCACATTGCCTTGGAAACACACGACATTCTGCGTTCGGTCGATGACATGCGGGCCGCGGGCATGGTCTTTCTCGACACCCCTGACTCCTACTACAGCGACCCGGAGCTGCGCTCGCGCATCGGCGAGGTTCGCGTGCCGGTCGAGCAATTGCAGCGGCGGGCCATCCTCGTCGACCGTGACGATGAGGGCTACCTGTTGCAAATCTTCACCAAACCGGTACAGGACCGGCCCACCGTCTTCTACGAATTAATCGAGCGGCACGGCTCGCAAGGCTTCGGCAAGGGCAACTTCAAGGCGCTCTTCGAAGCTGTCGAGCAGGACCAGGAGAGGCGCGGAAATCTATGACCTACTACCGCGCCGTCGGCAGCATCCCGCCCAAGCGTCACACCCAGCATCGCGACGCGTCAGGCGGGCTGCTGTACGAGGAACTCATGGGCGAGCAAGGGTTTTCCGCCGAGTCCTCGCTGCTGTATCACCGCCGCCTGCCGGCCGCGATCGTCGCGGCACGGACGTGGGAGCTGCCCGACCTCTCGATGTCAGCGAATCAGCCGCTCCTACCGCGACATCTACGCCTGCACGACCTGGTCCCGGGCGAGGAATGGAAGGGCGCCGACGTCGTCACCGGCCGCCGGATGGTGCTCGGCAATGGCGATGTGCGGCTTTCCTACGTGGCCGCCGGCGAAGCCTCGCCGTACTACCGCGATGCGGCGAGTGACGAGTGTGTGTTCATCGAGGCGGGCCAGGCGATCGTGGAGACGGCGTTCGGCGCCTTGCCCGTCGGCCCCGGTGACTACGTCCTGCTTCCCCGCGGCACGACGCATCGCTGGCTTCCCCAGAATGATGAGCCGCTGCGCGCGTACTGCATCGAGGCGAACAGCCACATTTCCCCACCCCGCAAGCATCTTTCGGCCTCCGGGCAGCACCTGGAGACCGCGCCGTACTGCGAGCGGGATCTACGCGCCCCCGGCGAGCCGTTGCTCTGCGACGGCGAGGGTGTCGAGGTACTCGTCAAGCATCGGGCCGCCGGCGGGCTCATCGCGGGCAGCGTGATGACGCACGCGACGCATCCGTTCGATGTCGTCGGCTGGGACGGATGCCTCTACCCGTACGCGCTCAACGTCGCCAACTTCGAGCCCCTCACCGGCCGCGTGCATCAACCCCCGCCGGCGCATCAGGTCTTCGAGGGGGATGGCTTCGTCATCTGCAACTTCGTGCCGCGCAAGGTGGACTACCACCCGCTCTCGATCCCCGCTCCGTACTACCACTCCAACGTCGACAGCGACGAGGCCATCTTCTACTGCGCCGGCAACTACAACGCACGCAAGGGTTCGGGCATCGGGCCGGGCTCGGTCTCCCTGCACCCCGCCGGCCATACCCACGGGCCGCAGCCGGGCGCTTACGAGGCGAGCGTCGGCACCGACTACGTCGACGAGCTGGCCGTCATGGTCGACACGTTCCGGCCGCTGGAGATTGGAGCCGCCGGCCGCGAGTGCGAGGACGCAAGCTACGCCTGGTCGTGGTCGCGTCCGCAATGACGCGCTCGTGGGTGCCAGTCGCGCCAGGCTCGCCCTTTCCCGTGAGCAACCTGCCGTTCGGCGTCTTCACCACCTCTGAGGATCCAGGGCGGCCGCACATCGGTATCGCGATCGGCGACTTCGTGCTCGATGCCGGGGCCTTGGCTGCGGCCCAGCGCCTCCCGTACGCCGACGCCCTGCACGCCGCGACCCTCAACCCGTTCATGGCTCTGGGACCGGATGCGTGGCGGGACTTCCGTACCTGCCTGACCGCCTGGCTCGGCAATGACGCGTACCGGCATGCTCTCGAACCCTGCCTGCTCCCGCTCGCCGACGCGCGGCAGAAGATGCCGTTCGACGTGGGTGACTATGTCGACTTCTACTCCAGCGAGCACCACGCGATGAACCTCGGCCGCCTGTTGCGCCCCGGTCAGCCGCCGCTGCATCCGAACTGGAAACACCTTCCGGTCGGCTACCACGGCCGCGCCGGAACCGTTCGCGTCTCAGGCACTCCGGTGCTTCGCCCGCGCGGGCAGCTCCTACCTGCCGAGGGTGCGCCACCGGTCGTCAGCCCGAGCCAACGGCTCGATTTCGAGGCGGAGGTCGGCTACGTGGTCGGGGTCGGGTCGGAGCCGGGCCATCCGGTGGCGGTGGAGGATTTCGCCGCCCACGTCTTCGGCATCTGCCTGGTGAACGACTGGTCGGCCCGCGACATCCAGGCCTGGGAGTACGCGCCGCTCGGACCGTTGCTCGGCAAGTCATTCCTGACGTCGGTGGCGCCGTGGGTGGTGCCGCTGGCGGCACTCGAGGCGGCTCGCGTCTCCCCGCCGCCGCGTGAGCCTCAGGTCCTGGGATATCTGGATGATGCCGACTGCCGTTGGGGTCTGGACATCGAGCTCGCGGTCAGCCTGAACGGGCAGCTGCTCTCGCACCCGCCGCTGCGCGAGATGTACTGGACGGCGCCGCAGCAGCTGGCGCATCTGACCGTGAACGGCGCGAACGTACGCACCGGCGACCTCTTCGCGTCCGGCACGGTCAGCGGGCCCGAGCCCGGCCAGTACGGCTCGCTCATGGAGCTCACCTGGGGCGGCCGGCATCCGATCACCCTCGCGGGCGAAGCCACCCGCACGTTCCTCGAGGACGGCGACGAGGTCGTCATTTCCGCTTCCGCTCCCGGGTCCGGCGGGCAGCGGATCGGCTTCGGTGAGGTGCGCGGCCGGGTGCGCTGACCGACCCCGCAGCGGCATCGTCCGGGCGGCGCTTCATCATGGGTGCCATGAGCGATCGCGAGGCAGATGTCGCCACGGCCCGGGCCCACGCCGAGGCCGAGGGCACCGGCGACATGGAAGGCACCATGAACACGCTCGGCCCCGACCCGGTGTATGAGTTCCTGCCGATCGGCCGGCTGCTCAAGGGACGCGAGAATGCACAGGCTTACTACGAGCATTTCTTCGCCAACTTCGCGCGCCGGATCGCCGGCTACACGCTGCGGGCGGAATGGGTCACGGATGAGGGGCTCGGCCAGGAGTACCAGGTGTTCATCGACGAGCCAGGCGGCGCCGGCCGGCGCCGCTTCGACATCGTCGGCATCCTGCTCTTCGGTCCGGACGGGCTGCTCAGCGGCGAGCGGATCTACGCCAGCGACGAGCTGCTCGCGATGATGGTCGGCCCGATCCTTGAGCGCACCGAGCCGGTGCCAGTCGGCTGAGGCCGGTCGGGTTGGATCAGGCGCGGTCGAACTCGACGGTCAGGTTGAGCAGCCCGCGCAGGAAGAACGTCGGCAGGTAGTCATAGTGGCGGCTGCCGGCCGGTCCGTGAACGTCCGCCGCGATCCGGATGTCGGACGTCAGGTCGAGCAGCCGGTTGATGGCCACCTTGCCCTCGGCCCGCGCGAGGTGTGCGCCCGCGCAGTGGTGGATGCCGTGGCCGAACGTCAGGTGGTTACGGGCGTCCTGGCGCTCCGGATCGAAAGTGTTGGGGTTGGCAAACGCCCGCGGGTCACGGTTCGCACCGCCCGGAAGCAGCAGCAGGGTGCCGCCGGCAGCGATCTCGACCCCCGCGACGGTCGTGCGCCGGCGCGCCATCCGGAACTGGCTGCGCAGCGGGCTCTCGTAGCGCAGCGTCTCCTCGATGAAGCCGGGGATGCGCTCGCGATCCGCGCGGAGAAACGCCTGCAGCCCGGGATCGTCACCGATGATCCGCAAGGCAAATGACAGCAGCCGCACCGTGGTCTCCTGGCCGCCGGCGAAGAGGTTGGCGGCGAGCAGCGCGACGTCTTTCACGTCCGGCGTCGAACCATCCGGATACTTGGCGTTCGCCATCTCCGTCATGATGTCGCCGCGCGGGGTCTCGCGGCGCTCGGCGATGTAGGCGGCGAACCGGTCGTACAGGAACGCCAGCGGCTTGTGCTGGGTCTCGCCTGACGGGGCCCCGAAGTGCTCCCGGAAGAGGCCATGATCGGCCTCCGGCACCCCTTCCAGATCAGCGATGACGGAGGCGGTGAACGGCTCGGCGAAGCCGTGAATGAACTCGCCCCCGGCGCCGAGGAACTCGCCGAGCTGAAGGTCGGCGAGGCGCCACATGAACTCCTCGTTCTTCCGCATCCGGCGTGGGGTGAGGAGGCGCATCATGAGCCCGCGATGCCCGGCGTGCTTGGGTGGGTCGAAGGTCGGCAGCTGATCGCTGAAAGCGAGCTGATCGCGGTAGGTCTCAATGATGTCGCTGACGTCATCGCCCTCGAACGGCACCGGGAAGCGCTGGAACGGACCGGCGACGTTGTTGCACGAGGAGAAGGTCTCGGGATTGCCGTAGACCGCGCGGGCCTCGTCATAGCCGCTCACCATGAAGACCCCGAAGTGCGGCTCTTGCCAGATCGGCGCCGCCTCGCGGAGAGCATCGAAATACGCGTAAGGATCGTCCTGGATGTCACGGTCCTTGAAGAAGTTGCGCTCCTTCAGATCGCTCACAGCGTGACCGTACACCGAGATATTCCGACGTCAAAGTGTTTCGTCAGGGTCCGCGATCGGGCTACGGTTTCGTCAGCGGAACGCGGCCATATGTGCAATGGCCACGGATGTTTCCCGGAATAGAGGACGCATGAAGGACCTACTCGCCGGCAAGGTCGCCGTCGTCACGGGCGCGGCCAGTGGCATCGGGCGGGCGACGGCCGAGCTCTTCGCGGCGTGCGGTGCGGCGGTCGTGGTCGCCGATGTGGATGTCGAGGGCGGCGAGCAGGTGGCCGGCTCCCTCGAGGGGACGGCGGCCTTCCAGCGGGTCGACGTGTCAGACGCTGAGCAGGTGCAGGCGCTGATCGATTTCGCCGTGAGCACGTTCGGCGGGCTGCACGTCATGTGCAACAACGCCGGCATCGGTGGCTCGCTCGGCGCCTTTCTGTACGACGACTTCAGCGACTTCGACCGCATCATGAAGGTGAACCTCATGGGCGCCATGCTCGGCACCCAGCGGGCCGCCCGCCACATGAAAGCCCATGGCGGCGGCTCGATCGTCAACATCGGCTCGATCGGCGGCATCAACGCGGGCGCCGGGGTCACGTCCTACCGCACCGCGAAGGCCGCGCTCATCCACCTCACGAAGTCGAACGCGGTCGAGCTCGGCCGCTACCTGATCCGGGTGAACTGCATCGCGCCGGCCCACATCGCCACCGCCATGACGAGCTACGACATGGGTCCGGTGATCGAGGCCAACCAGCCACTCCCCCGCCATGGCCAGCCCGAAGATGTCGCCTATGCGGCGCTGTATCTGGCCAGCGAATGGTCGGCGCAGGTGACCGGGATCGTGCTGCCGATCGACGGCGGCACGGCGGCCGGCCGTCCCCCGCAGCGCATCAAACCGGCGTAGCCGCAGGCCTCACGGCTCCGCGCGCGCCACCTGATCGCCGGCCTCAGCCCGAATCTTCGCGATCAGCTCGACCAGATGTGTCGATTCCTCGGCCGACAGCGGGAGCGTCGAGAACAGCTCCTTGTTCAACGTTTTCACGGCTTTGTCGAACAGCCGGCGTCCCGCGGGCGTGATCTCGGCGAGGACCGTACGGCCGTCGCTGGGGTGCGGATAGCGCCGGATGAGCCCGCTCGCCTCGAGGCGGTCGACCGAGCTGGTGACGGTGCCCGGAGTGACCCACAGGCTGGTGCCGACCTGGCCGAGCGTCAGCCCGCGACTGCTGCGCAGCAGGCCGAGCACCTGGTAGCGGGCGAAGGTCAGATCCAGCGGCCGCAGCAGCGTATTGGCCCGGGCGAGCAGGATCTGCCAGCCGCGCATCAGCGAGATGACGACTCCCACGCCGTCAGCCGAGTCTTCCCAGCCCTGCGCGAGCCAATAGCGGTGCGAGGCGTCAATGGGGTCGTATTCGAGCCGCGACATTGAGCCAATATATGAGGGCTCGATCATCACGCCCCCGCCGAAGCAGTCGGGGTGGTGCCGATCACGTGGGCCTGCTCGAGCGCCTCGAGCGCCGCCGCCTCGAAGCCAAGGCTTTCGAGGACCTCCCGGGTGTGCTCGCCGAGCAGCGGGGCGTGCCTGACGTGAAAGCGCTGCGGCCCTTCGGCGAAGCGGATCGGGAGCGTGCTGTGGCGGGCTTGGCCGTTCACGGGATGATCGACCGGCTCGAAGAAGCCGCGCGCCTGCAGGGGAGGTAGCTCGGGCTGCTCGTGCGGTTGCAGCACCCGGGCGACCGCAACCCCGAAACCCCAGAGTTCATCGACGATTTCCTCGCCGGTACGCGCGCCGCACCAGGCCGTGAGATGGCCGTCGATGAGCTCGCATCGCTTCTGACGCCCCTCGAAGGCGCGAAGCTCGGGGTCCATCGCCCAGGCGGGGCGGCCGAGGGCGGCGCACAGGCCTTCCCATTGCTCGTCATCGGCGACCGCGATGGCAACCCAGGATTCGGCTCCGTCATCGCCGCTCGCCCGGTAGACGTTCTGCGGCGCGGCTGTCGGTCCGTGATTGCCGTCGCGGGAAAGGAGCGCGCCATAGGCGAAGTGTTCGACGAACTGTTCCGCGGCAATGCTGGTCGCCGCCTCCGCCATCGCCGCCTCCACCAACGTGCCTTCCCCGGTGCGGCGGCGGTGCTCGAGGGCCAGCAGCAGGCCGACGAGCCCGTGCAGCCCGGCGTTGGGATCGCCGAGGCAGTAAGGGGAATGCGGGTTGGCATCGGGATAGCCGGTGAGCCAGGTCAGGCCGGAGACGTCTTCGATGACGAAGGCGAACGCGCTGTTGTCACGCCACGGCCCGGCCAGCCCGAAGCCGGGCAGGCGCACCATGACGATGTCCGACCGGATGGCCTTGACGCCCTCGTAGTCGAGGCCGATCTGTTCGAGCACTCGCGGCGTGTAGTTCTCCACCACGACATCGCACGTGGCGATCAGCTCCCGCAGGGCGTGACGGCCGCGTTCGTCAGCCAGGTCGAGGGTGACGCTCTTCTTGTTGGTGTTCAAGCCGCAGAAGATGCCTGAGCGCTCCCAGTACCGATCCTCGGTGAAGGGCAGGCCGGCCAGCAGGCGGGTGCCGTCGACCCGCGAGGGCGATTCGACGTGCAGCACCTCGGCGCCGAGCATCGCCAGAATGTGGGTGCACAGGGGCCCGGCCCAGAAGGCGGTCAGATCGAGCACACGCAGCCCCGCAAACGGGAGTGCTCGCGAGGCGTCGCCCTGGTCTGGTGGGATGCGCGGCGATCGGCTCGCGGCGGTGTGTTCACCTAGCTTCGGCGGCGCCTCGGCGGCACGAAGCAGGGGTGGCGTGAAGCGGTACGGGTGATTCGGCTGCAGGAACCCGTCGCGCGGATTCGCCACGAAAGATTCGCGCAGCCGGAAATGCTCAGCCTGCGGGATGCTGGCGCCGTTGCCGACCGGCGCGCAGGGGATCCGGAAGGCTGCCGCGAGTTCCATCACCTCGGCGATCGAATGTTCCGCCATCCATTGATGGATTGCCTCGGCCACGGGCTTGCGATCGGTCCGCAGTGACGGGTTCTCGGCCCACTCCGGATGGCCCACCATCACGCAGAAATCGGCCCACTGCTGGCCGGTGCCGGTGCCCAGCCCGACGAAGCCGTCGGTCGCGGTCTCGACGCCCGGGGTGGGCACCGAACGCACCGAGCGATACGGCCGCCCGGCGATGTCGGAGAAGCTCACCGGGTAGTACGTGAGGCACATCGCCAGCACCTCGAGCATCGAGACGTCGACCAGGTCTCCCGGCCCGCTCGCCCGCGACGCCAGCGTGCCGATTGCCGCGTACACGCCGCTCAGCCATTCGCCGACCCGGCCGCCTACGAAGACCGGCGGTCGATCCGGTGACCCGCGGCCGAGCCCGACGATGCCCCCGGACCAGGCCTGCAGGGTGAACTCCGTCGCCGCCCGGCCGGACCACGGGCCATCCAGACCGAACGGGGTGATCGCCGTGACGGTCAGATGCGGGTGCGCTCGCCGGATCGCTGATGGCGCCAGCGACGGATGGCGGGCGAGCCGTGAACCCTGCGACCACACCACGACGTCGGCCGCCTGAAGCAGTGGCGTGACGCCATCAACGTCGACGCCACCATCCCCGGCGACATCCACGACGGCGCTCTGCTTCGAGCACGCGAGGAAGCTGAAGAGCGCACCATCGTCGCCGGACGCGATTGCCGCACCTGACGCCGACCACCGCCGGAGCGGATCACCTTCGGGATCCTCGACCTTGATGACCTCGGCGCCGCCGCCGGCGAGCAGCCGCGTGCAGTAGGCACCGGCAATTCCCGTGGACAGGTCAACGACGACGCAGCCGTCCAGGGGTGACCGGCCCGGCCCGGTTGGTGCAGCAGCCACCGCTAGAGATGCCAGAACGGGCTGGACGTCAGCACCTCAGGGCCGGTCGGGGTGATGAGCACTGCCTCGCTCCCGATGACCTCGCCGACCTCGGGGTCAGCGACGCGCCCGGTGAGGTACAGGACGGTGCCCGGATCGAGCCGCTGCGCCGCCGCCGTCGCGGGCAGATCCCGCAGCACCACGGGCTCGTCCAGGCCGAGGCCCAGACCGCGGGCGACGGGTTCGGCGGGCAGTTCTTCACCGGCCGCTTCGTACGCAGCGAGCAGCGCGGCGCCGCTCGCGCCGGGTTGGCACGCGTCGAGCAACCGGGCCCACAGCCCGTCCCAGCGCTGATAGAGGTTCTGTACGCGAGCGGCATGGCCGTTCGCGTCACCAGCGAGATAGGTGCGGCTGACCTCGCCGGTGTAGCCGCCGGCGACGACGCCCGCGTCGAACGTGACGAGATCTGCCGCCTCGATCCGATCGCCCCCGGCTCCCGGCCGCCTCGAGGTCATGCGCACGACATTTTGCGTGGCCGGAGTGGTGACGCCGAGCGCGGCGATGGCTTCCATGAACAGGCCCGCGAGGTCACGCCGGCTCGCGCCGGGCCGCAGCGCGCCGACGGCCACGGCCAGCCCGGCTTCGGCGACGTCGATGGCGACGCGTATGGCCGCGACCTCGTCGTCGGTCTTGACCATCCGCGCCTGCCGTAAAGCAGGCTCCCCGTCGACAATTTCGGCATTCGCAAACGCGGTCGGCAGCAGTTTGGCGAACAGCGGTGAAAGAGCATCCGTACCGACGCGGCGGGGCTGGTACTCAGCACCGATCTGCTGCAGCACCGTGACCAGATTCATCGGGTTCCAGGTGATCCCGTAGAGGTGATCGTGCGGGATCTCCTCGGGGACGCCTTCGTCCCACGTGGTCAGCAGGTAGATCTCCCCCGAACGAAGCAGCACGCAGCCGGGACCGAACGGGCGGGCACCCGCATTCCACAGCAGCGGGACCCCGGCGACATAGCGCACGTTGGCGGGCCGACCCAGCACGAGCGCATCGAGGTCGTGCTCTTGCATGGCCGCGAGAGCACGCTCGCGGCGGCCGAAGCGCAGCGCCCGCTCATCAGGCAAAACCTCAGTGGCCATGGGACTTTTCCGTCACTGCAGAGCCTCCGTACGGGTCGTACGGGTAGTCGCTGAGATTGATGCAGCCGTCGTCGGTGACGGCGAAGACGTTCTCCGAGCGGTAGCCGCTGTAGCCCTCATCCCACACGATCGGCTCGATCACCAGGACCATGCCTTCCTTGAACACGAACTGGGCGTCGAACTCATCACCGAGATCGGTGCCGATGAACGGCATCTCGGCGGCATCGAGTCCAAGGCTGTGGCCGAGGTAGAAGTGCGGCATCCACGAGCGCCGCCCGTCGCAGACCGCCATAGCCGCCGCGGTGAGGTCGGCGCCGGTGACCCCGGCGCGCAGGATGTTCGTCGCCGCGTCGCTGATCTCCCGCCACCGGTGGTACTGCTCCTGCTGGCGGGGCGATGCTTCCTGGCCGACGATCCAGGTGCGGCCGAAGTCGGAGTGGTAGCCGCCGTAGAGGATCCCGGTGTCGACCCACAGCACGTCGCCGGACGCCAGCTCGCGCTCGGTCGTCAGAAGCGGGCAGGGGATATCGCCGTGCACGGTCCACGGAAGGTCGCCGCGCCGATCAGGCATCACCTGCCAGATCGGGTCCAGCCCGTTGGCCAAGGCCCCGAGTTCGAAGACCCGGCGCACGAACAGCCCGGTGAGATCGGTCTGCCGAACGCCCGGCGCCAGCGCCGCCTGCACCTCGGCCATCGCCTGCTCGTTGATCCAGAGCGCGTGACGGATCGTCGCCAACTCGTCCGGTGTCTTGATCAGCCGGGCGGCGCCGAGGACGTCGCTCGCGGCCCGCGGCGGCCACTCGCGAAACAGTTCGCGTCGGCTGCGGTGCATGGCGCCGGTCAGGTCATCGACCGCCAGGGTCGCGTTCGCCGGCACCAGGTCGGCGAGGATCTTGACGAACTTCTCGACGCCCTCATCGAACTCGAGATAGACGGGCTCGTGGAGGTGCTCGGCACCGAGCGGAAGCTCGGCCACCATCTCCTCGGGCAGCCGGGCAAAAAGGTGCGGCATCGGATCGCCGGCCGTGACGACCGCAACGGGACGCTCGATGTTGGCCCGGCCGGCGTCACTGAGCGGCCAGCTCGCCCCGGTCGCGTAGCTCACGTTGCCATTCACCAGCAGGACGAGCGCATCGACCCCCGAGCCGGCCATCGCCGCGCGTAACCGGCCGCTGCGCTCGTCGCACAGGCGCGAAAGATTCGGCTGCTTCGGGATGTCGATGATCGTCCTCCCGCTCTCGCGCCTTGCCGCCGTCGGCATCGACGACTTCGTTATGCTCCGAGCCGTGGCGTGAGATTAGTTTGACACCGAAATAGTGTCAACGATGGCCAGTAGAGGGGCGCAGCACATGACGGTGTTCAACCACATCGGCCTCGTGGTCAGCGACATGTCGCGATCGAAGCAGTTCTACGAGGACGTGCTGGGATTTCGCGTCTGGTACGAGGACGCGCCGCCCGACGGCGCCACGGCGAAGCTCCTGGGCCTGACACCCCCGCTCGGAGTGCAGACCTGCTACCTGACACTCGGCGAATGCTTCCTGGAGCTCATCTACCTGAGCGCGCCAGAGGCCAAGGTGACCCGGCGTGAGCGCACGCTGGACGAGGTCGGGCTGAGCCACCTGTCGATCTCGGTGGACGACATCCGGGCCACCGCAGCGAAGGCCGTCGAGTACGGAGGCGAGATCGTGGAGCGCTCCGACCTCGGCCTCGCGCTGCTGATCCGTGATCCCGACGGGCAGTTCGTCGAATTGCTCTCCAAGGACTACCCCAAGAGCCGGCCGGCCCGGCCATGACGCAACCCATCGCCCCCGCCGGCGCGCTCAGCCACGCCGACTTGTTCCACACCGCGATCGTGGTCGACGACATCGAGGCGGCGAAGGCGGAGTTCGGCGCGCTGCTCGGGCTGACCTGGCACGAGGGCGGCGGCAAGGTGACGATGCAGACCGCGCAAGGCCAGTCGCGCGTCGCCACGCAGTACGCGATCTCGGTCGAAGGTCCGCACCATGTCGAACTCGTGCAATCGACGCCGGGAACGCTTTACACGACGAATGGTTCGACCCGGGCGCATCACGTCGGCTACTGGGTCGATGACGTGCCTACGGCATCCGAGGCGCTCGTCAGCAGCGGCCTGACGAATGTGGTGCTGATCAGCTTTGGCGGCGATCGGCCTCCCATCACCGCCTACCACGAGGCAGGTGACGGCTTCTGGATCGAGCTGGTGGCCCGCTCGATGAAGCCCTTGCTGTTTCCGGAGCCCGCAGCGCGTTGACAGACATTACGACGTCCAAGTAAATTCTCGTTGCGTCGGACGCACACCATCCTTCGCGCCGAGCGAAGAAGGGAAGCGGCGAACATGGAGCAGACCCGGGAACGCGGCGGCGTCAGCGTCATCTACCCGAGCGCAGGCCTCGGCGCTCCGAAGGACCGTCACGGTTTCGCGGCAGCTGCCCACACGCTGCCGCTCGGCACGGAGGTCTTCTCCGCCGACAACCACGTCTCGCTCAGCGAAGACATCTTCTACGAGCGTTTCCCGGCCGCGCTGAAAGACAAGGCGCCGCGGGTCTTCTTCGAGAACGGTGCCTGGACCCTGGGCTTCGGCGGCAAGAACATGCTCCCGCCGGCCTTCGGCAACGTGCTCATGCAATACGACCCGATGGCCGGATCGAGCACCGGCGGGCTGGAGGCGCGGCGCACCGAGCTCGCCGCTGACGGGGTGAGCCGGGAGCTCGCCTTCCCCAACGCGCTGCTCGGGATGATGGGCTTCCCCGACTACGAGATCCGCGAGCTGACCTTCCGCGTCTACAACGAATATCTGGCGGAGTTGCAGGAGCGTTCGGGCGGCGGCTTCTACGGCGTCGGGATGATCAACTGGTGGGACGGCGAGGGTGCCAAGCGCACCGTGAGCGAGGCGGCGGCGCTCGGGGTGCGGACTTTCTGGCTGCCGCTCAAGCCCGGCAATCATCCCGACGGGCAGCCGGTCGATTTCAACAGCGATCGCATGCGGCCGGTGTGGGACGCGATCGAGGAGTCGGGCTTGCCGGTCTCACACCACATCGGCGAGGGCCCGATCTCCTCACCCTGCGCGCACAATGGCCTGGCCGTGAGCATGGTTCACCAGGCCGCCCCCTTCCGGGAGATGTTCGCCCGTTACGTGATCGGCGGGCTGCTGGATCGCCATCCCGGCCTGCGGGTGGGGTGGTTCGAAGGCGGGATCAACTGGGTGCTGCCGGCGATCCAGGACGCCGAACACATGCTCGTCTCCTTCCGCCACATGCTCGATGCCGATATCGAGCATGAGGCCCGCTACTACTGGGATCACCACATGTATTCGGCCTTCATGGTCGATCCGCTGGGGCTGGAAGTCGTCGAGCGCATCGGCCCCGATCGCGTCATGTGGTCCTCGGACTATCCGCACAACGAGAGCACGTTCGGCTACTCCGAGCGAGTCATCGAATCGGTGGTCAATGCGGTCGGACCTGAGCAGGCGGCCCGCATCGTCAGCGGCAACGTGCTCGACTTCCTGGGCCTGCCCCCGAATGCCTGAGGCCGTCCCCCCGCCGGAAGAACTGGTCCTTTACAACAAGGACCGGGCGACCCGGATCGCCACCATCACGTTCAACCGCCCCGACCGGCTGAACGCGATGACGATCGGGGCCCGGCTGCGCTACGCCCACCTGCTGCACATGGCGAATGTGGATGACGACGTGAAGGTGCTCGTCGTGCGGGGGGTCGGCGATGACTTCGGTACCGGCGCCGACCTGCCGGAACTGGCTGCGCTGCAGGAAGAATCCCCCGACGCCGCGTTCGCCGCAGAGATGGGGCTCGAAGGCGAAGACGTGACCTTCCCGCCGCCGCGCTCGTACCGCGCGAATGCGACGCTGCCGCAGTGGTACGCCGATGCCCGCTCCGGATGCCGCACGCTGGCCGAGTTCAAGAAGATCAGCATCATCGAGGTCAAGGGCTACTGCTACGGCTGGCACTTCTACCAAGCCGCTGACGCTGACCTGGTGATCGCGTCAGACGATGCGCTCTTCGGCCATCCCGCTTTCCGTTACGTCGGCTGGGGCCCGCGAATGTGGGCGTGGGCCATGACGATGGGGATCCGGCGCTTCCAGGAGATGGTCTTCACCGGACGTCCGTTCTCCGCCGACGAGATGTATGACTGCAACTTCGTCAACAGCGTCGTGCCCCGCGACGAACTCGAGGACGAGGTCGCCAAATACGCCAATGCCTGCGCGCATTCGCGGCCGATCGATGCCGTCGTCATGCAGAAATCGTTCTTCCAGATGATGAAGCAGCATCAGGGTGAATATCTGGGCAGCCTGCTGACCGCCCAACTGGAATCGATGGGCAGCCGCGTGCGGCCGGATGGGCAGGATCTGACGCTGACCTCGGAGGTGTACAAGGGCGGCCTGAACAATGCCGTCAAGGCCAACGACGACGCCGTGCCACCGGATTTCCGGCTGAGCAAGTCCGGCCGCCGCGCCGCCTGGCCCAAGGGCGACCAGCCATGACGAGCCAGGAAATCGCCCGGGGACAAGGGTTTTATCAGGGTTTGCTGGATGCGGAGAGCCGGCAGGTACCCGCGAGCCTGCGGGTCACCTCGCCCGGCGCGCTGGAGCCCGCCGAGATCCCGCCGTCGTGCTATTTCGACCCCGACTTCCACCGGCTCGAAATCGAGCGCGTCTGGAGCCGGGTCTGGCAGATGGCGTGTCGCGAGGAGCAGATCCCCGAGGTCGGTGACTCGATCGTCTACGAGATCGGCGACACCTCGCTGATCGTGGTGCGCACCACGTCCGATGAGATCCACGCCTTCCACAACTCGTGCCTGCACCGCGGCACGCAGCTGCGCACGAAGCCCGGACACGTCCGCCAGCTGCGCTGCCCCTTCCACGGATTCACCTGGAACATCGACGGTTCGCTGCGTGAGATTCCTTGTGCCTGGGACTTTCCCGATGTCGATCCCGCGTCCTATCGCCTACCCGAAGCGCAGGTGGACACGTGGGGCGGGTTCGTCTTCATCAATCCCGATAACTCTGCCCCGCCTTTGGCCGAGTTCATGCAGGATCTGCCCGCCCACTTCGACGCCTGGCCGCTGGAAGACCGCTATCTCGCGGCCCACGCCGTTCAGGTGCTGCCGTGCAACTGGAAGGTGGCCCTCGAGGCGTTCATCGAGGCTTACCACACGATGGCCGTGCACCCACAGTTGCTGAAGACGGCCGCCGATTCACTCTCGGAGTACGACGTGTACGGCTCTCACGTGAGCCGCATGATCACGGCCGTGGGCGTCGCGAGCGAGCACCTCGACGATGTCGAAGACGGCGAGATTCTCAAAGCCATGCTGGGCGAGCGCGCCGACCTCACCATCCCGCCGGGGCAGAACCCGCGGGCGGTGCTCGGCGATCGGGTGCGGGGCTCGCTGCAAGGACGCACCGGCCGCGACTACTCGCAGCTCTCCGATGCCGAGGCGCTCGACGGTATCGAGTACTTCCTGTTCCCGAATTTCATGCCCTGGGCGGGTTTTCTGACCCCGTTTGCCTACCGCTTCCGGCCCAACGGTCACGATCCGGATTCGTGCGTCATGGACATCATGAAGCTCGAGCCGACACCCGAAGGCGAGCCGCGTCCGGCTCCGGCGCCCACCCGCAATCTTGGTCCGGGCGAGGACTGGGCTGACGTCCCCGAGTTCGGCGCGCTCGGTCGCGTCTTCAATCAGGACACGGCTCGCTTCGAGCGGATCCAGAAAGGGTTACGCGCGTCGGTGCGCTCCGCCCTGACTCTCTCGCGCTATCAGGAGAGCCGGATCCGGCATTTCCACGCGACGCTCGAGAGCTATCTGGCGCAGCCGCCGTCGAAGCCTTGAGCCTCTCCCATTGGCCGGCCTCTGACGAGCCGGTGCTGGACTCGACGATCGCGAGCATCCTGCGCGGCGCGGCTGCGGGAGCACCCGACCGCGAGGCCGTCGTGGCCGGCACATCCGATCCGGGGCTCCGGCGGCGGCGGACGTACGCGCAGGCGTGCGCCGAGGCGGAAGCTGTCGCTCGAAGCCTGGCGCGGCGCTTCTCGCCCGGCGAGCGCCTCGCGGTGCTCGCGCCGAGCACGCCGGAATCCTGGCTGCTGACCTTCGCCGCGGCGATGGCCGGTCTCGTGTTGGTGCCGATGAATCCGCTGCTACGGGCTCGCGAGATCGAGCACATACTCGCGAAATCCGCAGCAGCGGCAGTCGTTTTCGTGCCTCGGCATCGCGACAGCGACCTGGCAGCGGCGCTCACTGAAGTGGCTCCGCGGCTCCCGGGCCTTCGCGAGCTGATGTCGTTCGACCACTGGTCGCAACTCGTCACCGGCGGCGAGGAGGGCTCGCTTCCGACAGTGCAACCCGATGACGTCGCCCAGCTGGTGTTCACGTCAGGCACCACCGGCGCACCGAAGGGCGTCATGCTCACCCACCGCGGTCTGACCAACGCCGCCCGGCTCAGCGGCGAACGGTTTCCGATCGGCCAAGGCGACGTCTACGTCAACACGATCCCGCTGTATCACGTCGGCGGTCAGGTCGTCAGCTTCATGGTGGTGCAGGCGCTGGCGACGAATGTGCTCGTCGCCCGCTTCGACGCCGCGCTGCAGCTGGAGCTGCTCGAGACCGAGCACGCGACGCACACCGTCGGGGTGCCGACCACCCTTGCCGACGTGATGGCCCATCCGAGCTTCGGCGAACGCGATCTCTCAGCGCTGCGGGCAGTTTCCTGCGGCGGATCGCTGGTGCCCGTCAAGCTCATCCGCGATGTTGAACGCCGGCTTGGCGTCAGGACGACGATCATCTTCGGCCAGAGCGAGACCTGCGGCTACATCTCGCAGACCTTTCCCGACGATGATCCGGCCGACAAGGCCACGACGGTCGGGCGACTGCTTGCGCATCTCGAAGGCCGCGTGGTCGATCCGCAGCGAGGCGTGGTGGTGCCCACCGGCGAGGTCGGCGAGCTCCAGGTGCGCGGCGCGGGCGTGATGGCGGGGTACTTCGACGAGCCCGAGCAGACGGCGGCGGCCATCGATTCCGGCGGCTGGCTGCACACCGGGGATCTCGTCACGATGGATGAGCGCGGGTATCTGAGGGTGGCGGGCCGGCTCAAGGAGATGATCGTGACCGGGGGCGTCAACGTCTATCCGGTCGAGGTCGAAGGCGTGATCGGCGCGCATCCGAGCGTGACGCACGTGGCCGTCGTCGGTGTGCCTGACGCGCGCTGGGGAGAGGCCGTCGTCGCCGTCGTGCAGCTGCAATCAGGAGCCGATCCAGACCTGGCGCCGATCGAGGAGTTCAGCCGCGAGCAGCTCGCTTCGTACAAGGTCCCCAAGCGTTGGATCGTGGCCGCTAGCCTGCCTATGACCGCATCCGGGAAAGTGCAGAAGCATCTGCTCGCTGACCTGGTGTCGCGGGCCCGGCTCGGAGGTGTGTGCTGATGGACTTTCGCGATTCCGAGGAGGAGGTGCAGTTTCGCGGCCGGCTGCGGGCCTGGCTGGCCGGCAACAACCCGCACCTGCCGCCGTCGTCGACCTCCGACGAGTACTGGGAGAAGCAGCCGGAGTGGCACCGCTCGCTTTACGGTGCCGGCTTCTTCGGGCTCAGCTGGCCGGCGGAATACGGCGGCCAGGACATGCCGAGCGTCTACAACGTCATCGTCGATGAAGAGCTGGCACGAGCCGGAGCTCCGCCCCGACCGAGCCTGGGCTATCTGGTCCAAGCCGTGCTGAAGCACGCGTCAGCAGACATCCAGGGCCGATTTTTACCGGGTCTCATCAACGGCACCGACCGGTGGTGTCAGGGATTCAGCGAGCCCGGCGCGGGCTCGGATCTCGCCTCGTTACGCACCCGCGCGGAGCTCGACGGCGACGAGTACGTCATCACCGGGCAGAAGGTGTGGACCAGCTATTCCGACCTCGCCCAGTGGTGCTTCCTGCTGGCCCGCACCGACCCCAGGGCGCCGAAACACAAGGGACTGACGGCGTTCGCGATCCGCATGGACCAGCCCGGCATCGAGCAGCGGCCGTTGAAAATGATCAACGGCATCACCCGCGAGTTCGGTGAGGTGCACTTCGACCGTGCCGTCGTGCCGGCCGAGAACATGATCGGTGAACCCGGCGAAGGCTGGCGGATCGCCATGACCGTGCTCAGCCACGAGCGTGAGCCGCAAGAGCTGGGCAATGCCAGCCGCTACCGCAAGACAGTCAACGAACTGGTCGAGGTCGCCCGAGCGAACCCTCAGCCCGACAGCGAGCAGCGCCGCGAGCTCGCCTGGGCCATCGTGGAATCCGACATGCTGGCGCACCTGGTCAGCAGGCGGCTGTCCGACCAGCTCGACGGCATCCAGCACGGCTCCGAGGGGTCGATCGACAAGGTATTGATGACGTGGGTGGAGCAGGCCGTCGGCCAGGCCGCCCTGGCCGTCGCCGGCGCCGCGTACGACGGCGCCGATCAGACGATGCTCAGCACCTACCTCTACAGCCGCTCCCAAAGCGTGATGGGCGGCACCGAACAGATCCAGAAGAACCTCATCGCCACGCGGATCCTCGGCCTGCCCGCGTCATGAAGCCCGCCAGCTAAGGAGATTTGAGCCCATGAACGTGTCAGTCGACGATGCCGTCGAGCTCGGACAGCTGTGCGCCACCTTCGCCCTCAACATGACCAAGGGCGACATCCACCACATCATGGAGAACGTCTTCACCAGCGACGGGACGTACAGCGCATTCGGCGAGACGTACGGGCTGTCGGACTGGCCCGAACTCGTCGCCGCCGCCCCGAAGGGGCTGTTCCTCACCGGCGAGCCCGTGCTCGAGGTCGACGGCGACACCGGCTCTGGTGAAGTGACTTTGCTGTTCATCGACCAGACGAACCACCACATGCGCATGGGGTGGTACACCGACACCTACCGCCGCACCGAAGCCGGCTGGCGCCTGGCGACGCGCCGGATGACCTTCCTGCGCCGCAGCGGTGAGGCCGATGCCGGCAACCCGCACGACCCCCGCCGCCCCAAGCCGGCGGCCGTCCCGAATACTTCGAGTTAGGCACGCTCCGAGGCCGCAGAACCATGCGTTTCTCGAAGTTTTCGGCGCTGCCCACGTAGTTCCGGCGGCGCGCCATCGGGGGTCCGGCCTCATTCCCGCCAGGCGAATCCCTACGTCTTCTTCGACTAGGGAGCGGCTGGGCGGAATCTGAGGCGAATTCCCGATGCCGAGGCCGCCGGCTGGCATGCAACGTGAAAGCCGGCCACCGAGTCCGGTGGCGAAACCGAACAAGGAGTTCAGCCATGGCCCACCTCACCTTGCCGCCGTTGACTCGTGACGTAAGCCGGCTGCCGAAATGGGCTGTGCTCGCGGCGTTGGCGTTCGTCCTTCTGGCGCTGATGGCGTTGTCGTTCGTGCTGGGAAGGGAGACCATTGGCGGTGCGGCGACGGCCAAGCCGGTGATTCACACGGTGCCGGCACCCAGTGGAATTACTTACGGAGGGCTCCAATGCCATCAGCACGAGCAGTGCTGAGAGGATGAGACCCACCCGCAACGAGGGAGCCTGAGATGGCGGTCGCCGATTCCAGGGCGCAGACGCAGGCTCTGACTGTCGAGCCGATGCCGGCTCGGTCACGGCCTGAAGCCGCCGAGGGCCTGGTCGGAAGGTCGCAGGAGCTGGATCAGCTCCTCGAGACGTTCGACCTGGTCACCGGCGGCCGGGCCATGGCGGTGCTCATCGGCGGTGACGCTGGGGTCGGAAAGTCCCGGATTGTTGAAGAATTCGCCGATCGCATCCGCCTAGGAGGCGCCGTCGTCGCGACCGGACTCTGCATGCCTGCCGACAACGCTGTGCCGTATGCGCCGGTCGTGGGGATCCTGCGCGATCTGAGCCGCAGCCTCGGCGGCGAGTTCCGGGCAGCCGGGGTGCTCTCCGCGATGGGCGGCCACCCTGATCCGGGCAGCGCGGGACCGGTCGCCGAGGCCGACGATTCAGCCACCCGCTTACCGACGGGTGAGTTCGCCAAGACGTACTTCTTCGAGGCGGTGCTGCACGACGTCGCTGCACTCGCTGAGCGCACTCCCGTGGTGCTGGCGTTCGAGGATCTGCACTGGTCGGATTCGGCGAGCAGCGAACTGCTGGACTTCCTGGTTCGCAATCTGGCTGACGCGCGCGTCCTGACCCTCGGGACCTACCGCGAGGACGAGCTTGATCGCGACCATCCGTTCACGCCGTGGCTCGCCGAGCTGTCCCGTCACACGAGGGTGCGCAAGCTCGCGGTTGCACCGCTCTCGCGCCCCGAACTGGCCGTCCTGATCACCAACGTGCGCGGCAGTGCACCAAGTCCAGAACTCTTGGAATCAGTCTGGACGCGTGCGCAGGGAAATCCCTTCTTCGCCGAAGAACTCCTGGCCGCCGACGATCCGGTCGGCTTACCCACCGCCCTGAAGGCGGTGATCGAGCGTCGCGTCAAACGGCTGCCTGAGCAGGCGCAAAGGCTGCTGGAGTTCGCGGCGACAGTGGGCACGGTCGTCGACGATCGACTGCTGGAGACGGCGATCGGCTGGGACACCGACACGCTCGAAGCGGCGCTCGTCGCCGCGATCGACAAGAAGATTCTGGTCGTCGACGCAGCGGCGTCCGCGTATCGCTTCCGCCCCGCCCTCCTGCGCGAGGCGGTGTATAAGGCGCTGCTGCCGGCCCAGCGCCGCCGCCTGCACGGGGCCATTGCCGCCGCCCTGACTGACGTGCGGACAGACCATCCGGGCGGCCCGGGACTCGGTACCGCCGAACTGGCGGCACACTGGTGGGCCGCCAGCGAATGGGCGCAGGCACTGCCCACCTCCGTGCAGGCGGCCGATGTCGCCATCGCTGCCCTCGCGTTCCCCGAGGCCCACGCGTTCCTGGATCGAGCGCTGCTGGCCGATACGAAAGTTCCCGCGGCGACCCTTGCGGCCGGCTACACGCGTCCACAATTGCTGGAAAAGGCGGCTGAAATCGCGCTGCTGGCCGGCGCCAACGCCCGGGCCGTCGAGCTGGCGCAGGAAGCCGTTTGCGCCCACGATCCCGCCGCGGACCCCATCGCAGCGGCGCGCTGCCAGACACTGCTCGGCCGCAACCTCTGGGGGATCGGCGATTCCGCCGCCGCGTTCGAGGCGTACGACATGGCGCTCGCGATCCTGCCGGGTGAGGCGCCCTCGGTGGAGAGAGCCCGGCTGCTCGCTGAACAGGCTCGCGCCTACCTTCTGCTTTCGCAGTATGTGAAAGCGCGTGACCTTGCAGACCAGGCGCTGGCGACGGCACGAGCCGTCAGTACGCGTGATGTCGAAGCCCACGCCCTCAACACCCTCGGCGCTTGCGTCGGCGAGCTGCGTGGGTTCGACGAGGGTATGGCACTCGTGCTGCAGTCATTGGAGATCGCGCAGGAGCTGACGAATCCCGAGGACCTCAACCGCGCTTACACCAATCTCACAAACATGATGCTGGAGACGGGCCGCTTCGAGGAAGCCGCCTCCATGATGTTCGACTGCGCGGCCGTCGGCGAGGACCTCTGGGGATGCCGGCTGAACGGCGCCACCGGCAACGCGGTGGAAGCCATGGTCCGGCTCGGGAACTATCCCGAAGCTGAACGCTTGCTCGCCCTCCTGGGTAACCAGGCCTTGGGAGTGTGCGCTCCGGCGCCGTGGATGCTGCCGAGCCCGATGCTGATCCGGCGCGGCGATTTTGCGGGTGCCGAAAGCTCTATCAGCCATGCGATCGATATGACGTCACGGCTCGGAGACGTCCAGCATGCGGCAACGGCACACGCGCTCGCCGGCGAGCTCGAATTGGAGCGCCGACGTCCTGAGGCGGCGTCAGCGGCGCTGCAGCGAGCGTTGGATCTGACGGCGCGCACCGAGGACCGGACACTGCTCCCGGAAGTATGTATGTGGTCGGCGCGAGCGATCGCGGATGAGCAGGAACAGGCGCGATCCGCAGGCCGCACCGAGGACGACCCCCAGCGACGGGCAGCCGCGCAGGCATTGCTCAGCAAAGCCCGAGGCGTGGTGGAGGGGCGCGAGCGGCGCGGGTTCTCGGTCACGGCACGTCAGGTGGCCGCGCTCGCCCAGACAGCCGCTGAGTGTTCGCGGCTGGCGCGTTCTGACCCCGACCTGTGGGACCGCGCAGCGCAGCTGTGGAACGCCGGGCACGAGGCCTACCCGGAGGCCTACTGCCGGTGGCGCGAAGCCGAGGCAGTCCTCGAAGCCCGCGGCGCCAGGGCTCGGGCGACGGCGGCGCTTGACGTGGCCTACCGGCTCGCGCAGCCTTTGCAAGCCCAGCCGCTGCTGAACCGGATCAGCCATCTCGCGCAGCGCGGACGCCTCGAACTGAACACCGATGACGTCAAGCGGACGAGCCTGCCCACGCAGGCGGCTGAGGTGCTCGGCCTGACTCCTCGTGAGGTCGAGGTTTTAGGGCTGCTCGCCGATGGCCGCAGCGATCGCGAGATCGCCGAAATCCTCTTTATCTCCAAGAAGACCGTGAGCGTGCACGTCTCGAACGTGCTGCGCAAGCTTGCGGTGAGCCGCCGGTTCGAGGCGGCCCGGATCGGCCAGTTCCACGGGCTGGGAACGCCGCCGCTCTCTGCTGCCAAGGCGGACGGCGTCCCCCATTAATCCGTTCGCGGTAGCCCCGATCTTCGGCATGATCGAGGCATGTCCGACGAACTCTGGTACGCGATACCGAGCCTGACGGGAAGCCGGGTTCGGCTGCAACCGTTGACGATCGAGGATGCGCCGGGCTACCTCGCCGCGGCCGGCACCCCCGAGGAATCGGAAGAGGTGTTCCGCTGGATCACGCCGCCGAAGGGCACGCTGGACTTCCCGCAGACCCTGGAGGATGCGCGTTCGCACATCCTGAACGCGCTCGCGGCCCGGGCCCGGGGGGAACGGCTCCCCTACGCCCAGTTCGATGTCGCGACGGGCGAGTTCATCGGGAGCACGTCCTACTACGAGATCAGCCCGACCTCGCGGGCCATCGCCATCGGCCACACCTGGTTCGGCCGCCGCTGGTGGGGTGACGGCCACAACGTCGAGTCCAAGCTGCTCCTGCTCACGCATGCGTTCGAGGCCCTCGGGGCGGCGCGCGTCGTCTGGCACACCGACATCAAGAACGAGCGATCCCAGGCGGCGATCGCCCGGCTCGGCGCGCAGCAGGAGGGCGTGCTGCGCAAGCACCGGCTGCGTCGCGACGGTTCGTGGCGCGACACGGTGCAGTACTCGATGCTCGACGAGGATTGGCCGGCAGCAGCCGCTGGCCTGCGCGAGAGGCTCGGCTGTTAATCTCGCAATATCGTGACGAAAGCGACTGAGATCCCAGCATTTGTAGCGGGCAAGAGGCGGACGCCGGTCATCGCCGGCATCGGGCAGGTCGCCAACAAGGACGATGAGCGCATCGTCCACCCGATGGAGCTTCTCGAGGCTGCCGCCCGCCTCGCCCTCGGCGATGCGGGCATCCCGGAACAGCGCATCGGCGCTGTGCTGGCGACCCCGCTGTCGGTCTACAGCCCCGACGATCCGAGCCTGATGCTGGCAGAACGGCTCGAGCTGGCGCCGGGTGTCCGCAAGGTCACCGGCTACACCGGTGCCGCGCCGCAACACCTGATCGCCCAGGCCTGTCAGGCCATCATCGACGGTAAGCTGGATGCGGCGCTAATCGTTGGAGGCATTGCGGACGCGTCGGTGCGCCGCGCCATCCGCGCCGGGGTCGCCCCGCCCGCGCCGCCGACCTCGCGGTGGTCGCAGGGTTCCGGGCCGTTTCTCGATGGCTTGAAGGACTCGCGCCAACTCTATTACGCGCACGTGCCCGAGATGGCGGCCGGCGCCGGGATGCCGAGCGCCTACTTCGCCCTGGTGGAAAGCGCGCTCGAGCGTGGCATGCCTCCCAGCGAGCACCGCGAGTCCCTGGGCCGGCTGCTAGCGCCGTTCACCGCAGCCGCCGCGAAAAGGCCTGACCTGGCATGGTTTCCGGCGCCGCGCGATCCCCATGAGATCGGCGAGCCGAGCCTGCAGAACCGTCTCGTCGCCGAGCCCTACACGAAGCTGATGTGCTCCTTCCCGACCGTCGACCTCGCGGGCGCGCTCGTCATCGTCGCCGCGCCGGATGACACCACGGCCGTACGGCCGCTCACGATCGTGCGCGGCAGCGAGGCCGTTTCCCCTTCAGGAAGGCCAGTTTTCCATCGCTCAGCCGCGCTCGAGCGCATCGTGGAGGTCGCGCAGGAGGCGTCCGGAATCGATCTGAACGACGTTGCCGCGTTCGACCTGTATTCCTGCTTCCCGGCAGCGGTGAAGGTCGCGTCGAACGCCCTCGGGCTCGGTCCGGATGATCCCCGGCCGCGCAGCGCGAGCGGCGGCCTGCCCTACTTCGGCGGCCCCGGAGCGTCGTATTCGATTCACGGAATCGCCTGCCTCGTCGAGGATCTGCGGGCCAATCCGGGAATGCTCGGCGGTGCCGTGTCGCTCGGCGGCATGCTGACCGACTTCGCCTTCGGCATCTATTCCTCAGCCGGCGGCCCGTGCGAGGTACGCGACCTCGGCAAGCAGACCGAAAATGCTGTGGAAACCGTTGCTGCTGCTGATGGTGTGGCGGTCGTCGATGCCTCGACGGTCCTGCATGACACCGGCACCGGGCCCGTCGAAGCGCCGATCATCGCCACCCTCCCTGAGGGCACCCGCACCGGCGCGAGAGCCGCCGATCCCATGCTCGCGGCCGCGCTCGCCGGACAGCCCTCGCTCATCGGCCGCGAGGTCAAGCTGACGACGGACGACGAGGGTCACGTCACGTACGTGCCCTGCTAGCGCTCAGCTTTGGGCGTGGGCGGCGATCTCGTCGGCGATGACCTCGGGGCCCTGCAGCGGCCCGAAGTGCCCAAGATGACGGTGGCTGCGCAGTTCGGCATGCCGTAGCGCCTCCACGACCGGCTGCCCCATCGCCGCGAGCGCCGACGTAGCTCCCGTCACGACGAGCGTGGGCAGGCTCGCCGCCGTGATGGTTGCCGTCGTGATGGCGACGCTCGACTCGAACGTGCGGGCCTCGCTTTCGGGGCTGCATTTCAGCGAGACGGTGCCGTCGGCGTTGTCGCGGAAGCCATGTTCCACGTAGGCAGCGAGGGATCCGGCGCTCAGCTCCTGCATCGGCCGGCGGCGCGCGTAGCGCCAGAGCGCCTCAGGCTTCGAGGCAAACGTGCCCTGGCGCCGGCGCGCCCCGTCGGCCATCGGGTTGTTGCCGGTACGCCGAGCGACGTCAACGGGCTCACTGACGATCGGCTCGAAGAGGTAGGCGGCGGCAAACAGCGTCGGGTCATCGGCGGCGGCCTGCAGCGCGACGGCGCCGCCCATCGAATGGCCCACCACGCACGCCAGCGGCCGCGACGAGATCGCCCGGGTCGCCGCGGCGACGTCACCCACCATTTCGCGCCAGGCGAAGTCACCGCCCGGCGGATCGTCCGAATCGCCATGGCCGGGCATGTCGAGCGCCCACACGTGGAAGCGATCGCCGAGGGCCTGCGCCAAGGGTTCGTACGCGCGGCCGCAGAACCCGGTGGCGTGACAGATCAGGACGGGCGGACCGTCGCCGCCCAGATCGTGCAACGCGAAGCGTGAACCATCTGCGCGCGGCAAAAACACGGTGGAATCGGCGGTTCGCAAAGGCGGATCAGCGATCGCCGGCTCCAGCGTCGACCGGGATCTGTGCGCCGGTCACGTATTTCGAATCGTCACTCGCGAGCCAGGCGACCGTCGCCGACACGTCTTCGGGCTCGATGACCGAGACCGGCAGCGTGTTCATGAACAGCGGCCCGACGGTGGCGGCACGCTCTCCGACGAGCGCCATCAGACCATCCGCCTCGGTGCCCATCACCGTGTTGACCCCGCACGGGTGGACGGTATTGGCCCGGATGTTGTAGTCGCCGTACTCGTGGGCGATCGACTTGGCGATGCCGATGATCCCGTACTTGGCGGCCGTGTAAGAGATCGTGAACGGCGTGCCCTTCAATGCGGCGAAGGAGCTCGTCAGGATGATCGAGCCGCCGGTCTCCTGGCGCAGCAGGTGCGGCAGCGTGCATTGCACGGTGTGCCAGACGCCGGTCAGGTTGACGTCGATGACGTCTTGCCACTGCTGCGGGGTGAGCTCGTGGCTCTTCGCCCAGATGAGGATGGCCGCATTACCCACCACGACGTCGATATGGCCGAGTTCGGCGGCCCCGCGGTCAGCGAGCGCCGTCATCGCCGCGAGGTCCCGGACATCGACCTGATCCCAGACCACCCGCCGCCCGAGCGCTTCCACGGCCTTGACCGTCTCTTCCAGCTCGCCGAGTGCCGATGGCGGCTGCGTCGCGACGTCACTGACCGGCCCGCAGATGTCGGAGAGGATGACGTCAGCACCCTCGCTCGCGAGCCGGATCGCATGAGCGCGGCCCTGACCGCGCGCTGCGCCGGTGATGAAAGCCACCTTGCCAGCAAGACGATCCATCAGTTCAGCCCATCTGTCCGATGACTTCTGCACCGAAGCCGGCCAGCGACTCCGGTTCGGCGAAATCGCAGAACCAGGCGTAGACCCGCTCGATGCCCTGCTCCTGCAGCCGGGTGTAGTGCTCGACGAGCTCCGGTCCGCTGCCGATGATCGGCTTCGAGCGGCCGAAACGCTTGGTCGCGAGGGAGGTGATCTCCTCGCGGCTGGCCTCGTTCGGGATGTACGCGACCATCTGCTGGATCGACGCCTTCGCATCGCCGACCTGAGGGCGCAGCTCCTGCACCCGGTCGATCGCGCCGACATGAACGTTCCACCAGTCCGCGTAATCCCGCACCAGCGCGAGAGTTTTCGGTCCGGTGCCGCCGATGACAATGGGGATCTTGCGCAGCGGCAACGCGGCTTGCCGGGCGCCCTTCAGCTGGTGGAACTCGCCCTCGAAGTCGATCGTCTCGCCGGCCCAGAGCCGGGTCATGACCTCCAGCGACTCCCGCAGCCGGGCGACTCGCTGCCGGGGCTCGGTGGAGCCGACCCCGTAGATGGTGAACTCGGTCGGCACCGAGCCCCACCCGATCCCGAGTTCGTAGCGACCGCCGGAAGCGTTGTCGATGGAGACGGCCTCGTTGGCGAGCACCGCCGGCAGCCGGAACGAGTCGCACAGCACCAGCGAGCTGATCGAGAGCCGTTCGGTGTGCGCGGCGATCCAGGTGTTGGTCACCATCGAGGAGTACATCGGGGTGTGCTCGGCGAGCGGCGGCGCGAGATGGTCCATCCCCGCGATGCCCCCGAACCCGGCGGCCTCGGCGGCCCGCGCCCGGGCGATGATCTGCTCGAAGGACATCCTCATCTGCGGGAGGAACAGGTGGAACTGCATGAAGCCGTCTCCTCCTCAGCACGCCCGCGGCTCGCGCAGCGTGAACGCCCGGTCTTCGTTGTCTATCACTCCGAGACCAGGCCGCCGCACGCCCCGCTCGCGCGCGCGGACCTGCCGGCTCGCAGAATGCTGCTATGAGCGACCCGCTGACCGATGATCCCCGGTTCATCCAGCAGCTCGAGGCCATCCCCCGGCTGATCGCTGCCGGCAGCCCTTTCGAGGTGATCGAGCAGGACGTCCTCGGCCAGCCGATGACCGTCTTCAGGGAGCGGCAGCGCTCGCTGCGTGAGGTCCTGGAGGCCACCAGCCGCTTCGGTGACGCCGACTGCTACGTCTTCGAGGGCGGCCGGCGCTTCTCCCACATGCAGGTGCAGCAGCACGCCGCATCGGTCGCGAAGGCGTTGCGCGAACGCTACGGGCTGGGCAAGGGCGACCGGGTCGCGATCTGCGCGGCGAACTGCCCGGATTGGCTGCTGACGTTCTGGGCGGCGGCCGCGTCCGGCATCGTCATCGTGGCCATGAACGGCTGGGCCACGGGCAGCGAGATGCGTTACGCCCTCGAGCTTTCCGAGCCTGCCCTGTTCATTGCCGATGAGAAGCGATTGGCCCGGCTCGAAGGCGATCCAGGGGTTCCCACCGTCGTCATCGAGCGTGATTTCGCCGGCCTGCTCGACGATCTCGATGCACCGCTGCCGCAGGTGCCGATCGTCGAGGACGACCCCTTCATCATGATCTTCACGAGCGGGACGACCGGGCGTCCCAAGGCGGCCGTCCTCTCCCACCGGTCGGTGATCGCGTACCTGATGCTGCAGAGCTTTCTCGGCGGTCTCGGCCTGATCGCCTCGGGCCGCGAGCCGGTTGCGGGGCCCCCGCCGACGCGGCTTGCTCCCTTCCCGCTGTTTCACGTGTCCGGTATGAGCATGGCCGTGGGATCGGTGGTGAACGGCATCAAGAGCGTCTGGCCCATGGGCCGTTTCGACGCCGCGGCCGTCATCGCCCTGACCCGCGAGGAAGGCGTCACCGTATGGGGCGGAAGCACCACGCACATCTCGCGGCTGATGGACTGCCCCGACGGCCGCTCGCTCCCCCCGGATCAGATCAAGACGATCTCCGTCGCCGGCTCGGCGACCAGCCCAGAGATCATTCGACGCGTCGAAGCGGCCTATCCCCAGCTGGCCGGAACGATGGCCACCGGCTACGGGTCCACCGAAAGCGGGCTCATCAGCTGGGCGCCGAACTGGATGCTGCGGGTCGCCCCGGACTGCGTCGGCACCGTACTGCCCACCAACGAGCTGCGCATCACCGACGACGCGGGTGAGGTGGTGCCGCCCGGCGCCGAGGGCAACATCGAAATGCGCGGCCCAGCGTCGATGGTGGGTTACTGGCGCAACGAGGGGGCCACCGCCAAGACCATGCTTTCCGGCCGCTGGGTACGCACCGGAGACTTCGGCCGCTACCTGAACGGGGCGCTCTACATCGTCTCGCGCCGCCAGGACCTCATCATCCGCGGCGGCGAGAACATCTATCCCGCCGAGATCGAGTACCGCATCGACGAGCATCCGGACGTGCTGGAATCAGCGGTGTTTGCGATCCCGGATGTGGAGTTCGGCCATCAACCCAAAGCGGTCGTCGTCGTCCGGCCAGGTGCCGCGCTGACCGCCGACGAAGCGCGTGAGTTCTGCACGCAGACCCTCGCCTATTACAAGATCCCAGTCGAGTTCGAGATCCGCGCCGAGCCGCTCCCCCGCAACGCGACGGGCAAGGTGATGAAGCACCTCCTCGCGTCACCGGGCGCGGCGACCGGGCTTGTCCAGGAAGATGCCTGAATCCATTTCGAGTAGGAGTCTCGCCGCTGCCGTGGCTCCGTCAGTGCGGATAGTGCCGGCGATCGCCGTTGCCCGCTCAAGGCTTTCGGGGGTCAGCGCCGTGTGCAGCGAGGCTGACAGGGAGGCGACGGTCGGTGTTGCGCCGTCGTGTGCTGCCCCGATACCCAGTTCTTCCGCGCGGCGAGCCCAGTACAGCTGGTCTCCACCTGCCTGAGGAACGATCACCTGGGGAGTGCCGGCGAGAGCGGCGGTCGTTGTCGTCCCCGCCCCGCCATGGTGAACGACGGCCGCCACCCGGCGGAACAAGGCTTGCTGGTTGACCTCGCCGATGACGAAGCAGTCCTCCCGTTCATCGGCGGCGGCGAGCCCGGCCCATCCGCGGGCCAGCAGCACTCGCCGGCCCTGCGCGCGGACCGCCTCGATGCCAGCTTGAGCGGTATCCGGTGCGACGGTGCGCATGCTGCCGAACCCGACGTAGACCGGCGGCGCACCAGCAGACAGAAACGCCTGCAACGCGGACGGGAGCGCACGCTCGTCGGGCAGGATCCAGGCGCCGGTCTGCACGGCCTCCAAATCACCGCTCTCGGGCCACGGACCGAGGGTCGGATCGGCGGCGAGCCACGGCTGGTCCGTGAACATGAACCGGCGTATGTCCGGCACCGGCACCAGACCGATCGACGTTCGGTGGCTGTTGATGGGCGGCCCAAACAGCGCGTTCCAATTCTGGGCGTCCTGATCGTGCACCACGCTCGGAGCGAACATCGCGTAGCGGTGCGGGATGGCCCATTTTTCGGCCACTGACTGGGCCACGAAATGCGACATCGCCGTCGCCACCAGAACGTCACATTCCGCGGCGGCAGCGAGGAGCGTGTCGTACTGCGCGGCGATGAAGTCGTCCACACGCTGGGTCCGCTCTTGCGCGGTGGACGGCCGAACCCACGACCGCCACGGCCGCTCGAACGGCACCGAAGGCAGGTCGGCTCCTGCCAGCAGATCCGCGAACTCCTTGTCCGGCGGAGCGCATACGCGTACCTGCACGCCGAGGGCCTGCAGCGCTGCCCCGAGTGCCACCATCGGCGCTACGTCTCCGCGCGAGCCGTATGTGGAGAGCAAGACACGCATCCCACCAAGACCCTTCCTGAAAGATTCAGCGAACCATGGGGATTTCCCGCTCGACCCGCGAGAGCTTCTGCGGGTTACGCACCAGGTAGAGCCCGGTGATCAGGCCGTCGTCGGTCCGCACGGCCACGACATCATCGATCTCGCCGTCGAGCCGGATGATCAGGGCCGGACCGCCGTTGATCTGCACCCGTTCTACCGCAGCCTGGCCGGCGATTCGGGGCAGCCCGGCGGCCAGCAAGCGCGCCACCCGTTCGGCTCCCACGATGGGCCGCAGCACGGTCTGTCTGAGACCACCACCGTCACCGAGAAGCACGACGTTCGGCGCCAGCAGATCGAGCAGGCTTTGCAGATCACCAGTCTCGATCGCACGCTGAAAAGCCTCCAGCGCACCGCGGGATTCCGCCGCCGAAACGACGCCACGAGGCCGGCGCGCAGCGACGTGCTCGCGCGCCCGATGAGCGATCTGGCGTACTCCAGCCGGACTCTTGTCGACAGCTTCGGCGATCTCGTCGTACGCGATATCGAAGACCTCGCGCAGCACGAACACCGCGCGTTCCAACGGCCTGAGGGTCTCCAGTACCAGCAGCATCGCCATCGAGACACTCTCGGCGAATTCGACATCTTCAGCGACGTCAGGTGCGGTCAGCAGCGGCTCAGGCAGCCACGGACCCACGTAGGTTTCCTTGCGCCGCCCGAGCGTGCGCAGCCGGGAAAGCGCCTGGCGGGTGGTGATCCGCACCAGATACGCCCGGTGATCGCGCACGGTGTCCAGATCGACGCCCGCCCACCTCAGCCACGTCTCTTGAAGGACGTCCTCGGCATCGGCGGCTGAGCCGAGCATCTCGTACGCGACGGTGAAGAGCAGATTGCGGTGGATGACGAACGCCTCGGTCGCGCAACCCATCGCCCGCTCGTTCATGGCTGGCTCCCGCCCGTTCGCTCGCGACCCCGTACGCACACCAGACGCAGCAGCCCACTGCTTTGTGACATCGGCGATCGGTGCAACACATCACATCGGCAGCCGGTCACATCGAGCGGGTCACCGGCATCTCTTGTTCGTCAGACGCCGTGCGGGTGAGCCGCGCGGCACATCACCGCACAGTGAGGACGATGTCATGGAACCCCGAATCGACTTGATGGCCAACGAGATCGGCGCCAAGGTCGGAAAGCGGATCTTCAACGTCAACCAGGTGATCGAGCAGTCACCGCTGCCCAAAGCAACCCAAGAACTGGTGTCGCTTCGCGCCAGCCAGATCAACGGGTGCGGGTGGTGCGTGGACCTGCACGCCAAGGAGGCGGCGGCCGATGGTGAGAGTCCGGTGCGGCTCAACCTGGTCGCAACGTGGCGCCACGCCAACGTGTTCACCGAGGCCGAGCGCGCCGCCCTGGCGCTCGCCGAGGAAGGCACCCGGCTGGCCGACGCTTCACAAGGCGTTTCCGATGACACCTGGGATCAGGTGCGCAAGTACTTCGAGGACGACGAGATCGCCGCGCTGGTGTCGCTGATCGCGCTGATCAATGCGACCAACCGGCTCGCGGTCATCGTCGACATGCGGGGCGGCAGCTACGAAACCGGCTCGTTCGCGAAGTTCGACGCCGGCTGAGACGGGCCGACCTGCGACGCCATCGCACCTACGCCAGGATGGTTCTCGTAGCGCCGTGCGCCCAAGACCGGCTGAATGCTGAGTCGCTCATCCAGTACGTGTCGTGGACCCGGAAGTACTCGGCCATGTCGTCAGCAGAGGGCCGCTCGCCGGTGTCCGCGATGTGCTCGGTCCGGCCGCACAGCACGTTCAGGCTGTCGCTGACGCCCAGGCTGGGCCAACGCGACTCCCTTACTGCCGCCGGCCAGACTCTGCACGCGCAACGCCCAGTGCAGCGATGGCGGGAACGTAGAACTTGACTCTCACACCGTGTGAAGGCGTCACGATGGTTACGCCATGTTGAACATCGGACAGTTCGCGCGCCTCGGCCACGTTTCGCCGCGGATGCTTCGCCACTACGACGAGATCGGCCTGCTCCGACCGGATCGCGTCAACCCTGCGAACGGCTACCGGCTTTATGGCGTGCATCAGCTAAGGCGCCTGCACCGGCTACTCGCCTTGCGAGACCTTGGCTTCACTCTCGAACAAGTCCGCGATGTCCTCGATGAGGACCCGCCGACCGAACAAGTCCGAGGAATGCTGCGCATGCGGCGGGCCCAGATCGAGCAGGACGTCGCCGAACACCAAGCCCGACTGCGACGGATCGAGGCGCACCTACGAGCCTTGGAAGGGACTACCCGCGTGAACCCCAGCGACTTCGTCATCAAGCAAACCCAACCGGTCCGGATCGCCGAGACGACTGGCGCAGCTCCCAGCTTTGGCCCTGAGAACATCGCGCCGGTATTCGACCGGAAGCTCCCCGACGTGTGGGCCCACCTACACAATGCGGGCGTTCAGCCAGGCATCACAGTCGCTTACTACGACTGGCCCGCCGACGACGGCAGCGTCGTCGTCCACCTCGGCTTCGAGATAGCCGACCAGCAGATCCCCGAGACCGCCGACATCCGGGTCGTTGAGCTCCCCGTCACCAAGGTGGCTACCACGGTTCACCGGGGCCCA
>DATAVO010000219.1:0-2617 GCA_036267695.1 Frankiaceae bacterium
GGATCTTCGCTGGGGACCGCCCTGGTCGGCTCCGTCCTGGTGGCGGCAAAGCTGCCTGCCGGGCGGCCATTTGCCGTCGCGCTGCTCGTCATGCTCGTCATTACGCTGATCGGGCTGGTCATCGCGGTACTCATCCCGCGCCAGCCGGTCGGCACCGCGACGCGACCGGGGCCGGGGCCGGTTAAGACGGGGACACAAGGCGCACGTAGGTGACCTGAAGCCGGAAGTCCGCGACTCGCTGCAAGAGCCCGTACAGGGCGGCCGGATCCGGCACTTCGGCCCGCAGGGTTGTCGAGTGCGGGCCGGTGTGCACTTCACAGTCATCGAACACCGAGCACAGGGCGGGACCCGCGTGGCCCGCGAAAGTGATCTCGTATGTCTGTGATTGCATTAGGCCCACCTCCTCGCGGTTCAGTCACCACGACATCACCCCATCACGGGTGATTCGCTCAGCCCGACCCGGGCGAGCCGCGGCCGCGGTCGAGCTCGGCGTTGAGGTTGATGGCGGCGCTGATCAGGGCGAGGTGGCTGAACGCCTGCGGGAAGTTGCCGAGCTGCTCGCCGGTGCTGCCGATCTCCTCTGAGTAAAGGCCGAGGTGGTTGCCGTAGGTGTGCATCTTCTCGAACACGAGGCGCGCGTCGTCAACCCGGCCGGCGCGGGTGAGCGCGTCGACGTACCAGAAGGTGCACAGCGAGAAGGTGCCCTCGTCGCCGGCCAGTCCGTCGGGCGCCGCGCTCGGGTTGTAACGGTAGACGAGGCTGTCGGACACCAGCTCCCGGTCCATCGCGCCGAGCGTCGACAGCCACATCGGGTCGTCCGGCGCGATAAAGCCCTGCAACGGCATCTTCAGCAGCGCGGAATCGAGGATGTCGGTGTCGTAGTGCTGCGTGAACGCGCCGACTTTGCTGTTCCAGCCGCGATCCATGATCTGCTGGTAGATCGAGTCGCGTTCCATGGCCCACCGGGCCAGGTTCCCCGGCCGGCTCCGGTGCTGGGCGATGCGAATGGCGCGGTCGAACGCCACCCAGCTCTGGAACCGGCCATAGGTGAAGTCCTTGCGCCCGCCGCGCGTTTCCCAGACGCCCTCGTCGGGCTGGTCCCAGTTGTCGCACAGCCAGTCGACAAGCTTCGAGACCTTCTTCCAGCCGTCGTGGAACACCTGTATCCCGTGCTGGTCACCGAGATAAGCCGAGTCGAGCAGCTCACCGTAGATGTCGAGCTGCAGCTGGTCGGCGGCGCCGTTGCCGATGCGCACCGGCCGTGAGCCGCGCCATCCCTCCAGGTGGCCGAGTGTCTCCTCGGTGAGGTCGGAACTCCCGTCGACCCGGTACATGATCTTGAGCGGGGAGCCCCCGTCGGCCACGGACTCGCCGCCCCGGTCGCGCAGCCATCCGGCGAAGGCCCTGGCCTCCTCGACATAGCCAAGGCCGAGCAGTGCGTAAAGGGAGAACGAGCCGTCACGAATCCAGGTGTAGCGGTAATCCCAGTTCCGCTCGCCACCGGTCTGCTCGGGCAGGCCGGTTGTCGGCGCGGCGACGATCGCGCCGGTCGGCGCGTAGGTCATTAGCTTGAGGGTCATCGCCGAGCGCGTCACCATCTCGTGCCACCGGCCTCGGTAGGTCGACCGGCTCAGCCAGGCGCGCCAGAAGTGCGACGTCTCGTCGATCAGCCGCTGGAGTTCCTCCGGCGGAATCCGGCGCGGCGGGCCGCCCATTGACTCGAGCACGACTCCCCCGGTCTGGCCGGCCCGCAGCGTCCGTGTGGCGCGCAGCCCGTCACCGTGGCGCTGCACCGTGATGCCCTCATCGTGCCTCGTGACATCGGACGGAGCGGCCCAGTGCAGCGTCAGCTCAAGGTCGTCGGAGCTGAACACCGCGCCGTCGTCGGTGAGCTCCAGCTTGTGCGGCTGCCGCGCGTAGTCAAAGGCCGGCTGGACCTCAAGCAGGAAGCGCATGGTGCCGCGAACTACCTTCATCTGCCGCACCAGGCGGTGCCGGTTCGTCGCCCGCACGCCCGCGATGGGCATGAAGTCGTGGATCTCGCCGACTCCGTCCGGGGTCATGAACCTCGTGATCAGTATCGCCGTGTCCGGGAAGTAAAGCTGCTTGCTGACGTAGTCGTCCCGGTCGGGAGCGATGCGGAAGTAGCCGCCGCGGTCAGCGTCCAGCAGGGACGCGAACACGCTCGGCGAGTCGAAGCGAGGGCAGCAGAACCAGTCCACGACGCCGTCGGTGTTGACCAGGGCGGCGCTCTGCAGGTCTCCGATCAGGCCGTGATCACTGATATTGGGGTAACGGGCCACGATGCTCTCCTCTCGGCCGTGAACCGGGCCGCGGGCCGGCGTTCAGCCGGCTGGCGGTACGGCACGGTTACCGGTGATCGTGCGCCGTTCGGCGGAGCGGTGCCTCACCCGCCGGCGGGCGATCCTGGTCAGCACCGCGATCCTGGTTAGCGGGCGATCCTGGTCAGCGGGCAATGCGCAAGGCGAGCCGCGGTGGGCAGCCGCAGCGCACCAGCCGAGCGATCTGGTGCCAGTCCACGTTGTCGGCGTCTACCTCGGCCAGCGTCTCGGCGATGCCGAGACGTACAAGCTGAGCCACGCGCCACTCATGGACA
>DATAVO010000220.1:0-4393 GCA_036267695.1 Frankiaceae bacterium
AAGAAGCGGGCTCCCTCCATGTATGAGATGGAGGGAGCCCGCTCTTGTCAGGCTGCACCACTTCGCCGATTGCTCGGTTCCGCGTGCGTTGCCCGACAGCCACCGGCCTACAGACGCGTTCTCTTCCGTGGCCGGTTACCCGACCTCTTCCGATCCCGTCCCGGGACTTCTCCCAGGCAACCCGGGATCTCTCCCGGGCCCGTCCGCCGCTGGCGACAAACCAAGTTCTACCGGCCCGCGGCACCACCGCGCAAGGGGTTCACCGTCATAGTCCGTTAATTGTTTCAACCCCCGGCGTTTCCCACAGCAGCAGCCGGGTTATCCCCTGCAAACACAGGGTTTTCCACCCGTTCCCCACAGGCTCATCCACAGCATGACGAAGGGGGCGAGCGCCCATGCGCCCGCCCCCTTCGGTGTGCTGCTGCTAGCTGGCGACCTTCAGCTGCCGCGCCGAACGCAGGAGCGCCTGGTTGGCACCGTCGGGAAGCTTGGTGAGCGGCTGCGCGATCTCGGCGACCGTCGGGCCGAACTCGTCGGCGGCGGGACGAAGCGCGTCGAGATCGAAGTTGTAGAGCTTCGCCGCGTTGCCCGCGAGGAACTGCTGGATCTGCTCGGGCGTCAGGTCACCGACGACCTGACGCAGATGCTCGCGGGTGAAGGGGCCGGTGCCCTCCTCGTGGGGGTAGTCGCTGCCCCACATGACACGGTCGAGACCGACCGGGCCGAGCGCGGCCTTGACGTCAGCCGGGGTCGGCTGGCTCACGCCCACGTAGCAGCTCTGCTGGAAGTACTCCGTCGCCGAGCGCGGCGGGACGAGCTCGCCGTCGAAGCGCATCTCGCCGACCGCGTTGCCGCGGATGTTGGCCATGAGCCCGTCGAGGTGCCCGAGCATCTCCGGGATCCAGGCGCAACCGGCCTCGGTGAGCACGAACTTCAGGTTCGGGTGCCGCTCGAAGACGCCGCCCAGAATCATGTAGGCGAGCGGGCGCTGAGAGTAGAACGGGATCTCCAGGAAGTGGACCAGCGGCATGGCCGGTGCCTTCTGGTAGACCGGACCGCCGGTGCCGGAATGAGCGTTGACCGGGATCTCGAGCTCCGCGCAGACCTCCCACAGCGGGTCATAGCACGGGTCGTACAGGGGCTTGATCCAGTCACAGGTGGGCGGGACCGAGCCGACGAGGACGCCGCCGCGCAGGCCGTTCTCCTTGCACCACTTGGCGTCAGCGATCGCGTCATCAACGTCGTTGAGGAAGATCTGGCCGATGCCGGCGCGCGCCTCGGGTTTGCGGGAGACGTAATCCGCGAGCCAGCGGTTGTGCGCCTGGATGCCGGCGTGACGGTGCTCGTATTCATCCGGTGTGGGCGGCTGCGCAAAGAGGACGAAATTGGGGAAGAACGGCGGCACCGTGTTCGGGAAGATGACCTCGCCGACGACGCCGTCGGTGTTCTGGTCACCGTCGCGCTTCTCGTCGTCCCAGTTACGAATCCGCAGGTCAGTGTCCTTCAGGTCCTTGAACGGATTCTTGTACTTGCCGCGCCAGGCGTCGAAGTCGTCGCGGTACTTCGGGTCGAGGAACTCGCGGTACTGCTGGTGGCTGCCACCGGCATGGGTATCCGCGGAAATCACGATGTAGCGGTCACTGGCCTGCACGATTACCTCGCTCAACGCTGCTGGACGGGTCTGGCGAACGAATTGCCGACGACCTCATTGGACATCATCACCCAGTCCTGTGTCCGCCGGCGCTGGCGAGAACCATAACGCGAACTGAAATGAGATTCCATTTTTCCGGGACGTGACCTGGCTCGCATTGCGTCGGTGTGACGCGGCGGCATCACGTTCAAGGAGTCGCACGAGCGCGCCGATCCTTCTTGAGTTGAGGTGCCCCCCAGCACGCCCAGCGGAGATTGGTGTCCCGTGGCCCGAGTAGACGTCGAGGGACGCCACCGGTCTCATTCGCGTGCCCGCCCCGCGAAGCGCGAGCACCTTCCGCGCCGCACCTGGGGACGCCTGCTCCTGTGCTCCGTCTACGGGCTCATGGGGATCTATCTCACGGGCTACCTGACGTCTTTGATCGTGCTTCCCGAAGACCAGCTGTGGCCGATGTTCAACGACTGGGCCGTCGGCGGCTTCGAAGTCGCCGGTGCTCTGCTGTGCCTGGCGCGGGGCTTGCGCCGGCGCACCGGACGCGCCGTCCCGGTGACGCTCGGACTCGCCCTGCTCATGTGGGCCGCCGGGGATCTCGTGCTGACGGTGGAGTCCCGCGGCGGTCGCATACCGGCCACGCCGTCCTACGCCGACATCTGCTGGCTGGCGTTCTTTCCCTTCTGCTACGTGGCGCTCGTCCTCTTCGTGCGCGGCGAGGTACGCAAGCTGACGACACCGAGCTGGCTGGACGGCGCGGTCGCCGGCGCCGGGGCCGCTGCCGTGTGCGCGGCTTTCGCGTTTCACAGCATCCATTCGCTGGCCGGCGGGAGCGGGGCGGCGACAGCCACGAACGTCGCGTATCCGATCGGCGACGTCATCCTGCTGTGCCTCATCGCGGGCGGCTCCACGATGGTGGCCGGCCGGCGCCTCGCGCCCTGGATTCTCATCGCCGCCGGAATCTTCATCAACGTCGTAGGCGACACGGCGAATCTTTTCGATTCCCACCTCGGCGAGACCGGCTTCGTCCTCGATGCGATCGCCTGGCCCGCCTCCATTCTCGCGCTGTCGATGGCGGTGTGGATCCGCCCGCGGCCCTCCGATCCCTTCGCGACGCCCAAGGCGCCGACCTTCGTCATCCCCGGGATCAGCACGCTGGCCGCCCTCGCGGTGCTCTTGGTCGGCAACCTGCGCCACACCAGCCGCATCGCGTTGCTACTCGCGACCGTCACCCTGCTGCTCGTCGGCATGCGGCTGATGCTGTCGATCCGCGGCATGAATGCGCTCAGCCAGCAGCGCCGCAAGCAGGCGCTGACCGATGAGCTCACCGGACTCGCGAACCGGCGCTGCCTGTCAGCGGTGCTCGACGCCTTCTTCGACGAGTTGGACCTCACCGAGCCGGAGCCGCGCCAGCTCGCGTTTCTGTTCATCGATCTCGACCACTTCAAAGAAATCAACGACACGTTCGGCCATCCCGCCGGCGATCAGCTGCTGCGCCAGATGGGTCCGCGCCTGTCCACGTGCCTACGCGCTGACGACCTGCTCGTTCGGCTCGGCGGCGACGAGTTCGTCGTGCTGCTCCTCGATGGCGACGCGACGTTCGCCACCACCGTCGCCCAGCGGATCAGTGACGCGCTGGCGGAGCCGTTCGAGCTCGATGCCATGAAGGCGACGGTGAGCGCGAGCATCGGTATCGCGCTCGCTCCCACCGACGCCACCGACAGCGCCGGATTGCTGTGGTGCGCGGACATCGCGATGTATCGCGCCAAGCTCGGCGGCGTCCCCTTCGCCGTGCATCAGCCCGACCTCGACCGGGGCGGAAACCGGCTGCTGCTTCTGGAAGAGCTGCGTACCGCGATCGAATGCCGCCAGCTCGTCCTGCACTACCAGCCGCAACTCGATCTGCGCACCGGTGCCGTCGTGGCCGCCGAGGCGCTGCTGCGCTGGGCGCACCCAGCACACGGGCTCGTGCCGCCGCTGGAGTTCCTGCCGTTCGCGGAAGAGGCGGGTCTGATGCGGGCCATCACGCGCCTGGTGCTCCGCGAAGCGATCGCGCAATGCGCCACGTGGAGACGCGAGGGCAAGCTGCTGAACATCGCCGTGAACATCTCCGCGACCAACCTGCTCGACCCGCACCTGACATACCTGGTGCGCGAACTCCTCGACATCCACGGGTTGCCGCCGGAGGCGCTGGTCCTGGAGATCACCGAGACGAGCGTCATCTCCGACTTCGAACACTCTGCCCGGGTCATCCAGGAGCTGCGCGACTTCGGCGTCGTGGTGTCGGTCGACGACTTCGGCGCCGGCTTCACCTCGCTCGCCCATCTGAGCAGCCTTGCGGTCAAGGAACTCAAGCTGGATCGAGCTTTCATCAGCCGCCTGACTGACGCCGATGGCACGCGTGACCTCAACCTGGTGCGCGCCACCATCGAACTCGGCCACTCGCTCGGCTTGCGAATCGTCGCCGAGGGCATCGAGGACCTCGCGACGCTCGAGCTGCTTTCCGAGCTCGGCTGCGACATCGGCCAGGGCTACTTCATCGGCGTCCCGAAGCCCGCCGAGCATCTCGCCTTCCGGCCCCAGCCCGCCGCGCCCGCCGACCGGATACCCCATCAGGTGGTGGGGCATGCGGTGGCCGGCCAGCCAGCCGCGTCCTGTGGATGAGCCTGTGGGGAACGGGTGGAAAACCCTGTGTTTGCAGGGGATAACCCGGCTGCTGCTGTGGGAAACGCCGGGGGTTGAAACAATTAA
>DATAVO010000221.1:0-39983 GCA_036267695.1 Frankiaceae bacterium
GAAGCGGGGAGAGATCGTCGTCTTCAACATCGAGGGCACCGGCTTCGCCCAGTACGCGACGCCATTGGCCCCGCCGACCAACATCGTCAGCCGGGCGTTCCGCAATCTGGAGAACCTCTTCGGCCTGGGTCCGAACAACAAGGACTTCATCAAGCGGGTGATCGCCATCGGCGGCGACACCGTCGCCTGCTGCGACGCCCAGGGCCGGGTCACCGTGAACGGCAAGTCGCTGAACGAGACGTACGTGTACCGCGATGGTCCCGACGAGCAGAACAAGACTTTCGGGCCGGTGAAAATCGCCAAGGGCAACCTCTGGGTCATGGGCGATCACCGCAACGACTCGGAGGACTCCCGGGTCGGCGGTCAGGTTCCGCAGAGCAAGGTCATCGGTCAGGCGTTCGTGCGGGTGTGGCCGATCACGCATTGGCGCGGCTTCGGGGTGCCCAAGACTTTCGCCCAGCTGAAGGCGGGCGGCGGGGCGAGTGTCGGCCTCCTGCTGCCGTTCTGGTGGCGGCGTCGCCGACGCTCATGGAGACTCCCGGTGCTCACCGAGCCACTACGGCGTGACGCGGAATAAAGTCGGGCCGTCATGGCCTCACGACCCCGTCCGCGACCCGGGCCCCGCAAGCGCCGGCCGCCTGCGCCGGTGCCACTGCCGCTGCCTCCGCCGCCGGCCATCGTGCGCAGCGATGGCGGCTTGTGGTGCTACGAGCGGGCGCTGCGACGAGTCGGTTTCCCCCACGTCGCCGGGGTTGATGAAGCCGGCCGCGGCGCGTGCGCCGGGCCGCTGGTGGTTGCCGCCGTCGTGCTGCCGGAAGGGCGCCGCGGCGAGATCCCGGGCCTGGCCGACAGCAAGCTGCTGACGGCCGATCAACGCGAAGCCGCCTACGCGCACGTCATCGCGCGGGCTAAGGCGTGGTCGGTCTGCGTCATCCCGACCGCCGAGGTGGATCGGCGAGGCGTGCACCAGGCCAACGTGTCGGGCATGCGGCGGGCGGTCGCCGGACTGTCGGTGCTGCCCAGCTACACGCTGACCGATGGCTTTCCGATCCCGGGCATGCCCTCGCCGTCGTGTGCGGTGTGGAAGGGCGATCAGGTGATCGGCTGCGTCGCGGCGGCCTCCGTGGTTGCGAAGGTGACGCGCGATCGCATGCTGCGCGAGCTCGACGCCCAGTTCCCGCAGTACGCGTTCGCGTCACACAAGGGCTACTGCACGCCCGAGCACGATGCGGCGCTGCAGGCCCACGGGCCGTGTGACGAGCACCGGTACTCGTTCGTGAACGTCCGCAATGCCGCGGCGACGCGAGGTCTGCCCGCTCGCGTACGCAATGGTGTGGCTCTTGTCGGGCAGGATGTCGACATGCCCGAGTTCGCGAGCGCCGATCCGCAGGATCTGGAGGGAGTGGCGTGAGCGCCGAGGACCTCGAGAAGTACGAGACGGAAATGGAGCTGCAGCTCTACCGCGAGTACCGCGACGTGGTGGGGCTCTTCACGTACGTCATCGAGACCGAGCGCCGCTTCTACCTGGCCAACGACTACCACCTCGATGTTCGTGGCAGCGCCGACGGCGAGGTCTTCTTCGAGCTCTCGCTGCATGATGCGTGGGTGTGGGACATGTACCGCCCGGCGCGGTTCGTGAAGAACGTGCGTGTCGTGACCTTCAAGGACGTCAACGTCGAAGAGATCACCAAGGCTGAGCTGTAAGACCCGGGGCTGCGGGTACTCCTAGCCCCATGAGCGAATCGGTGAACGACTCCGGTGGTGGACCCACCCCGGCCGCCAATCAAACCCAGACCGAGCCGATCCCGGCGGACCAGCGTCAGGCTGCCCCGCCGAGCGGCAACCTCGGTAGCGCCGATCCCCAGGCTCCGACGCCCATCGCGCAATCTGCTGTCGACGGCGGCGTCCCGCGAGCGGCGACCGAGCGGCGAGGCTCGGTTCCCGGCCGCCCCGGCAGTCCGGTGCCCGATGAGGCGAGCGAGGGCGACGCGTGAGCGGCTTGATCCGTCAAGACACCTAGCGCCGTCTGTGGACGCGCTCGCGCCATGCACCGAATCGTCTTGAGCCGCGTACTCGCCTGAGCGATTCGGCACCTTCGTGGAGCCGGCGTCTGGCCGGCGATCACAAGTGGTGGGGTGGCGTCGTACATGCGGGTCAAGGACGCGGTGGGTCGCTTCGGCGAGCAGACGGCCGCCCGGTATCTGGAGGCCGCCGGGCTGACGATCGTCGAGCGCAACTGGCGGGCGCCGCGGGTGGCAGGCAGTGATCTGCGCGGCGAGCTCGACCTGGTGGCCTGCGAAGGCGATGCGCTGGTCGTCGTGGAAGTGAAGACCCGCTCGGGCACCGGGTTCGGCACTCCGGCCGAGGCGGTGACGGCGGACAAGGCCCGGCGCGTACGGCGGCTGGCGGTCGCCTGGCTTGCCGGGCATCCGGGGGAGCGCCGCACGTCCGTGCGCTTCGATGTCGTCAGCGTGGTGCGCGGGCCTGAAGGCGTCACGGTCGAGCATCTGCGCGGGGCGTTCTGATGTCGCTGGCGCGTGCGGCGTGCGTGGCCCTGGTGGGAATCGAGGGCCACCTGGTCGAGGTCGAGGTCCATCTTTCGCAGGGATTGCCTGGCGTCACGCTCATCGGGCTTCCCGACGCCTCGTTGTATGAGGCCCGCGACCGGGTGAAGTCGGCGGTGGTGAACAGCGGCCAGCCGTGGCCGGACAAGCGCATCACCGTCGGGCTCTTTCCGGCAGCACTCCCGAAGTCGGGGAGCGGTTTCGACGTCGCCGTGGCGGCGGCGCTACTTGCCGCCCACGGAATCGTGCCGCCCGACTCGTTGGCCGGCCGTGGGCTGATCGGGGAGCTTGCGCTCGACGGGCGGCTGCGTCCGGTCCCCGGTGTGCTGGCATCCGTGCTCGCGCTCGCCGAGAGCGGGCTCACGCGGGTCGTTGTTCCGTCGGTGAACGCGCTGGAGGCGGCGCTGGTCCCGGGCGTGCAAGTGGAGCCGATCGAGACTTTGCGCGATCTGGTGCGCCTGCTGCGGGGTGAGCAGTTGACGGACATGGTGTCCCGGCCAGCTGCCCCGGCGCCCGAGCCGGAGGCGGTTCCGGACCTGTCCGAAGTCAACGGCCAACCGACGGGTCGCCTCGCGATGGAGTTGGCCGCGGCGGGTGGCCATCATGTGCTGATGCTCGGGCCGCCGGGCGCCGGGAAGACGATGCTCGCGGAGCGCCTGCCCGGCTTGCTGCCGCCGCTGTCGGATGAGCAGGCGTTGGAGGTCACGGCCGTCCACTCAGTCGCGGGGTCGCTGCCGCCCGAGTCGCCGCTGATCCGGACCCCGCCGTTTCGCAGCCCACACCATTCGGCGAGCCTCGCGGCTCTCGTCGGTGGTGGGAGCCGCCTCATCCGGCCGGGAGCCGTGAGCCTCGCGCATCGCGGTGTGCTGTTCCTGGACGAGGCCCCTGAGTTCTCGCCGAAGGCACTCGATGCCCTACGCCAGCCGCTGGAAAGTGGCGTCGTCGAGGTCGCCCGGGCGCATGGCGCCGTGCGTTTTCCCGCGCGCTTCACCCTGGTGTTGGCCGCAAACCCGTGCCCCTGCGGCAAGTCCGGCACACCACGCGGTGACGCCGCCTGCACTTGCCAGCCGAGGATGCGGCTGTCCTACCGGCAGCGCCTGTCCGGCCCGCTGCTGGATCGGGTCGATGTCCGCATCCGGCTCGAGCCGCCCACCCGGCGCAACCTGCGCGGATTCTTTGACGAGGCCGAGCCGAGCAGCGCGGTGGCCGAGCGCGTCAGGCGGGCGCGCGCGGCGGCTGCCAAGCGGTTGGCGGGGACACCATGGCACTGCATCGCCGACGTTCCCGGTCCGCAGCTACGCGCCCTGTGGAGCTTGCCGCCGAAGATGACCCGGAATGCGGAAAGGCAGTTCGAGCTGGGCCAGCTGACGGCACGCGGTGTCGATCGCGTGCTGCGCACCGCCTGGACCCTGGCCGATCTGGCCGGCGAGCCCTCGCCGAAGACCTGCCACGTCGAGCAGGCGCTGAACCTGCGGCTGACCGGAGGCGGCTGGTGAGCCGGCCAGACCTCTCGTCCTACGAGCCCGCGGTGGCGGACCGGCTCGCCCGCGCGGCACTTGTGCGAGTCAGCGAGCCGGGCGATCCCCAGCTCGCCCGCGAGGTCAGCGCGTACGGCGCCGTCGAAGCCTGGGAGCGCAGGGCGGGAGCTCATCCCGACCTCGACCCCGAGCGCGAGCTCGTTGCCGCGGGCAAAGCGGGGATGCGATTGCTGTGCCCGGAGGATGACGAGTGGCCCGCCGGACTGAGCGATCTGGATCGGCCTGGCATCGACAGCGATCTGACAGCTCCGCTGGCGCTGTGGGTCCGCGGGCAGCTGCACCTGGCCGACGTAGTGCGCACGTCTGTCGGCATCGTTGGTTCGCGGGCGGCGACCAGCTACGGGCTGCACGTGGCGGGCGAGTTCGGGTTCGCCCTCGCCGAGCAGGAGTGGACCGTCGTGTCCGGTGCTGCGTACGGCATCGACGCGGCCGCGCATCGTGGCGCTCTGGCCGCGCCCGGACCGACAATCGCGGTGCTGGCCAGTGGCGCTGACGTCCCCTATCCACGAAGCAACGAAGCGCTGCTCTCCCGGATCTCCACCGAAGGTCTGGTGGTCAGCGAAGCGCCACCCGGCGGCCTGCCGCTGCGGCGCCGCTTCCTGGTGCGCAACCGGCTGATCGCCGCGCTGTCCCAGGGTTGCGTCGTGGTGGAAGCCGGGGTGCGCAGCGGGGCACTGAGCACCGCTCGCCATGCCCGCCGGATCGGACGTCCAGTGCTCGCGGTGCCCGGACCAATCACCAGCGGACTGTCATCCGGCTGCCATCTGGTGCTGCGGCAATGGCCTGAAGCAATCCTGGTGAGCAACGCGGATGAGGTGATCGAGGCGGTCGGCCCGATGGGACGGCTCGCTCCGCTACCTTTCGGTCGTTCCGGGCCGCGTGATGGCCTCGACGACCTCATGAAGCAGGTGCTGGAAGCGGTGCCGTCGCGGCGGCCACATGACCTCGAGTGGATCGCGAATCGCAGCGGGCAGAGCGAATTCGTCGTCGAGCGGATGCTGCAGCCCTTGCTCGCGCACGGCCTCATCGAGTCAAGTCCCGACGGCTACCGGCTCACCGACCTCGGACGCCAGCCCGCCGGCGGCGCGCCACCTTGACGGTCCTCCTTCGCGTGACGAACTGTGAGCGCGTGGTCTCGGGAAGCGATGCAGCCGAAGAGACCAGCGGCGACCCCGCCTGGGAGGACGCGCTCGCGGCGTTCGAGACGTACCTGCAGGTCGAGCGCGGACGCTCGCCGGCGACCGTGCGCGCCTACCTCGGTGATCTTGCGAGCTTGCGAGACCATGCCTGCCGGCTGGGGCGCTCCGAGCTGGGGCAGCTCGACGTCTCCGTGATTCGCAGCTGGCTCGCCCGGCTGCGTACCCAGGGATGCGCCCCGGCCACGCTGTCGCGGCGCGCCTCGTCGGTCCGCACGTTCAGCACGTATGCGTTTGCCCGGGGCCAGCTGGCCTCCGACGTCGCCGCCCGGATCGAAGTCGCCCGGCGCGGACGCACCCTGCCGCACATCATGTCGGCGGCCGCGGCGGAGCAGGCTTTCGCCGAGCTGGACCGGCCCGCCGACGAGCCCAGGTCAGGATTTGACGCCAAGGACGCCGGAGACTCCCAAGATCCGGCGGATCCGGCAAATGTCGCCGTCACGGTGCGCGACCGGATGATCATCGAGCTGCTGTACGCGACCGCGATGCGCGTTTCCGAGCTCTGTGGCCTGGACCTCAGCGACATCGATCCAGGACGGCGGCTGCTGCGCGTCATCGGCAAGGGCGATCGTGAGCGGCGCGTTCCCTACGGCGGACCGGCTGAAAAGGCGCTCGAGAAGTGGCTTCGCGAGGGCCGGCCGGTCCTGGCGCGGCAGTCGAGTGGACCGGCGCTGATGCTCGGAGTGCGCGGGCGGCGCCTCGATCCGCGTACGGCCCGGACGGTCGTTCACGATTGGACCCGCCGCGCCCCGGGAACTCCCGATTTGGCGCCACATGGCCTAAGGCACAGCGCAGCGACTCATATGTTGGAACGAGGTGCCGACTTGAGAAGCATCCAGGAGATGCTTGGTCACGCTAGACTCGCGACCACGCAGCTCTATACGCACGTGTCAGCCGAGCGACTGCGAGTTTCTTATGAACGGGCACACCCCAGGGCATGAAGCCGGGGCGACAAATGGCTAGCGTCGCGGCTTCACCTTTTGGCGGAAATGATCGGGTGGTGCGTGGGCGCACTCGTACCGAGCCCAAGCCCGTTGATCGCCAGCTCGAAGAGCTGTGGAAAGAATTCAAGGCCGAAGGCGACTCCGCTGTTCGCGAACGCCTGATCCTGCATTACGCACCGCTCGTCAAATACGTCGCCGGCCGTGTGGGCGTCGGGTTGCCGCCGAATATCGAGCAGGCCGACCTCGTCTCTTACGGGATTTTCGGGCTGATCGACGCCATCGAGAAATTCGACCTCAGCCGGGCCATCAAGTTCGAGACGTACGCGATCAGCCGCATCAAGGGCGCCATCATCGATGAGCTGCGCTCGATCGACTGGATTCCGCGCTCCATCCGCAGCAAGGCACGTGAGGTCGAGCGGGCATATGCGGCGCTCGAGGCCCGGCTGCACCGCACCCCTACCGAGCCCGAGGTTGCTGCCGAGCTCGGCATCGGTCTCGATGATCTGCATTCGATCTTCGGCCAGGTCTCGTTCGTCAACGTGCTGGCGCTCGATGAGCTGCTCAACGTCAATGGCGAGAAGGGCGACAAGGTCAGCCTCGTCGACACCCTCGAGGACACCCGGGTCGAGGATCCGGTGCGCGCCTTCGAAAGCCAGGAGACCAAGCACCTGCTGGCCCGGGCCATCAATCTGCTGCCTGAGCGCGAGAAGATCGTCGTGACCCTCTACTACTACGAGGGGCTCACGCTGGCCGAGATCGGCCAGGTCCTGGGTGTCACCGAGAGCCGGATCTGCCAGATGCACACCAAGGCCGTGCTCCAGCTGCGGGCCAAGCTCGCCGACCAGCGGGGCTGACCCGGTTTACCAGCGCCCCTCGCTGGCTACCTTCCGCGGGTGAGCGACTTGCCGACCTGGGCCCGGGTACTGCTGTACGCGGCAGGCGCGATCGCTGCTGCCGTGGTGCTGTACTTCGTCGTCTATCTGGCCGTCCGCTCAGCTTTACGCGCCTCCCTGGCTGAGCAGCGCGCGGCGGCACGCCGTCAGGAAGAACTGCTCCGCGGGATCGCGACCTCGGCTGAATACGTTGCCGACGTGGCTGACGCCTGGGCTGAGGGCGAGGCAACGCGCCGCGCTGGAGGGTCCGTCGAGGCGCTCCCCATCGCCGCTGCGGCCGGCGCCTCATCGCCGCCGCCGGATCATGACCACGCCGGCACCGGCGAGAGCGGCGACTGACCAGGTCACCCTGGGCGCCAGCACTGGTGCGTGCACGGCGGCGAGTGTCACCACCGGCGGACCGCGCCCGAAGGCCGCCGCCGGCGTCAGGTGAACCGTCCCGGCGGGTGAAAGTAGCCGGATCCGCTGCCCTCCGAGCAGGCTCAGCGGGTCCAGATACGCGTTGCCGCGCAGGAGCCCCCAGTGCAGGCAGGCAGCAACGGGACAGCCGGCGTGCCCCGTCTGCAAGGTGCCGAGCGGCTCGCCCTTGGCCACGCGCGCTCCCCGCTTGACCGTCGCCTGCACCGGCTCATATGTCGTGCGCAGCGCGCCGTGCACGACGACCACCACTCCGCGTCCGGCCAGCAGTCCGGCATAGCTGACCTCGCCCGCCCCTGCCGCGACGACCGTCTCGCCGGGGACTCCGGCGAGATCGACCCCGCGATGACCAGCGGCGTAAGGGGTAGGCGGCGGCTCGAAGTGGCGGGTCACGGTCATCGGGACGAGCGGCGGCTGCCAGCTACCCGTTGCAGCGGCCGCGCCCGAGCCGGCGACCAGCAGAAATACGAAGCCGAGCAGCAGGCTCCGTCGCAGTAGCGCCTGGAAGATTCGCACCTGGCCAGCACAGCGGATCGGTCCGGCTCGTGCCGGGTCGGCGGCCGTGCTGTGGACGGAACAGGCCAATCAACAGCAGGCCCGCACCTAGCCCAGTCGCGCTTCGGGGAAGCAGGCGTTATCGGCCACGCATAACCCCTCGTTCCCAGTACGAGGCGACGGATTGCGGGGCTGGAAGGGGACGGAGTGCGGGGCTGGAGGGGCGACGGAGTGCGGGGCTGGAAGGGGACGGAGTGCGCGGCTGGAGGGGGGCGACGCAGCGCCGGGGATTTGCCGTGACGCTCGGGCGATTACTCGGCTGCGGCCTGATCACGCTCCCGCGTACACTCGGAATGCACTACCAGCGCTTTGCCTTGTGCAAAGAGCACAAATCAGCAGCCCGGCCGCAAAGCCGGTCTGACTACGCACGTCCTTCTCTGGCCGCCGGCCGGGTCGGGCCGCAGCGGTCCCTGGGAATCCGGGGTGCGGACCCGTCAGGGCGTCAGGGTCCCTCGCCGCCCGGCGCAGGGGCAAGAACCGAGAGAGCGAAAGGGCGCGCCACAAGTGGTCGTCACCATGCGCCAGCTGCTGGAGGCTGGGGTCCATTTCGGACACCAGACCAAGCGCTGGAACCCCAAGATGCGCCGGTACATCTTCACCGAGCGCAACGGCAACTACATCATCGATCTGCGCCAGAGCGTCGACTACATCGACCAGGCGTACGACTTCGTCAAGCAGACCGTGGCCCACGGCGGCTCGATCATGTTCGTCGGCACCAAGAAGCAGGCGCAGCAAGCGATCGAGGAGCAGGCCACCCGTGTCGGCATGCCGTACGTCAAGGAGCGCTGGCTCGGCGGGATGCTCACCAACTTCCAGACCGTGCACAAGAGGCTTCAGCGCCTGAAGGAGCTCGAAGAGCTCGAGGCCACTGGCGGTGGCGATGCGATCCGTACCAAGAAGGAGTCGCTCGTTCTTTCGCGTGAGAAGGCCAAGCTCGAGCGCACCCTCGGCGGAATCCGCGACATGCAGAAGATCCCGAGCGCGGTGTGGATCATCGACACCAAGCTCGAGAACATCGCCGTTGGCGAGGCCCGCAAGCTGAAGATTCCGATCGTCGCGATCCTCGACACCAACTGCGATCCGGACGAGGTCGACTACCCGATTCCGGGCAACGACGACGCGATCCGCAGCGTCAACCTGCTCACCAAGGTCATCGCTGACGCGGTGGCCGAGGGGCTGCAGGCACGTGCGGGTGCGTCGGGTGACAAGGCTGATGCCGGGGTCGGCGCGGGAGAGCCGCTCGCCGACTGGGAGCAGAGCCTGTTGGGCGGCGACGCCGAGGGCACCCCTTGTGTCCCGGCGGCGGTCGATCCGGCGGCGGGCGCGGTAGAGGGTGCGGGAGCATCCGAAGCCCCGGCCGTCACTGAACAGCCAGCAGAGGCCACTACACCCGCTCAGTAATCGCCCGAGCGCGTTACTGATCATCAACGATCATTCAAGAACCGAGACGAAGGAAGAAACAGTGGCTGAGGTCACCGTGGCCCTCATCCGAGAGGTCCGCGAGCTCACAGGTGCCGGCATGAGCGACGTCAAGAAGGCGCTCGTGGAGGCAAATGGCGACAAGGCGAAGGCCATCGACGCACTTCGCAAGAAGGGTCTCGGCAAGGCCGGCCAGCGCGCGGCGAGCCGCGACGCGAAGAACGGGCTGGTCGCCGCAGCCGAGGGCGCCATGATCGAACTCGCGTGCGAGACCGACTTTGTGGCGAAGAACGAGCAGTTCCAGGAGCTGGCCGGAGAGATCGTCGCGCACGCCGCGAAGGTCCGCCCGGCGAGCGTCGAGGTGCTGCTGGGCGAGACGCTGTCCGACGGTCGCACTGTGCAGGCCAGCATCGACGAGCTCAACGCCGTCATCGGCGAGAAGATCGAGCTGCGCAACCTGGTCGTCTTCGACGGCAAGGTGGCGGCGTACCTGCATCGCCGGGCCAGCGACCTGCCCCCGCAGATCGGGGTCCTGGTGGCGTTCGACGGCGACGGCGACGCTGCCGCTGAGGCGGCGCGAGGCGCAGCAATGCAGGTCAGCGCCATGCGGGCGCAGTACGTCTCACGTGACGCGGTGCCGGCGGATCTCGTCGAGAGCGAGCGGTCGATCGCTGAGGCCATCGCGAAGAAGGAGGGCAAGCCCGAGCAGGCGCTGCCCAAGATCATCGATGGCCGGGTGAACGGCTTCTTCAAGGAGGTCGTTCTCCTCGAGCAGTCGTCGGTCCGTGAGCCCAAGCGCACGGTCAAGGCGCTGCTCGACGAGGCCGGTGCGACCGTCACCGGCTTCGCCCGTTTCGAGGTCGGCGCCTGACCGGCACGACCCTGAGCGCGTAAGCACAACGACGGCGGGGCGGTGAATCGATCATGATTCACCGCCCCGCCGATTCGCGTCCTCGGGCAGACTGGCGAAGGATGCCTGTCCGAGCGCCCAGAAGGCCGTCCGCCCCGGAGGAGTCGCCCCGTGACCCAGCCCGCTGATGATCTGGTTTCCGACGAGCCCCGCTGGTCGCGGGTACTGCTGAAACTGTCCGGCGAGGCGTTTGCTGGCGGGGAGCCGTTGGGCATCGATCCGACTACCGTCGCGGCGATCGCCCGACAGGTCGGCGAGGTCGTGGCCACGGGCGTTCAGGTCGCGATCGTGGTCGGCGGCGGCAACATGTTCCGCGGCCAGGCGCTTGCCGATCGAGGCATGGACCGCGCCCGAGCCGACTACATGGGCATGCTCGCCACGGTCATCAATTGCCTGGCATTGCAGGACTTCTTAGAGCACGAGGGCGTCACGACCCGCGTCCAGTCCGCCATCGCGATGGGTCAGGTCGCCGAGCCGTACCTGCCGCTGCGGGCGATCCGTCACCTCGAAAAGGGACGCGTGGTGATCTTCGGCGCCGGCCTCGGCGCTCCGTACTTCTCCACCGATACGACGGCGGCGCAGCGCGCGCTGGAGATCAAGGCCGAAGCCGTCCTCAAGGCGACCAAGGTCGATGGGGTGTACGACAGCGATCCCAAGCGCAACCCTGACGCGGTCAAGTTCGATGCGCTGACGTACACCGAGGTGCTCATGCGCGGCCTGAAGGTGATGGATGCGACGGCCATCAGCCTGTGCATGGACAACGCGCTTCCGATCGTGGTGTTCGATCTGCTGACCGAAGGCAACATCCTGCGCGCCGTCCGAGGTGAAAAGATCGGCACGGTGGTGACGGCCGCCCCGGAGAGGACTGCGTGAGCTCATGAGCAGCGACGAGGACACCGACATCGACTTCGAGCTGCTCGAAGCCGAGGAGAAGATGGAAAAGGCGGTCCGCGTCGCGCGCGACGATTTCGCCGCGGTACGCACCGGACGCCCGACGCCCGCCATGTTCTCCAAGATCGTCGTCGACTACTACGACACCCCGACCCCCGTGCAGCAGCTGGCGTCATTCAGCGTGCCCGAGGCGCGCATGGTCATCGTGAGCCCGTACGACAAGGGCTCCATCGGGGCGATCGAGCGGGCAATCCGTGACAGTGATCTCGGGATCAATCCGGCCAACGACGGCAACATCATCCGTTGCGTCTTTCCCGAGCTGTCCGAGCAACGCCGCCGTGAGCTCGTCAAGGTCGTCCGGGGCAAGACGGAGGACGCCCGCGTGAGCATCCGCAGCATCCGCCGGCACAGCATGGACACGCTGGAGAAGATGAAGAAGAACGGCGACGCGGGCGAGGACGATGTCAAGCGTGCCGAGAAGGAGCTCGAGGCGTTGACGCACCGCTTCGTCGCCGAAGTTGATGAGCTGCTCAAGCACAAGGAGTCCGAGCTGCTTGAAGTCTGAGGTGGCTGAGGCCGGGGCAGCGCCGGCAGCCCCGAAAGGCGGCCGCGCCGGCCGCGATCTGCGCGCGGCGATCATCGTCGGGGTCAGCCTCGCGGGGCTGATCTTCGCCACTCTGTTCACGGTTCGCGTCCTGTGGGTCGGGGTCATCTGCCTCGCCGTGGGGATGGGCGCGTACGAGCTGGTCACCGCCCTGAAGGTGGCCCATCTGCACATCCCGCGGATCCCGGTGACGATCGCGGGAGCCGCCGTACCGGCGGCCGCCTACGCCCAGGGCACCGACGGCCTGGTGGTCGGGCTGTTCATCGCGGTGATCGTGGCGGTCGGCTGGCGGGCGTACGACCCACGGGAGTTCCAGCCCAAGGCGGATCTGCGCCGCGACCTGGCGGCCACCCTGTTCTGCCTCGGCTACACCGGCTTTCTCGCGGGCTTCGCCGGTCTGCTTTCGCGTCCCTCCAACGGCCCCCGGCTGGTGATCATCTTCATTGCCACGGCGGCGCTCAACGATGTCGGTGGCTACGCAGCGGGCGTGCTTTCCGGCGGCCGCCACAAGCTCGCGCCGCGCATCTCACCAGGGAAGTCGTGGGAGGGGCTCGGCGGCTCGGTGGCTGCCAGCTGCCTGTGCGCCGGGATCATGTTCCCCTTCCTGATCCACCGCTCGGCACTGCTCGGCATCGTCTTCGGCCTCGCCGCGGTGGCCGCGTCGACCATGGGTGATCTCAGCGAATCCATGCTCAAGCGGGACATCGGCATCAAAGACATGGGACACCTGCTTCCTGGCCACGGCGGGGTCATGGACCGGCTGGACTCGCTGCTCGCGACCGCGCCCGTCGCGTACCTCCTGCTGACCGCCTGGGCGCACTAACAAGATCAACACTGCCTGATCATGGAATACGCATGATCATCCGGCTCAGACCATGATCATGGAAGCGTTGATCTTGGTCTGTGAAACCATGGGAGGGGAAATGAGTCTTCCCCTCGTGGCACCGCGGCGCAGCCCCGTGCCGCGTCACCTCGCCGACCTGGCGCCGGACAAGCGCCGCGAAGCGGTTACCGAGCTGGGCGAGCCGGCGTACCGGGCGCAGCAGCTTTCGCAGCACTACTTCGTGCGGCGCACGATCGACCCCGCGGCCATGACCGACCTGCCGGCGGCGAGCCGCGCGAAGCTCGTCGAGAGCCTGTTACCCACCCTGCTGACGCCCGTCCGGGAGGAGATCTGCGACGGCGGCGACACCGTGAAGACGGTGTGGCGCGGGCACGACGGGGTGCTCATCGAGTCGGTTCTCATGCGCTATCCCGACCGTGTCACGGTCTGCGTCTCGAGCCAAGCTGGCTGCGGGATGGGCTGCCCGTTCTGCGCGACGGGTCAGGGGGGCCTCACCCGCAACCTCTCGACTGCCGAGATCGTCGAACAGGTCGTGGCAGCGCAGCGCAGGCTGACGGCGGACGTCCCCGAGGGCGAGCCGGGCGGGCGCCTGTCCAACGTCGTCTTCATGGGCATGGGCGAGCCGCTCGCGAACTACAACCCCGTGGTCGCAGCGCTGCGCAGGCTGACCGATCCGCACCCGCACGGATTCGGCCTCTCACAGCGTTCGATCACCGTCAGCACCGTCGGTCTCGTACCGCGTATCGACGCCCTGGCGGGGGAGGGTCTGGCCGTGACCCTCGCGCTCAGCCTCCACGCGCCGGACGACGAGCTGCGCGACACGCTGGTCCCGGTCAATCAGCGATGGCCCGTCACCGAGACGGTCGCCGCCGCCCTCCGGTACGCCAAGCGCACCGGCCGCCGCATGACGGTGGAGTACGCGCTGATCAACGACATCAACGATGACGCCGCTCGCGCCGACGCGCTGGGGGATCTGCTGCGCGGCACGCTCGCCCACGTCAACCTGATCCCGCTGAACCCGACGCCGGGCAGCATCTGGACCGCGAGTACACCGTCGCGCGAGCGCGAGTTCGTACGCCGGCTGCGGGCGGCCGGGGTGGCCACGACCGTGCGCGACACCCGCGGCCGCGAGGTCGCCGCCGCTTGCGGGCAGCTCGCCGCCGCCGGCTGATGCAGGGCCTGGCACGGATCTCGGTGGCCCTGGCCGCTGTCCTCAGCGTCGCTCTCGCCGGCTGCTCGAGCACGCCGAAGAAGGCCGTCGTGACCCCGCCCGCCACGTCACCCGAACCGTTGGTGTCGAGCGCCACGCCCTCACCGACGCCGAGCCCGAGCGCCACCCACCTGCCGCCGCTCACCAAGACGCCCGGTCCGACCCTGCCGACCCTGCAGCTCGCGTCGCCCACGGCTCATCCGGCGGTACGGGTCTGCCACCTGGCGCCGGGGAACCAGACCGTCGACGGCCGCGAGGTCATCCTCGATCTTCCGGCGACCTTCCCGGCACCAGTGGTGATCGACTTCCACGGCGGCAACCAGAGCGCGACGCAGGAGCACGGCTACACCGGCCTCGGACCCCTTGGCGCCAGCCGCGGCTTCATCGTCGTCACTCCCAACGGCACCAACGGCCTTTGGAACTTCTCGGGCACCGAACCGCTGCCCGATGACGCCGCTTTCACCCAGGTCATCGCGACTTTGCTGGCTTTCGGGGGCTGTTCCAACGGCCGGGTCTACACCGCCGGCATCAGTGACGGCGCCGACATGGCCGTCGCCGCGGCCTGCCGGGTCGCCGCCGTCCGAGCCGTGTTCGCCGTAGCCCCGAGCATCACGCCGCGCGGCGGCTGCGTCCGCAAGCCCTACTTCGAGGTGCACGGCACGGCCGACCCGATCGTGCCGTACACCGGTAGCGCGGCCGGAACCTTCGGCGACGTGCCCTCCGAGCCTGTCGCGTCGCGCTTGGCGTTCTGGACAGTGGGTTGCAGCGGTCCATCGGCTGCCGCCTCCCCGGGGGCGGGTACGCAGGTGCAGCGCTGGGGATGCACCGCCGGTCGGACGGTCCAGCTCGACACGGTCGACGGCGGAGGTCACACCTGGCCGGGTGCGGCCGGCCCGGAGCCGGCCGCAGGCCTCGGTGCGCGCGCCACTTGGAGCGCGGACACAGCCGCCTTGGACTTCTTTCTCAGTGAATAGCCCCGCGGCGCCTGCCACACTGATCCGGTGACGACCCGCGAGGTGGTGCTGCTCGGTTCGACGGGCTCGATCGGCACCCAGGCCATCGACGTCATCCGGCGCGAGCCCGGCCGTTTCCGGGTGGTCGCGATCGCCGGTGGCGGAGGCCGCCCAGAGGAACTGGCGGCCCAGGCCATTGAGCTCGGGGTCGAGGCCGTAGCCGTTTCCCGCGCGACCGCCGCTCAGGACGTCCAGCTGGCGCTCTACGCAGCAGCCAAGCGCAGCGGCCACGACCGCGGCGATTTCGTGATGCCCAAGGTGCTGGCCGGCCCCGATGCCGTGACCGAGGTCGCGGCCTGGCCCTGCGACATCGTGCTCAACGGCATCACTGGATCGGTCGGGCTTCATGCGACGCTTGCCGCCCTCGAGGCCGGACGCACCCTCGCGCTGGCCAACAAGGAGTCGCTGATCGCGGGCGGTCCGCTCGTTGTGCCTTACCTGGACCGGATCATCCCGGTCGACTCCGAGCACAGCGCCCTGGCGCAATGCCTGCGCGGGGGGGCCAAGAGTGAGGTCCGGCGGCTCGTCCTGACGGCGAGCGGTGGCCCGTTCCGCGGCAAGGCCCGCGCCGACCTGGCCCACGTCACGCCGAGCCAGGCGATGGCCCATCCCACCTGGGACATGGGGCCGGTCATCACGGTCAACAGCGCCACGCTCGTCAACAAGGGCCTGGAGATCATCGAGGCGCACTTGCTCTTCGACATTCCTTACGAGCGCATCGATGTGGTCGTCCACCCGCAGTCGCTGGTGCACAGCATGGTGGAGTTCGCCGACGGGTCGACGATCGCCCAGCTCAGCCCGCCCGACATGCGGCTGCCGATCGCCCTCGCGCTCGGCTGGCCGGACCGGGTTGGGGACGCCGCTCCCGGCATGGATTGGACCGCTGCGCAGTCGCTCACGTTCGAGCCACTCGACACCGAAGCCTTCCCTGCTGTCGATCTCGCCAAAGCGGCAGGTCAGGTCGGTGGCAGCGGGCCGGCGGTGTTCAACGCCGCCAACGAGGAGGCCGTCGCGGCATTCCTGGACGGCCGGCTCCCGTTCCTCGCGATCGTCGAAGTCATCCAGCAGACTCTCAGCCGGGTGGCACTTCGGGAACTCTCCACACCTGCCGATGTGTTGGAGAGTGAGGACGAGGCCCGCCGGCTCGCGCGCGCGTTGATTTCCCAGCTGTCGACCCAGGAGACCTGACTGTGGCGTTGATCGGTGCGCTTGCCTTCGTGCTGGCGCTGCTTGTCTCCGTCGTTCTTCACGAGGGCGGCCACTTCGCGACGGCCAAGCTCTTCGGGATGAAGGCGACGCAGTTCTTCGTCGGCTTCGGGCCGACGGTCTGGTCGCGTCGCAAGGGCGAGACCGAGTACGGCATCAAAGCCATCCCCGCTGGTGGCTTCGTCAAGATCGTCGGGATGACACCGCTCGAGGAACTCGAGGATCCGGACGACGAGAAGCGCGCCTTCTACCGCTTCCCGGCAGGCCGCCGTGCGATCGTGCTGGTCGCCGGCTCGACGATGCACTTCGTTCTCGCCATCGTGCTGGTTTTCCTTGCGCTGCTGATCTCACCGATCGCCACCTCAGCCGCCGTCATCAGCACACCGGCCACCTGCCTGTCGGCGGATGCCACCAAGGCGTGCACCACCTCCGACTCGGGAAGCCCGGCGCAGGCCGCCGGCCTGAAGTCCGGTGACCGGCTGATCAGCGTCGGCGGAACGTCGACGACGACGTTCTCGCAGCTGCGTGACGCCATCCGCGCTGACAATTCGGCTGCTCCCCTTGCCGTGAAGTACGAGCGCGACGGGACGATGCGGACCACCACGATCACCCCGGTGCTGCAGTCACAGCCCACCGACAGTGGCGGCACGCAGAAGATCCCCGTCCTCGGAATCACCGCGCAGCAGATGCACGTGGGCCCGGTGACGGCAGCCCGGAAGACGATCACGACACTCGGCACCTTCGTCACCGGCACCGTCAGCTCGCTCGCCCACTTCCCGCAGCGCATCTCGACGATCTTCAGCAACCACCGCGACCCGAACGGCGCCGTCGGCGTCATCGGGATCAGCCGGGTCAGCGGCGATCTGCTCAGCGGCGGCGCGGCCGGCGGCGGCGGGATCGGCTGGGACACCCGCATCGGCGACTTCCTGCTGCTGGTCGCGGGCGTCAACCTGTTCGTCGGGTTCTTCAACCTGCTTCCGCTGATGCCGCTCGACGGTGGTCATCTGGCCGTTCTCGGCTTCGAGCAGGTGCGCGACCGGCTGCGGCGGCTGCGCGGATATCGCGGCCCGCTCAAGCGTGTGGATCTGACCAAGCTCCTGCCCGCGACGTACGCTGTGGTAGCGATATTCGCGACGCTGACCTTGGTGCTCGCGGCCGCTGACATCGTCAATCCGATTCGTCTGGGGTAACCGTGTCCATCGGTCTCGGGATCCCGTCCGCACCCCCGAAGCCGCTGGCCTCGCGCCGGGTGAGCCGGCAGTTGAATGTCGGCGGGGTGCTGGTCGGCGGCGACGCACCCGTCTCGGTGCAGTCGATGACCACCACGCTCACGTCAGACGTGAACGCCACGCTCCAGCAGATCGCCGAGCTCACCGCAGCCGGCTGCGAGATCGTCCGCGTCGCCGTTCCGAGCCAGGACGATGCCGACGCGCTGCCCACCATTGCGCGCAAGTCGCAGATCCCGGTGATTGCCGATATCCACTTCCAGCCCAAGTACGTGTTCGCCGCGATCGACGCGGGCTGCGCTGCGGTGCGCGTGAACCCGGGCAACATCAAGACCTTCGATGACAAGGTCGCCGAGATCGCCAAGGCCGCTACCGCCGCCGGCACGCCGATCCGGATCGGCGTCAACGCCGGTTCGCTCGACAAGCGGGTGCTCGCCAAGTACGGCAAGGCCACCCCGGAAGCCCTCGTCGAGTCGGCGCTGTGGGAGTGCTCGCTTTTCGAGGAGCACGGCTTCCGAGACATCAAGATCTCGGTCAAGCACCACGACCCGGTGATCATGATCGAGGCATACCGGCTGCTGGCCCAGGCCTGCGATTACCCACTGCACCTCGGCGTCACCGAAGCAGGCCCCACGTTCCAGGGGACGGTCAAGTCCGCGGTCGCCTTCGGGGCGCTGCTGGCCGAGGGCATCGGCGACACGATCCGGGTTTCGCTCTCAGCCCCTCCGGTCGAGGAGGTCAAGGTCGGCGCTGCCATCCTGGAATCGCTCGGGATGCGCCCGCGCAAGCTCGAGATCGTCTCGTGCCCCTCGTGCGGCCGGGCCCAGGTCGACGTCTACAAACTCGCCGATGAGGTGGCCGCCGGGCTCGACGGTCTCGAGGTGCCGCTGCGCGTAGCCGTCATGGGGTGCGTCGTCAACGGTCCGGGCGAGGCCCGCGAAGCCGACCTCGGCGTCGCTTCCGGCAATGGCAAGGGGCAGATCTTCGTACGCGGTGAGGTCGTGCGCACGGTGCCGGAAGCCCAGATCGTCGAGACACTGATCGCTGAGGCGCTGCGCCTCGCCGAGACCATGGAGGCTGACGCCGCGGAGTCCGGGAGCCCTACGGTCAGCGTTTCGTAGCTGCCTGCGCGCCGGGGCTGTGGCCTGCCGGTTAATGTCCGATCGTGACACGCGGGTCAGCTGCCGGTGAGCCCCGGGTCCGGGTGCTGACCGACACCGACTTGCCCGCCGCGCGCGAGATGCTCGCCCGCCGGCCGGTGATGGACGTGTTTGTCGCCAGCCGGGTCGCCTCGGCCGGGTTGTCGGAATGGCGGCTCGGAGCCCAGGTCTGGGGACACGAGCACGCCGGTGAACTGCTCGCGATGTGTTACGCGGGAGCCAACATCTGGCCGGTCTGCGCCGGGCCGGAGTCGATCGAGGCCTTCGCCGGTTACGCCCGCCGCCGGCATCGCCGCTGCGCGTCGATCGTCGGCCTGGCCGCGGAAGTGCTGCCGCTGTGGGAGCTGCTGCGGCGAGCCTGGGGTCCGCCCCGGGAGCTGCGCGACGATCAGCCGTTGATGGTGCTCGACCGGCCGCCGCTGGTGGCGCCCGATCCGCAGGTGCGGCTGGTGGTGCCGTCCGAGCTGGATGTCCTGCTGCCAGCCGCGGTGGCCATGTTCACCGAGGAGATCGGCGTCCCGCCCGAAAGCGTCGATCTGTATCGGGCCCGCGTGGCCGAGCTGATCAGCGCCCGGCGCTGCTTCGCCCGCATCGACAACGGACGCGTGCTCTTCAAGGCTGAGGTCGGGGCCGCCACCAGTAGCGCGTGCCAGATCCAGGGCGTATGGGTGGCGCCTGCCCTCCGCGGTCAGGGGCTCGGCACCGCCGGCACCGCGGCCGTCGCCGTCGCGGCCCAGCGCGACATCGCGCCGATAGTCAGCCTGTACGTCAACGCGTTCAACACCGGCGCACGGACGGCCTACGAGCGGGTCGGTTTCGTGCGCCAGGAGACGTTCGCCAGCGTCCTGTTCTGAGCCGTTGGTGGGCGATTCGGCCGTTCGGGTGATCGCTCACCCAGCGGGGTGAATCTCTCCGCCAACCCGTAATGTCGATTGTGTTGATGGTGTTTACTGAATACATCAAGTTAATCGACACGGGTGCTCATCTCGTGTCCTCCCAGGGGGTTCAGTGTCCATCACAGATTCGACTTCATCTCGCCGCCGGATCGGCTTTGCGGGCGCCGGCGTGGTGCTCTCTGCGGCACTGACGCTCTCTGCCTGCGGTTCCAGCTCCAGCGGGACCAGCTCCAGCGGGACCAGCTCGAGCGGATCCGGTGCCAAGGTCAAGCTCTCGCTGGTCGCGTACTCCACTCCGCAGGCCGCCTACACCCAGCTCATCGCCGCCTTCCAAAAGACATCGGCCGGCAAGAACATCACATTCAGCCAGTCGTACGGGGCGTCCGGTGACCAGAGCCGCGCGGTCGTCAGCGGCCTGAAGGCCGACGTCGTCGAGTTCTCGCTGGCGCCTGACATGACCCGGCTGGTGAAGGCCTCGCTGGTCTCCCCGAACTGGGACAAGGATCAGTACAAGGGCAACATCACCGACTCCGTCGTCGTGCTCGCCACCCGCAAGGGCAACCCGAAGCACATCACCGGCTGGAACGACCTGGTCAAGCCCGGGGTGTCGGTCATCGTGCCGAACCCGATCACCTCAGGCGGTGCCCGCTGGGACATCATGGCCGCCTACGGGGCGATCTCGAACAAGGGCGCCGACAACGCCGCTGGCGTCGCCTATCTGCAGAAGCTCTTCAAGAACGTCTCGGTCCAGGACGACAGCGCTCGCAAGGCGCTGCAGACCTTCACCAACGGCAAGGGCGACGTCCTCATCTCGTACGAGAACGACGCCATCTTCGCCCAGCAGAAGAGCCAGCCGATCGACTACGTGACCCCGTCACAGACGATCCTGATCGAGAATCCGATCGCCGTCACCACCGAGAGCAAGCACCCCAAGCAAGCTCAGGCGTTTGTCGACTTCCTGCACACCCCGCAGGCGCAGGCAATCTTCGCTGACAACGGCTACCGCCCGGTCGTCTCCGGCGTGACCAGCAGCAAGGTGAAGTTCACGACGCCTTCCGGCCTGTTCACCATCAAGGACCTCGGCGGCTGGACAGACGTCACCAGCACCTTTTTCGACGCCGACAAGGGCATCATCACCGGAATCGAGCGCAGCAATGGCGTCTCGACCAGCAAGTGACGTCGGACTGATGGCAGCGACAACGCTCGTCAAGGAGCCGGTTTCCGGCGGGGCCCTGCCGGCCCCGGCCGGAACCGGCCCTCGCCACAGCACGGTCAACCGCCGGCCCCGCCGGCTGCCCTACGGGCTCTTCCTCGGCGGGGGGCTCACGACCCTCTACCTCAGCCTCGTCGTCCTGATCCCGCTCAGTGCCGTCGTCTTCACCGGCACCAAGGGCGGCTGGCACTCCTTCTGGCACGCGGTCACCACGCCGGACGCCTGGTCGGCTCTCGAGCTGACGATCGTGGCCAGCCTGCTGGTTGCCCTGATCAATCTGGTCTTCGGAACGCTCATCGCCTGGGTGCTGGTCCGCGACTCGTTCCCCGGCAAGAAGATCCTCGATGTCCTGATCGACCTGCCCTTCGCCCTTCCGACCATCGTCGCGGGTCTGGTCCTGCTCTCGCTCTACGGACCGAACAGCCCGCTCGGCGTCGACATCGCCTACAAGCAGACCGGCGTCGTGGTCGCACTGCTCTTCGTGACGCTCCCCTTCGTGGTGCGCACTGTGCAGCCCGTGCTGATCGAACTCGACCAGCAGATGGAAGAAGGGGCGGCCTCACTCGGCGCCTCGCGGCTCACCATCTTCCGCCGGATCATCCTGCCGAACCTGCTGCCGGCCATCCTGTCCGGCACGGCGCTCGCGTTCACCCGGGCGCTGTCGGAGTTCGGCTCGACCGTGCTGATCTCCGGCAACATCATCGGCCACACGCAGGTGGCCGCCGTGCAGATCTACGGGCAGATCGAGAACGACAACCAGGCCGGTGCCGCCGCCGTCTCGACCGTGCTGCTGGTCGTGGCGCTCGTCGTCCTGCTCCTGCTGAACCTCATCCAGCATTGGGCGGCTCGTCGTGGTCAGTGACACTCTCCCGGCGGGTGCGGTCAGCCGCCGCAAGCGGCGCGGGACGGCCTCCAAGGCACCTCGCGGCTACCGCAGCCAGAACTCGGCCACGCGGCCGGCGTCGCGGTGGACCTTGCGGCTGATCGCCGTGGCGTATCTGTTCTTCCTGCTGATGGTGCCGGTCGGGCTGGTCTTCTGGCGCACCTTCGAGCACGGCGCCGGAGTGGTCTGGGATTCGCTCACCACGCCCGCCGCCATCCACGCCATCCAGATCACGGCAGAGACGGCCGGCATCGCCACTATCTGCAACACCGTCTTCGGCGTCGGCATGGCGCTGCTGCTGGTGCGCCACCGCTTCTGGGGCCGGCGCCTGCTGAACTCGCTGATCGACCTTTCGATCGCGGTTTCGCCGGTGGTCGTCGGGCTCTCGCTGGTCCTGATCTACGGCCGCTTCGAGCCCGTCGGGCGCTGGCTCGACAACCACGGCGTCCAGGTGATCTTCGCGCTGCCCGGCATGGTCCTCGCGACGATCTTCGTCTCGCTGCCACTCGTCGTGCGAGCCGTCGCGCCCGTGATCGAGGAGATCGGCACCGATCAGGAGCAGGCCGCGTACACCCTCGGTGCCTCGCGCTGGCAAGGGTTCTGGCGCATCACGCTCCCCGCGATCCGCTGGGCGCTGGCCTACGGGGTGGTGCTCTCACTCGCACGAGCGCTGGGTGAGTTCGGGGCGGTGGCGGTGGTCTCCGGAAACCTCGAAGGCCAGACCCAAACCCTCACGCTCTTCGTGCAGGAGCACTTCCAGAACTTCGACGCGGTGGGTGCCTACTCGGCCGCTTTCCTGCTGGCGCTGATCGCGATCGTCGCGCTCATCGTCATCTCGTTACTTCGTCCCAAGGAGGACAGCTGATGGCGATCCGCGTGCGCAACGTGACCAAGCGCTTCGGAGATTTCGTGGCGCTGGACAACGTCTCGGTCGACATCGAGGACGGCGATCTCACCGCTCTGCTCGGCCCGAGCGGTGGCGGCAAGTCCACCCTGCTGCGGATCATCGCCGGCCTCGAGCTGCCCGACACCGGGACCATCGAGATCAACGGTGTCGATCTCACGCTCCTGCCGCCGCAGCGGCGCAACATCGGCTTCGTCTTCCAGCACTACGCGGCCTTCAAGCACCTCACGGTGGCGCGCAACGTCGCGTTCGGCCTTGAGATCCGCAAGAAGCCGAAGGCGGAGATCAAGGCCCGGGTGAAGGAGCTGCTCGAGCTGGTCCACCTCGACCAGTTCGCTGACCGCTACCCCTCGCAGCTGTCCGGCGGTCAGCGCCAGCGCATGGCGTTGGCTCGCGCGCTCGCCGTGAAGCCTGAGGTGCTGCTGCTGGACGAGCCCTTCGGCGCGCTCGATGCCCAGGTGCGCAAGGAGTTGCGGACCTGGCTGCGCCGGCTGCACGACGAGGTCCACGTGACGACAGTTTTCGTCACCCATGACCAGGAGGAGGCCATGGACGTCGCCGACCGCATCTTCGTGATGGCCGCCGGCCGGGTCGAGCAGGAAGGCACGCCCGACGAGCTCTACGAGCGTCCGGCGAACGACTTCGTGATGGGCTTCCTCGGCCCGGTGACCAAGCTGCACGGCGACCTCGTCCGCCCGCACAACCTGGACCTCATCACCACCGAGGAGCCGGGCTCGGTGCACGCCCGGATCACGCGTATAGCGCGCCTGGGCTTCGAGGTTCAGGTCGAGGTCGAGATCGACGGCGACGAGGGCACGACGTCTACGTGGGTGCAGATCACCCGCGAGCGGGCCACCCGCCTCGGCATCCAGGCCGGCGACGACGTCTTCGTCCGCAAGGCCGACCGCGAGCGGGTCTCGTCCACCCTGGCGCCGGCGTTGGCCTGACGCGCCCGCCCCCGATCCCGCGGATTAATCCTCTCCGTACGTCGGGGCGTGTGCTCAGGCTTACGCGAGGCCCATGACTGGGCGCGCGGTACGGCGGAGGCGAGCGTAATCGGGTAGCGCCCAGCTGCGCCGCCGGTACCGTGGCCTGGTGCTACGGATGTCCCGGCTGTTCTTGCGAACCCTGCGTGATGCACCTGCTGACGCGGAGGTCGCGAGCCATCAGTTGCTGGTGCGTGGCGGCTACGTGCGCCGCGTCGCTTCCGGGCTCTGGAGCTGGCTGCCGCTCGGCAAGATCGTGCTCGACCGGGTGGCCCTCGTGGTGCGCGAGGAGATGGACCGCATTGGCGGTCAAGAGGTGCTGCTGCCCTCGCTGCTGCCGAAGGAGCCCTACCTCGCGACAGGGCGCTGGGACGAGTACGGCGATCTGCTCTTCCGGCTCAAGGATCGACGGGGCGGCGACTACCTGCTCGGCCCGACGCACGAGGAGCTCTTCACGCTGCTGGTGAAGGGCGAGTACAGCTCCTACAAGGACCTGCCGGTGATCCTCTACCAGGTCGCCAACAAGTACCGCGATGAGGCGCGACCGCGTTCGGGGATCCTTCGCGGGCGCGAGTTCGTCATGAAGGACGCGTACTCCTTCGACATCGACGATGCCGGCCTCGCCAAGTCCTACGAGCTGCACCGCGAGGCGTACGTCCGCATCTTCGACCGGCTCGGCCTGGACTACCGGATCGTCTCGGCGGTCTCCGGAGCCATGGGCGGTTCGGCGTCCGAGGAGTTCCTCGCCCCGACGCCGGTGGGGGAGGACACCTTCGTCTCGTGCGCGGGCTGCGGCTACGCGGCGAACGTCGAAGCCGTCACCTTCACCCCGCCGTCCACGCCGCCCGCGTCCGCCCCGGCCATGCAGGAAGTGCACACCCCTGACACCCCGACGATCGAGTCGCTCGCGGCGCACCTCGGTATCGAGCCCGGGCAGACGCTGAAGAACGTCCTCGTGAAGATCGACGGGCAGCCGGTCGCCGTCGGGGTGCCCGGCGATCGTGAGCTCGACATCGACAAGCTCGAAGCGGCGCTGGCGCCGAGCGTCGTGGAGCCCTTCGAGGCTGCCGATTTCGAGGCCCATCCGGAGCTGATCCGGGGCTACGTCGGTCCGCAGCACGGTCTCCTCACGTACTACGCCGACACCCGCATTTCCGACGGCACGAGTTGGGTCACAGGCGCCAACAAGGCCGACCACCACGTCCTGAACGTGACCGCTGGGCGCGACTTCACGGTCGAGCGCTATCTCGACGTCGCCAGCATCGCCGACGGTGATCCCTGCCCCCGCTGCGGCGAGCCGCTGGTGATCGGCCGGGCCATCGAGATCGGCCACATCTTCCAGCTCGGGCGCAAGTACGCCAACACGTTCGAGCTGGACGTGCTCGGACCCGACGGCACCCCGGTGCGGGTCACGATGGGTTCTTACGGCATCGGGGTGAGCCGGGCGGTCGCGTCGATCATCGAGCAGAACCACGACGACCGCGGGCTCATCTGGCCGGCGGCGGTCGCTCCTGCCGATGTCCATCTCGTCGCGATCGGCAAGGCCGGTCAGCAGGAAGCCGCGGCGCAGCTCGGGGAATCGCTCGAGCAGGCGGGCCTGCGGGTGCTGCTCGACGATCGTGGGACGAGCGCGGGTGTGGCGTTTGCCGACGCCGATCTGCTCGGAGTGCCGACCATCGTCGTGGTCGGCAAGGGACTGGCGTCCGGCGAGATCGAGGTGAAGGACCGGCGCAGCGGAGAGCGGCGCACCATCCCGCTCGACGGTGCCGTCGCCGAGCTGGTCGCCGTCGCCTCGCCTGAGTGAACGCGTCGTGACCGTTGAGGCCGTCGTCTTCGACTGGGGCGGCACGCTCACCCCGCACCACACCATCGACCTGCTCGACCTCTGGCGCGCTGCCGCTCGCGTCCTCGCGCCCGACCGCGTCGAGGAAGTGGCCAAGGCTCTGGCAGCGGCGGAGCTGCGGTGGTGGGAAAGCGTGGGGGTCGGCGGGCACAGCGGGACGACGGCTGATGTCCTCGCAGCGGCGTCGGCCGAGACCGGTCTCGACGTGGATGGCGCGCTGCGCGACGCGGCGCTCGAAGCACATCTCGATGCCTGGACCCCGCACACTGTGGCCCACCCCGAGGTCCGTCCATTGCTGATCGCCTTGCGCGAGCGGGGTATCCGCACCGGATTGCTCTCCAACACTCATTGGCCGCGCCGCTGGCACGAGCACTGGCTGGAGCGCGACGGCGTGATCGATCTGCTCGATGCGCGCGTCTACACCTCCGATCTCGCGCACACCAAGCCACATCCGGAGTCGTTCGGGGCGGTGCTGGGAGAGCTCGGAGTGCGCGCGGCCGACGCCGTTTTCGTCGGCGACCGGCCCATCGATGACATCAGCGGCGCGAAGGGCATCGGGATGCGGGCGGTGCTCGTCACCAGCTCGCATGTGCCCGGCCATCCGGCGGTTCCGGACGCCCGAATCAGCCATGTATCGCAGGTATTGGCCCTGATCGACGGTTGGCGCCAGGAGCCGGCTGCGGCGCGGCACTCGCGGTCCAGCGGCTGAGCGGGCAGCATTGCCGACATGACCGTCTCCGAGACCCTCGACGACGCTGACGCGGCGGAGATCGAACTCGCCACCCGGCTGCGCCTGGCGATCGGCCGGCTGCATCGTCGCCTGTCGCGCCGTGCGGTCGGCGGCCTAACGCCGTCGCAGCTCTCCGTCCTCGTGACGGTGGAGCAGCATGGCCCGCTGCGCCTCGGCGAGCTGGCCAACCGCGAGGTCATCACCCCGCCCACCGTCACGCGTCTGGTGGCAAGCCTTCACGAGCGGGACCTGGTCAAGCGCGTCACCGACCCCGACGACGGCAGGGCAGCGCTGATCGAGGTAGCCGCTGCCGGTCGCACCCTGCTGGACGAGATCCGCCGCGAGCGCACCGCTTTCATCGCGCAGCGCATCGCCCGACTCGATCCGACGGCGCGCGCCGAAGTCGCCGGTGCCGTCTCCCTGTTGGAGCACCTGATCGACCTTCCCGAAGCGACCGACTAGCGGCGTACCGGATCAGCGTCCGGGCAGCCCCGGCAGGGGCGTGACCGCCGTCGAAGGAGTGGCACCGGCCAACGTCCGCAGCACGGTCGCACGCACTGCGGACGCCGACAGCACGTCGGCGGCCAGCAGCCGATGAGCGGCGACCGGGGCCGCGCCGACCGTGCTCGCGGCGGCGACGCACAGCCGGTCTTCGAGGCCGGTCAGGAAACGGACGACCGCGGGGGCGTTGCTCAGCGGGAAGGGCAGCGCGTACGCCGGCAGCGGCTCCGGCGGGCTTCCTCCGGCGGTTGCGATGGCCTCGGTCAACTGGTCACGACTGACCCGCAAGGCGTCATAGCCGCCTCGGACCGCGACTGTCAGCCCGGCGGAGGGGGAGAAGGAGACGAGGACGGCGCCAGCCATCCCGTAGCCGTATACGGCCGCATGTTCCCCGGACAGGAGCGTCTCGAGTCCGGTTGGCGGTGAGCTCACGAAGGCTGCGCGGCAAGCAGGTGGACGGCCACGTTTGCGCAGGCGGCGAGGCTGGCGAGCACCGGAGCGAGCGTCGCTGAAGCGCCGGTGCAATCCGTGCGCCGGGCAGCAGCCACGCCCTGTTCGGCCGCCTGCAGGGCCGCGACCGTGGGTGCCGCCCGGCCGGCCGGCTCGGCGGGAAGCTGGCCGGTCAGCGTCCGGAGGTGGGCGCGGTGCAGACGGCGGATGGTGGCGAACGGTTCCGCCGCGGGCGGCGCGGCGGCAGCGGCCAGCAGCCGGCGCTCATCGGCAACCGCGCGTCGCCGCAGTCCCGCATCAACGGCTGCGAAGGGGTCGGCCGTCAGGGACGCCGAAGGGGCGCGGGAAGAGCCGGACGCGTCCGGTGCTTGAGATGCGTGGGACGCGTCACAGGCGATAGACGTGAGCCCCACGAGACCCACCAGCCCACCCGCGCCGGCGACGAACCGGCGGCTGACGCGTATCTGCCCGGCCACGATCCTCAGCCTGGCACAACCCGGTCGTAGGCTGCGCTGGGAGACATGGCGCCGGTGAGAGCGGCTGGTTCGGCGCGCCAAGCGCCAACGACGCGGGACGGAGCTGACGTGACGCAGGCCAAGGCGGCTCCGAAGGAGAACCTGATCGGACTGCTGGCACCGGTGGTTGCCGGCGCCGGCGCCGAGCTCGAAGACGTGTCGGTCAGCCGCGCCGGTAGCCGTAGCGTGGTGCGTGTCGTCATCGACCGTGACGGGGGCATCGACCTCGATGCCGTCGCCGACATCAGCCATGCCGTGAGCGCGGCGCTCGACGCCGACCCGGATGCGATGCCGGGCACGTTCGTGCTCGAGGTGACCACCCCTGGAGTCGACCGCCCGCTGACCCAGCCGCGGCACTGGCGTCGCGCCCAGGGCCGGCTCGTCTCGGTGACCCGGCGTGGCGGGCCGCCGCTGACCGGCCGGGTGAGCTCCGCGGATGACGAGAGTGCCCTGCTGGTGGGAGCCGATGTGCCGGGCGGGCAGATCGCGGTGGCCTACAGCGACGTCAGCCGCGCGGTAGTCCAGGTGGAGTTCAACGCACCCCAAGTTGTGGACCCGGCGTCATGAAGCTCGACCTCGCTGCGCTTCGCAGCGTCGAGCGCGAGAAGGACATCTCCTTCGACGCGCTCGTCGACGCGATCGAGACCGCCCTCGCCACGGCCTACCGGCACATCGACTCGGCGGCGCCCGACGCCCGGGTGCAGATCGATCGGTCCACCGGCGACGTCGTGGTCTACGCCCGCGAGTTCGACGCCGACGGCCAGCTCGTACGCGAGTGGGACGACACCCCCGAGGACTTCGGCCGGGTCGCCGCCACCACTGCCCGTCAGGTGATCATCCAGCGGCTACGCGATGCCTCGTCCGACGTGACCTACGGCGAGTTCGCCGGCCACGAACGCGAAGTCGTGCTCGGCCTGGTGCAGCACCACGAGCAGCGCGCCGGCAACAAGATCGTGATGGTCGACCTCGGGAAGGGTTTCGAGGCGATCCTCCCGCCGGCCGAGCAGGTGCCCGGGGAGCGCTACGAGCACGGCGACCGGATCCGGGTCTGTGTCGCGTCCGTCACGCGCTCGCCGCGCGGCGTGTCGGTGACGGTGTCGCGCACGCACCCGGAGCTGGTGCGCGGGCTCTTTGCACTCGAGGTGCCCGAGGTCGCCGACCACACGGTCGAGATCGCGGCGATCGCGCGTGAGGCCGGTCACCGTTCCAAGATCGCGGTGCGTACGCGAGTGCCCGGGCTGAACGCGAAGGGGGCCTGCATCGGCCCGCTCGGCGCCCGGGTGCGCGCGGTCATGGCAGAGCTCAACGGCGAGAAGATCGACATCGTCGACTGGTCCGACGATCCGGCGAGGTTCGTGGCCTCGGCGCTCTCGCCGGCAAAGGTCAGCTCCGTGCAGGTGGTGGACGCTACTCAGCGCGCGGCCCGCGTCGTCGTGCCGGACTACCAGCTCTCGCTCGCCATCGGCAAGGAGGGCCAGAATGCCCGCCTCGCCGCGCGTCTCACCGGCTGGCGGATCGACATCCACAGCGACACCGAAACGCCCGGGAGCGCTGGGGTCCCTCGGGTCGCCGGCGCCGATCCGTCGGCTGCAACCAGTGGTTGACGCTGCGTAGTGCCCAAGGCGAGACCGGCGGAGCGCGCTACAGTTGACACGGCGCGTCGTTCGGCGCCGATCCGCACTTGTGTCGGGTGTCGGAGCCGAGCGGTGCTGACCGACTTGCTGCGCGTCGTGGTTGTCGAGGGCGTTCTCGTTCCCGATCCTCGTCGGCGGCTGCCGGGCAGGGGTGCGCATCTACATCCCGACCTGCAGTGCCTTGAGTCGGCGATCCGCCGTCAGGCGTTTCGCCGGGCGCTGCGAATCACAGGCAGTCCCGAAGTGGATCAAGTACGAGCCCATCTCGATCATCGTCAGCGTGAAGCGCAGCAGGGTTTGCAGTGAGCTATAGCCGCCGTTCGGAAGTGGGTTTGTCTGATGGACGCTCGATGAGCACTCAGCGATGAGTACTCCCATGCCGTAATTGGAGGTCGCGCGGGCAGCCGCGGGCCTAGAAAAAGGAGCACCGTGGCAGGAAAGGCCCGCGTCCACGAGCTGGCCAAGGAGCTTGGCGTCGACAGCAAGACTGTCCTCGCGAAGCTCAAGGATCTTGGTGAGTTCGTGAAGTCCGCATCGTCGACCGTCGAACCGCCAGTCGTCCGCAAACTCAAGGAAGCGCTGGGGGATTCAGCCCCAGCCGCACCCGCCGCCGCGGCCGCCAAGAAGGCGCCGGCCAAGGCCGCCAAGGCGCCTTCAGCAGCGCCCAAGCTCGATGTCCCGGCAAGCCCGGTGGCACTAGCTCCCGCGCCCGTCGTCGTCCCCCCGGCCGCGCCGGCCGTGGAGCCTCCTGCGGCACCTCTCGCGCCCGCTGCCCAGGCAGCGCCGCCGGCTCCGGTGACCCGGCCGGCCGGCCCACGTCCGGGTGTCCCCGGCCGCCCCGGAGGTCCGGCAGCTCCGCGCAACGTTCCGCGCGGCCCTGGCAACAACCCGTTCACCAGCCGTCCGGCCCCGCCCGCGCCTCGTCCGGGAGCCCCCGGCGCGCCAGGTGAGCCCCCGATCGCCGGCGCCCCTCCCGCGGTGCCCGATTCGCGTCCGGGTGGTCCGACCCCCCAGAACATGCCGCCTCGCCCCGCCCCCCGTCCTGGAGGCATGGGCGCAGGTCGTGGTCCGACACCCGGCAGCATGCCGGGTCGCGTCGGCGGTCCCCGTCCGGTCGGTCCCGGTGGTCCCGGGCGCGGTCCGGGCGGTCCGAGCCGCGGTCCCGGCGGTCCGGGTGGTCCCGGCGGCGGCTTCCGGCAAGGTGCGCCGAGCCGTGGCCCGGGTGGTCCGGGTGCGGGGGCTGGAGCCGGCGGCGGCGGCGGCGGCAATTACCGTCCCGGTGGTCCCCCGGGCGGCGGTGGCCCCGGTGGTGGGCGTCCCGGCGCGCCGCAATCAGGCGGTCGTGGCCGCGGCGGAACGACGCAGGGCGCTTTCGGCCCCGGCGGTCGCGGGCGTCCCGGCCGGCAGCGCAAGTCCAAGCGCGCCAAGCGCCAGGAATTCGACAACATGCAGGCGCCGACGCTCGGCGCCTACGTCCCGCGCGGCAACGGGGAGACCATCCGGCTTCCTCGCGGTGCGAGCCTGGCCGACTTCGCGGACAAGATCGACGCCAACCCCGGTTCCATGGTCCAGGTGGTACTGACCCAGCTCGGTGAGATGGTCACCGCCACCCAGTCCTGCACTGACGAGACCCTCGAGCTGCTCGGTGAGACGCTCGGCTACCGGGTGTCCATCGTCAGCCCGGAGGACGAGGACCGCGAGCTCCTCGAGTCGTTCGACCTGGAATTCGGTGGCGATTACGAGGAAGACGCCAACCTCGTGGCCCGGCCTCCGGTCGTCACGGTCATGGGTCACGTCGACCACGGAAAGACCAAGCTGCTCGACGCGATCCGGCGGGCCAATGTGGTCGCCGGCGAGGCGGGCGGCATCACCCAGCACATCGGCGCTTACCAGGTCCACGTCGAGCACGAAAGCCAGGACCGCGCGATCACGTTCATCGACACCCCGGGCCACGAGGCGTTCACCGCCATGCGTGCCCGCGGTGCTCAGGTGACCGACATCGCGGTGCTCGTGGTGGCGGCCGACGACGGCGTGAAGCCGCAGACCATCGAGGCGCTGAACCACGCCCAGGCGGCTGACGTCCCGATCGTCGTGGCGGTCAACAAGGTCGACAAGGAGGGCGCCGATCCGGCCAAGGTGCGCGGCCAGCTCACCGAGTACGGCCTCGTCGCCGAGGAGTACGGAGGCGACACCATGTTCGTCGATGTCTCCGCCATCACCCGCGCCGGCATCGACCAGCTGCTCGAGGCTGTGCTGCTCACCGCTGACGCCGCTCTCGACCTGCGGGCGCCGGAGGACATCGACGCCCAGGGTGTCGCGATCGAGGCCCACCTCGACCGTGGCCGTGGCCCGGTGGCCACGGTGCTCGTCCAGCGCGGAACGCTGCGCGTCGGCCAGTCGGTCGTCGCCGGTGACGCGTACGGACGCGTGCGGGCGCTGCTGGACGAGAACGGTGATCAGCTACAAACGGCGGGTCCGTCGCGCCCGGTCCAGGTGCTCGGTCTGACCGCCGTTCCCGGCGCGGGCGACAGCTTCATCGTCGTCCCCGACGACCGCATTTCGCGCCAGATCGCTGACAAGCGGGCTGCGCGCGAGCGGGCGGCCGAGCTCGCCACGAGCCGTGGCCGCATGACCCTCGAGGACGTGCTCGCCCGGATCAAGGAGGGCGAGGTCAACCAGCTCAACCTGATCCTCAAGGGTGACGGTTCGGGTTCGGTCGAGGCCCTCGAAGACGCGCTCGTCAAGATCGACGTGGGCGAGGAAGTCAGCCTGCGCGTGATCGACCGCGGTGTCGGTGCCATCACCGAGACCAACGTCATGCTGGCGGCCGCCTCCGACGCGATCATCATCGGCTTCAACGTCAGGCCGCAGGGCAAGACCCGGGAGCTCGCCGATCGCGAAGGCGTCGACGTGCGTTACTACTCGGTCATCTACCAGGCGATCGACGATGTGGAGCAGGCTCTGCGCGGCATGCTCAAGCCGATCTACGAGGAGGTGCAGCTCGGTACCGCCGAGGTGCGCGAGGTCTTCAAGGTGCCGCGGATCGGCAACGTCGCGGGTTCGCTGGTGCGGTCGGGTGTCATCGTCCGCAATAGCAAGGCTCGCCTCGTCCGCGACGGGATCGTGGTGTCGGACAACCTCACGGTCGACTCGCTACGGCGCTTCAAGGACGACGCTCGCGAGGTGTCCGAGGGCTACGAGTGCGGTATCGGGCTCGGGTACAGCGATATCCGCATCGATGACGTGATCGAGACCTACGAGCAGCGTGAGGTCCCGCGGACCTGACAACGGTGTGGGTTTGACAGCGATGTGGGTCGGCACGCTCGAACTGGACCTGCTGCTCGGTGGACCGGACCTGCCGGTGCACTCCTTGAAGGAGAAGCGCTCGGTGGTTCGGCCCATCGTGGCCGAGCTGCAGCGCAAGTTTGCGGTGGCCGCCGCCGAGGCGGGTCATCTCGACCTGCATCGGCGGGCGCTCATCGGGGTCGCTACGGTGGCCGCCGATCGGGCGCACTGCCTGGAGGTGCTGGACGGATGCGAGCGTCTCGTGGCGGTCCGGCCGGAGATCGAGTTGCTGTCAGCCCGGCAAAGGCTGTTCAGCAGTGACGATCTTGACGAATTCGGTGAGTAGCAGAGGAGGGGATCGTGGCTGATCCTGCACGCGCGCGCCGGCTCGGTGTGCGCATCCGCGAGATCGTGGCTTCGGCGCTCGGCACGGAAGTGAAGGACCCGAGGCTGGGGATGGTGACCATTACCGACGTGCGGGTCGGAGCCGATCTACGTGACGCGACGATCTTCTACACCGTCTACGGAGACGACCTCGAGCGCGCCGAGAGCGCTGCTGCCCTCGAGTCCGCCAAGGGCGTCCTGCGTACCCGCGTGGGTCGCATGACGGGGGTCAAGAACACCCCCACTTTGGAGTTCGTGCATGATGAGCTCCCTGATTCCGCACGGCACCTCGATGACCTGCTAGCGGCCGCCAGGGCCGATGACGACCGGATCCGCGCCGCCCGCGCCACCGCCGCGCCTGCGGGCGAGGAGGATCCCTACCGCCACCCGGAGGACGAGTGAGCCGCTTCGTCACGGCGCATCTCACTGGGGCACCTGAAGTCGGCCCGCTGACGCCTGAGAAAGCCGCCCCCGTCGAGGTGGACCAGAGCCAGGTTCTCGACGTCATCAAGGCGGCCATCGCCGGTGATGGCTGGGTGCTGTGCCTCGGCCACATCCAGCCCGACGCGGACGCGTTGGGCTCGGCGCTTGCGCTCGCGATGGCCATCCGCATTGCCGGTGGCTCGGCCTACGTCAGCTTCGATCCGGGTCCGCTCGCGTTCGGTATGCCGCCGAGCCTCGATTTCCTGCCCGGCGCGCAGATCCTGCTGGACCCGCGGCACCTTCCTGCGCAGCGCCCACCGGCAGCCGTCATCACCTTCGACACCGGCACGGCCGAGCGGCTCGGGGTGCTCGCTCCCTGTGCCGAACCGCACCTGGAAGGGCCACCGGTGGTCGTCATCGATCATCACGCCCAGGGCACTGCATTCGGTTCGATGCGCCTGATCGACGCGGCTGCGGCGGCCACCGCCGAACTCATCGCCAGCCTGATCGACGAGCTCGGGGTCGGCCTCGACGAGGCCATCGCCACTTGCCTCTACGCCGGTCTCGCGAGCGACACCGGATCATTCCGCTACGCGGCCACCAGCCCGGGCTCGCACCGGCTTGCCGCCCGCCTGCTCGAAGCGGGCGCCGAACACGACACGATCAGCATGCTGCTCTGGGACAGCCGTCCGGCGAGCTACCTGCAGGTGCTCTCCGGCGCTCTGGCGCGCGTGCAACACGCGGGCGAGGTCATCTGGACGTTCGTCACCTGCGCCGACGTGCTCGCCGCGGGGGCTACCCCGGAGGAGACCGAAGGCATCGTTGACATGATCCGGGGTTCGCGGGAGCACGAGGTGGCCGTCGTCCTGAAGGCGGATCCGGGCCTCGGTTCGGGGTGGTGGAAGGCGTCCGTGCGCTCCCGCGGTCATCGCGACGTGGGTGCCGCGTGCGCTGCGCTAGGCGGCGGTGGTCATCGGCTCGCTGCCGGTTTCAGCGCCGAGGGCACGCCGGAGCAGATCATCGACCGGCTGCGGTCGGCGCTGTCCGCCATCCAGTGACGCCGGCGTGAAAGCGCCCGCCGAACCCGTCGCCGGCGGGCTCGTCATTGTCGATAAGCCAGGCGGGCTGACCTCCCACGACGTGGTCGCGCGGCTGCGCCGGATCGCCCGGACCCGACGCGTCGGCCATGCGGGCACGCTCGACCCGGCGGCCACCGGGGTACTCGTGTGCGGGGTCGGACGGGCCACGCGCCTGCTCGGTCACCTGCTGCACGCCGGCAAGGAGTACGAGGCGACGATCCAGCTCGGGGTACGCACCAGTACCGATGACGCCGAGGGCGAGGTGCTCGAGGTGCGTCCGGCCGCCGGGATCGCCGACGAGGTGATTGCCACCGCCATCGGCCGCCTCACCGGCGATATCGATCAGGTTCCCAGTGCGGTCAGCGCGATCAAGGTCGGCGGGGTGCGCGCGTACGCCCGGGTGCGGGCCGGCGAGGACGTGCAGCTTGCCGCGCGCCCGGTGACCGTGGAGCGGTTCCACGTGCTGCGGCGTCGCGACGACGCGCTGGACGTGGTGGTCTCCTGCTCGTCCGGGACCTACATCCGTGCCCTCGCCCGCGACCTCGGCGAGGTGCTCGGCTGCGGCGGGCACCTGACCGCGCTGCGGCGCACCCGGGTCGGCAGCTTCACCGTGGCGCAGGCCCACACCCTCGAGGAGCTCGGCGAGCAGCTGACCCTGCTCGCGCTCGGCGACGCCGTCGCCGCGATGTTCACCCGTCGCGAGGTCGACGCGGCGGCGGCCGATGACATCCGCCACGGTCGCCCGCTCCCGCCGACCGGGGTCGGCGATCCTGTTGGTGTCTTCGACTCCAGCGGGCAAGTGCTGGCGCTGGTGCAGGACACCGATGGGCTGGCCAAGCCGCTCGTCGTCCTGCATCCGGCTTCCTGATACCGGGCGTCCTGGCGCTCGCCGATCCCTGCCGTCTGGCAGGCTGAACCGCGTGCAGCGCTGGCGCGGACTGTCTGCCACACCGACCGGGTGGGGTCGCTGCGTCGTGACCATCGGGGTCTACGACGGTGTGCACCTCGGCCACCGCAAGATCATCGGCAGGGCGGTCGAACGCGCCCGAGAGGTCGGGCAGCCGTCCGTCGTCGTCACGTTCGATCCGCATCCCAGCGAGGTCCTGCGTCCGGGATCGCACCCGGCGGTGCTGTCCCCGCCCGGGTTCAAGGCTGATCTGCTCGAGGGACTCGGGGTCGACGTCTTCTGCGTGCTGCCGTTCACGCTCGATTTCAGCCGGCTCGGCCCTGACGAGTTCGTCCACGAGGTGCTGGTCGACGCGCTGCACGCGAGCGCCGTCGTCGTCGGCGAGAACTTCACCTACGGCCGCAAGGCTGCCGGTAACGTCGAGAGCCTGGCCCGCAGCGGCCGCACGTTCGGCTTTTCCGTTGAAGGGGTGCCGCTGCTCGGCGACCACGACGGCGCCGAGTCGGCCATCAGCTCGACCTACATCCGCTCCTGCGTCGCCGGTGGGGACGTGGTCGCGGCTGCGCGCGCCCTCGGGCGCCCCCACCGGATCGAGGGCATCGTGGTGCGCGGCGACAGAAGAGGTCGTGAGCTGGGCTTTCCGACCGCGAATCTGGCGACGACCCCCTACGCGGCCGTTCCCGCCGACGGCATTTACGCGGGCCATTTCCGTGAGGAGCCGGGCGGCCCGCCGATGGCGGCGGCGATCTCCATCGGTACCAACCCGACGTTCTCCGGCCGCGAACGCCGGGTGGAGGCCTTCGTCCTCGATTTCGACGGCGACCTCTACGGCGAGCATGTGTCGCTGGACTTCGTCGAGCGGCTTCGGGCCACCGAGCGCTACACCACCCCCGAGGCCCTGGTGGAGCAGATCCAGCGCGATGTAGATCGCACTCGCGAGCTGCTGCAACGCGCCGATTAGGCCATCTGCCGCAACGCCCCTCACCCGTCCGGGTGGCCAGCCACCGGTCCTTTTTGGTCGATCTGTCACAGGTCGGGAGCATCGACGTTGGTGAGTGGAAAGGCATTCCGGTGGCGATCAGCAAGGTCCTCGTCGTAGACGACGACACCGCGGTGCGGCGCCTCGTGTGCGACGTGCTGCAGGCGTACGGCTACTCGACCGTGGCCGCGAACGACGGCTTCTCCGCGCTAAGGATGATGCAGACGGAGCACCCCGACTGCGTGATCCTCGACGTGATGATGCCCGGGCTCGACGGGCACGCGGTGCTCAACCGGATTCGCGAGAGCGATGGCGGCAGTGACCTGCCGGTCGTCATGCTGACGGCGGCCGCGGACGACGCGCAGGCCTGGAAGGCGTGGACCGAAGGGGTCGACTACTTCCTGGCGAAGCCGTTCAACCCTGACGAGCTGCTGAACTTCCTCGCCTACCTCGACTCCGACTGACCTGGGCCCCGGGTTTCGCGCCGATTAATCCGCTCAGCACGTTGGAGCGTGCTCACCGGCTTACGCGACCCGGCACCAGGTTATCGCAGCGCCTGAGGCGTTCGCCGATCGCTCGCCGCGTGGCCTGGTGGTAGCCTCGTTGCTGCCGGACGTCCGTTCGGCCGTCGCTTTGGCTTCGTGGTGCATCGAGCACATGAGGGCGCGACCCAGACATTCAAGCTTTGAGGAGATCACGGCGTGCCGCTCGCCACCGACGTCAAGCAGCGGATCATGACCGATTATGCGACGGTCGAGCGCGACACCGGCTCACCCGAGGTCCAGGTGGCCATGCTGTCGCAGCGGATCAAGGATCTCACTGAGCACCTGAAGCTGCACAAGCACGACCACCACAGCCGGCGAGGGCTGCTGCTGCTCGTCGGTCGGCGTCGTCGGCTGCTCGACTACCTGCGCAAGACCGACATCGCTCGCTATCGCTCGCTGATCGAGCGTCTCGGCCTGCGTCGCTAGTCACCCGCGGGGTGATCGGCGGCCGATCCCGGCCGTCAGCCCCGCTGCCGCAAGGCAAACCCGCCGGGCCGCGCATTGGCGTCGGTCCTCGGTGGTGGCCTCCGGATCCGCATCAGAATGCGATCACCGGAGACTTCGACTGAGCACCGACCACCTCCCCGCTGGCCTGGCCAACGAGGAGGGAGACCCGTGGACGGGTCCAACGAAGAGAACAGCACCACCCACGAATCCGTGGCGACCATCACCAACCCCGGCGGAACCCGCACCATCCGCTTCGAGACCGGGCGTCTCGCCCGCCAGGCTGCCGGCGCTGCCGTGGCCTATCTCGACGACGAGACCATGATCTTGTCGGCGACCTCGGCCAGCAAGCGGCCGAAGGACAATCTCGACTTCTTCCCCCTGACGGTGGACGTCGAAGAGCGCATGTACTCGATCGGCAAGATCCCCGGCTCGTTCTTCCGCCGGGAAGGGCGTCCCAGTGAAGACGCGATCCTGACCTGCCGGCTCATCGACCGGCCGCTGCGGCCCTCGTTCGTCAAAGGCCTGCGAAACGAGATCCAGGTCGTCTGCACGATCCTGTCGCTGAACCCTCGCGACCTGTACGACGTCGTCGCGATCAACGCGGCCAGCATGAGCACCATGCTCGCCGGCCTGCCGTTCTCCGGCCCGATCGGCGCCACCCGCGTCGCCCTGGTCGAGGGCGCCTGGGTCGCGTTCCCGACGCATGAGGAGCTGAAGTCGGCGACCTTCGACATGGTCGTTGCAGGCCGTGAGCTCGACGGCGGAGATGTCGCGATCATGATGGTCGAGGCCGAGGCCACCCCCGAGACCATCGAGCTGGTCGCCGGCGGAGCTACGGCACCGACCGAGGACGTCGTCGCTGCCGGACTCGAGGCTGCCAAGGCTCCGATCGCCGCCCTTTGCGCCGCCCAGCGTGAGCTCGCGTCGAACGCGGCCAAGGAGACCGGTGAGTTCCCGCTCTACCTGGATTACGGCCAGGACCTGCTCGAGGCGTTGACCGGTGCCGTGCGCACCGAGCTCGCCGCCGCGCTGCAGATCGCCGGCAAGCAGGAGCGTGAGTCCGAGCTCGACCGGGTCCGCGCCCTCGCCGAGGAGCGGATCGCCGGCCAGTTCGAGGGACGCGAGAAGGAGATCGGCGCTGCTTACCGCTCGCTGACCAAGACCCTGGTGCGCGAGCGGGTCATCCGCGACAAGGTGCGTATCGACGGCCGCGGGCTCACCGACATCCGGGCCCTTTCGGCCGAGGTCGACGTGCTCCCGCGGGTTCACGGTTCGGCGCTCTTCGAGCGCGGCGAGACCCAGATCCTGGGCGTCACCACGCTGGCGATGCTGCGCATGGAGCAGATCATCGACACGCTGAACCCCGACAACCGCAAGCGCTACATGCACAACTACAACTTCCCGCCGTACTCGACCGGTGAGACCGGTCGCGTCGGCTCGCCCAAGCGCCGCGAGATCGGCCATGGCGCGCTCGCCGAGCGGGCGCTCCTGCCGGTGCTCCCGACCCGCGAAGAGTTCCCGTACGCCATCCGCCAGGTCAGCGAGGCGCTCAGCTCCAACGGCTCGACGAGCATGGGCTCGGTATGCGCGAGCACGATGAGCCTGCTCAACGCCGGCGTGCCGCTGAAGGCGCCGGTCGCGGGGATCGCGATGGGCCTGATCTCCGAGGGCGGCGAGTTCGTCACCCTGACCGACATCCTGGGCGCTGAGGATGCGTACGGCGACATGGACTTCAAGGTCGCCGGCACGAAGGACTTCATCACGGCGCTGCAGCTCGACACCAAGCTCGACGGCATTCCCGCGTCGGTGCTCGGGGCGGCTCTGCAGCAGGCGCGGGGAGCCCGCCTCACGATTCTCGAGGTCATGAACTCGGCAATCGACGCACCGGATGAGATGGCGCCCACCGCACCGCGGGTCATCGCCATCAAGATCCCCGTCGACAAGATCGGCGAGGTGATCGGCCCGAAGGGGAAGATCATCAACGCGATCCAGGACGACACCGGCGCCGACATCACCATCGAGGACGACGGCACCATCTACATCGGTGCCACCGACGGCCCGACGGCGGAGGCTGCCCGGGCGGCGATCAACGCGATCGCCAACCCCGAGCTGCCCGAGCTCGGTGCCCGCTATCTGGGCACGGTCGTGAAGACGACCAACTTCGGGGCGTTCATCTCGCTCACCCCCGGCCGCGACGGCTTGCTGCACGTCAGCAAGATGAAGGCGCTGGCCGGTGGCAAGCGGGTCGCCAACCCCGAGGATGTCGTCAGCGTCGGCCAGAAGATCCAGGTCGAGATCGCCGAGATCGACCAGCGCGGCAAGATCAGCCTGGCCCCGGTCGTCGCCGAGGGTGAAGGCGGCGAGGGTGACGCCGGTTCGGCAGCTCCCGAGCCCGCCACCGCGGGTGCCGCCACCGAATGACCAGACTGACTGGGTCTCATTGATCAGGATGATCGTGTGACCGTCGCATCGACCCCGCAGTCGCTGCTCGGCGGCACGGTGCAACGCACCGTGCTGCCGAGCGGCCTGCGGGTCCTCACCGAGCAGGTTCCCGGTGTGCGCTCGGCCGCCATCGGAGTGTGGGTGGGCGTCGGTTCTCGGGACGAGGCGCCCGGCGAGGCCGGCGCCTCGCACTACCTCGAACACTTGCTCTTCAAAGGCACTTCGGAGCGCAGCGCCCTCGACATCTCTGCCTCCCTGGAGGCCGTGGGCGGGGAGCTGAACGCGTTCACCTCACGCGAGCACACCTGCTACTACGCGCGGGTGCTGGATCGCGATCTTCCGCTCGC
>DATAVO010000222.1:0-5452 GCA_036267695.1 Frankiaceae bacterium
ATCACCAGTACCAGCGGGATGAACTCGCGTTCTTCCCCTTCGCCGGCGGCACTCCGGCACCGGCTGACGCCACCGGTAACCCGACGAAGATCTACGTCGCCGGCCGCGTGGGCAGTTCGTCCAACACGCTCTCGGCCAACAGCTTCAATCCGGCCACCGGCGCCGGACACGCCATCACCGCACCGAGCGGCGGCGGCATCGACTGGAGTCAGGTCCGCGGGGCATTCGTGCTGAACGGCCGGATCTGGTACGGCTTGAGCAACGGCACGTTCAACTACCGCACCTACAACGGGACCACCTTCGGTCCGCAGGAGCGCGTCGATCCGTACAACGATCCGTACTGGTCGCCGGTCATCAACGGCTCATCGCCCACCGGCAGCACCTACCGCGGCACGGCCACGAGCTTCTACGCGCAGATCCCCAAGATCACGGCGATGTTCTATGCCAACAAGGCGATCTACTACACGCTGCAGAACGACTCGCGGCTCTACCGCCGGGCCTTCTCGCCAAACACCGCAGCCTCGTCCGTCCCGAATCAGGTGACCGGCGGCGTCATCAGCCCGCTGCCCGTCACCGTGGTCAACACCGGCGGGTACGTCGACTTCAGCGTGGCCGGCGGGCTCTGGCTCGCGGGCGGCAAGCTCTGGATGGGCTCGTCGCATTCAGGTGGGCTGTATGAGATCCCGTGGAACGGCTTCAATGTCATCGGCAAGGCGACCAAGCCTGCGGCGTCGACGAACCCGAACCCCAATGCCCCGGGCAACGTCTGGGCCGGACGGGGAGTGTTCGTCAGCCCCTGAGCTGGCCCGTCTCAGGTCGGATGGTTGACGATCACGACCGGGCACGGAGAGCCCAATTCCTGCGGGTGCCGTTATCGACGAGTGACAGTCGGACGTCTTCACCTCGGGAGTGAGGACGCTGCTGCTCACCGGACAGCGTCCCCACTCGACCGCGGGCTGGGGGAATCGTGACGCGGTGTTCGTTCCCCCCGCCCCCGTCGGTCATGTCTCGGACTGCGAGGCATCTCAGAAGCCCCTTCCCTTCTTAACCCACGTGGGTTAACGTGGTCTTCGTGAGCTCCTCGGTCAACGGCCCGACAGCCATCCGGCTGATCGAGACCGCCGAGCGTCTGTACGCCGAGCGCGGCGTTCACGGAGTATCGCTACGCGAGATCGGCGCCGAAGCAGGCCAGCGCAACACCGGCGCGGTGCGCTACCACTTCGGCACGAAAGAGCAATTGCTCAACGCTGTCTTCGAGCACCGGATGGCGTCGATCAACCAACGCCGGCTCGCCATGCTCGAGGACCTCGACACGAGCGGGCGCGGATTCGACTTGCGCGCCCTCGCCGAGGCGTTCCTGCACCCGCTGGCCGAGATGCTCGGCGAGCCCGGGCGTCCGAGCTGGTATTTGCGCTTCTGCATCCACGCCGCCTACGTGGAAGGCACGGCCCCGCTGGACCTCGAGGGCCAGGAGTGGACGCGCGGGGTCGCCATCATCTCCGCTCGATACCAGCAGCTGCTGGCGGAGGCCGGGGTCCCGGAGCAGCTGCGCGAAGAGCGCTGGTCGCTCTTCAGCGGTCACGTCACCCATGCACTCGCCGACCGCGAACTGATCGTTCAACACGCACCGCGCCGCGTGAGCACCCCGCGCGCCGCCTTCCTGGCCAACGTTCTCGACACCGCCGTCGCTATTGCCGGCGCCCCCGTATCCGAGCAGACAACCCGCCAGATCGACGACCGGAGAACAGCATGACGACCACAGCACCCCGCACCGCCCTGGAGATCCTGCCGCTCGCCGGCCACATCGGCGCTGAGATCCACGGCGTCGATCTCAGCGAGCCGCTCGACCCCGAGACGCTGGCGGAAATCCGTTCGACCCTGGTGAAGTGGAAGGTCGTCTTCTTTCGCGATCAGCAGCTGACCCAGGACCAGCACATCGCGTTCGGACGCCAGTTCGGCGACGTCACCCCGGCTCACCCGACGCTGCCGCCGGCGTTCCCCGACCACCCCGAGATCCTGCTCCTGGACAACCAGGCGTTCGGCAAGCGGGAAGCCGAAGACGCGGGCGCCAAGGCGAAGTCGATGGCGCCGAGCATCGAGAGCCGCTGGCACACCGACGTCACGTTCGTCCCCAACCCGCCGATGGGTTCGATCCTGCGGGGCCTGGTGGTGCCGACCTACGGCGGCGACACCCAATGGACGAACCTCGTCGTCGCGTATCAGCAGCTGTCGCCGCCGCTGCAGCGGCTGTGCGACGAACTGCACGCGGTGCACCACAACTTCCTGCCGCTCTCGCGAGGCGAGCTCTCCGGGGCCCTGAAAAAGCAGTTCCAGTCGCAGGATCTGCGCGCCGTGCACCCGGTTGTTCGCGTGCATCCGGAGTCGGGTGAGAAGGCGCTGTTCGTCAACCCGAACTTCACCAGCCACATCGTCGAGCTCTCCCGCGCCGAGGGAAACCACCTGCTCGCGCTGCTGTACGAGCACCTGTCGAACCCGACGTACACCTGCCGCTTCCGCTGGGAGCCGGGAAGCATCGCGTTCTGGGACAACCGGGCGACGTGCCACCTGGTGCCCACCGACGTGCCGCCGGGCACTCACCGATCGATGCAGCGCATCACGATCGCCGGTGACCTTCCCGTCGGTCCTGACGGATCGGTCTCCTACTCGCTGTCGGGAGACTCCTTCAGCTAGGCGGTGGTGTCGGTGGACGCCGCATCACCTGCGTGACGCCGGACGGGCCTGCCGGAACGTCCGGCACCGGATACCAGGGCGGCGGGATCACTTCGCCGACGTCGCTGGGCGGGCGCGACCCCGGCTTGCGCCAGATCGGCACCCGTACGCCCGTGAGGCCGTTCAGGGCCCAGCCCGCAACGGCGACGAGCGCGACCGATGCAGCCATCATCAGCAACTGCTTGTTGGTCGTCAGCAGCCCGAGACTGACGATGAGCGTGCTCGCGCCGGCGGGAGCATGCGGGCTGCGGATCAGTCGCAGGATTGTGGCTGTCACGGCGACCGAGAGCGCCGCTGCGATCGCCCGACGTGTGTCCAGACCATGAGTGACGGCCGACGGAAGCGCGCGCAGCCCGAAGGCCTCCAGCGCGACGAGCCCGGTCAGGATGCCGACCCAATGCCCGACGATGACGTTGCGCACCGTGCACTCCGGTGGCAGCGGCCGAGCGAAGAAGAGCATCGCCGTCGGCCCCAAGCTGGGAAAGAGCAACGTCTGCTTGGCTCCCAGGGCGACCGCGCCGGCGACCGCCATCAGGGCGAGTGCACCCACGAAGAGCGTCGCCGCCGAGGGAAATGCGCGGATACCTGACGAGACAGGAGGCCGGACGGGCGCGTCCGGACCGAATGGCACGATCACGGGGCACACCCTGGCACATCCAGCCACTCGGCGGCCGCCAAAAACTGCCGAAAGTGCTACTCGGCGACGGCCAGCCGGCGGGCCAGGGCGCTGAGGCGGGCCAAACGCAGGTCACCGAGGGCGGAGAGCCGGTTACCCAGGTGATTGCTGACGAACGCGACCGCCAGCTCGGTCTCCGGGTCGGCGAACGCGCCGCTGCCGCCGAGCCCGTAGTGCCCGAACGCGCGAGGCGTTCGTACCCGATCGGCGACGAAGACCTGGTGGTAGCCCAGGCGCCAATTAGGCCGGAAACCCAGCACGTAGTCGCGCTCACGGGTCTGGACGGCACTGAGCTCGGCGATCGTCTCCGGCTTGAGGAACGGAACACCCTCGACCGTGCCATCTCCGGCAAGCGGCGCATACATGCGGGCCAGCGCGCGGGCGCTGAACACCCCGTTCCAGCCTGGCATAACGGCGCTGTGCACCTCGGGCAGGCGCACGAGCACGTCGAACTTCTCGGGCATCAGCGCCTCGACGAAGCCGCGGGTGATCGGGATCGACGCGAGCCGCGCGGAAACGAAGGGCCACGACAGCCGCAGCGGAAGCAGCCGCGGGAAGAAACCAGCGATGCGGTACTGCTCCTCCGGCGGCACGTGGAACCAGAGCTCGTCGACCCCGAGGGGCTCGGCCACCTCGGTGCGCAGGAGCTCGGTGAACGGTTTCCCTGCGGCCCGTGAAGCGAGCTCGGCGACGAGCCAGCCGTACGTCACGCCGTGATAGCCAGGACCGGAAAGCCTTTTGGGGTCGGGCGGATTGGCGGCCAGCCGCGCGACGACCATGTCGTAGTCGAGCAGCCCGACCCCGTCGGGTGCGATGCCCTGCACCTTGTGCAGCCCGGCGCGATGGCTCATCAGTTCGCGAACGGTGATGGCTTCCTTGCCCGCGGCCGCGAACTCCGGCCAGTAGCTGGCCACCGGGGCGTCGTAATCGATCAGCCCCTGCTCGGCGAGGCGATGCACGAGGGTGCTGGCGACACCCTTGCCGGTGGAGAACGACAGCGACACGGTGTCGCGATGCCAGCGCTGACCACGATGGGCATAGCCGGCCCAGATGTCGAGCACCAGCTCGCCGTGGTGGTAGACCGCAAGCGCGCCGCCGCCGTCATTGGGATGACGGAAAAGCTTCGAGAACCTCAACGCCAGCGGGGCGAAACGCGGCTCGATGTGCCAGCCGTCCATGAACTGACCCTATCCACCGAGCCGAGCACGGAAACGGCGAAACGCCCAACACGGAGCCCGGGGTGCGAAGCCCGCCGGATCGGGGCAGAGTCAAGGCATGGACTACGCGCGACTCGGATCGACCGGCCTCGAGGTATCCCGGATCTGCCTCGGCTGCATGAGCTATGGCGAGCCTGGCCGTGGCAATCACGAATGGACCCTGGACGAGGAGAACAGCCGTCCGCACATCCGCCGGGCGCTCGAGGCAGGCATCAACTTCTTCGACACCGCCAACGCCTACTCCGCCGGCGGCAGCGAGGAGATCGTCGGGCGCGCGCTGGCCGATTTCGCCAAGCGTGACGAGATCGTGCTTGCCACCAAGGTGCGCATGCCGATGCGCCAAGGCCCCAATGGCAGCGGCCTGTCCCGCAAGGCGATCATGCACGAGATCGACGCCAGCCTCACCCGGCTCGGTACCGATTACGTCGACCTTTATCAGATCCACCGGTGGGACTACCGGACGCCCATCGAGGAGACCCTCGAAGCGCTGCACGACGTTGTCAAGGCCGGAAAAGCTCGCTATATAGGGGCATCTTCGATGTACGCGTGGCAGTTCAGCAAGGCGTTGTACACCGCCGATCTGCACGGCTGGACCCGGTTCGTCAGCATGCAGAACCACTACAACCTGCTCAACCGCGAGGAGGAGCGCGAGATGCTGCCGCTGTGTGCAGATCAGGGCATCGGGGTCATCCCGTGGAGCCCGCTCGCCCGCGGCCGCCTGACCCGTGATCTCGACGCGACCACCTCGCGCAGCGAGACCGACGCGTTCGGCCGCACGCTGTACAGCGACGACGACGCGTCGATCATCGAGGCGGTACGCACGATCGCT
>DATAVO010000223.1:0-26893 GCA_036267695.1 Frankiaceae bacterium
CGTCCATGAACGCCTGGAGCCGTTCGAGATAGTCCTGTGCCTCGGCGCTGAGAGCGAAGTCCATGCCGGGAACGTACCGCCGCGTTCAAGATCAACGCTGCCATGATCAAGGAAAACGCATGATCATCCGGCTCAGGACAAGATCACGGCAGCGTTGCTCATGGGGGACGAGTACGGTCGGCATCCGTGGACTTCCGTGACACTCCCGATGAGGCCGCGTTCCGGGCGGAGCTACGCACCTGGCTGCGCGACAACCTGCCCGACGACTGGGCCGAACGGCCTCCGCACGTCGGCAATTACGACGAAGAATTCCTGCGCGAGTGGAGCGGCCGGCTCTATGACGCCGGGTACGTGGGCATCACGTGGCCCGAGGAGTACGGCGGCCGCGGCCTCGGTCACACGTTCCAGGGCATCTTCCTGGAGGAGAGCGCCCGCGCCGGCGCGCCGCCGCACCTCGGCGGGATCGGGCTCGGCATGGCCGGCCCGACGATCATCGCGTGGGGCACCCATGAGCAGAAGGCGCGCTACCTGAAGCCGCTGCTGCGCGGCGACGAGGTGTGGTGTCAGGGCTTCAGCGAGCCGGGCAGCGGGTCGGACCTCGGCGGTGCACGTACCTACGCCGAACTCGACGGCGACGAGTGGGTGGTGAACGGGCAGAAGGTCTGGTCCTCGTGGGCGCATATTGCCAACTGGTGCATCCTCGTCGTGCGCACCGACCGCGACGCGCCCAAGCATGCGGGCCTGTCGTACCTGCTGGTCGACATGTCGGCGCCGGGCGTCGAGGTGCGCCCGCTGCGCCAGATCACCGGTGACCCGGAGTTCAACGAGATCTTCTTCTCCGACGTCCGGGTGCCCAAGGCCAGCATCCTCGGCAATCCGGGCGACGGCTGGAAGGTCGCCATGACCACGCTGCTGCACGAGCGCGGCACTCTGGGCTTCGCGCTGACCGCCCGTCTCGAGGTTGCCGTCGACAAGCTCATCGAGCTGGCGCAGCTGAAGAATCCCGATGGTTCGCGGGCCGCCGACGATCCCGTCATCCGTGACGCGGTCGCGCAGTCCTGGATCGATCTGCAGGCCCTGCGCTACACCAACTACTCGTCGCTGACGTCTCTGGTGAAGACGGGCGTGCCGGGCCCGGAGGGGTCGGTCGCCAAGCTGCACTGGAGCGAAGCCAACCAGCGCATCACGAAGCTGGCGCTCTCGATCGAGGGGCTCTCCTCGCAGCTCGACGGGGCCGGCGGGGTATGGGACGGCTACTGGCAGTACGAGCAGCTGCGCAGCCGCGGCAACACGATCGAGGCCGGCACGTCCGAGATCCTGCGCAACATCATCGCCGAGCGGGTCGTCGGCCTGCCCAAGTCCCGCTGAAAGGAATCACGTGGACTTCGCCTTCTCGCCCGAACAGGAGATGCTGCGCGCTGCGGCGCGCGAGTACCTGACCGACAAGGTCCCGGCCGAGCACGTCATCGCGCTCGCCGAGACCGACCCTGCAGCCCGGGCCGATGCCGGCGCCGCGAAGATCTGGACGTCGCTCGGCGAGCTCGGCTGGCTCGATCTGGAGGATTTCCTCGACGAGGCAGTGCTTTTCGAGGAAGCGGGACGCACGCTCCTGCCGGTCCCCTACGTCCCGACGGTGGCTTTCACCCGGCCGGCGCTCATCTGCGAGCAGCCCGCCACGCTGGCCTGGGCGGAGGACGCGTCGCCATTGCTGACGTCCACGCAGTGGGCGACGACGGCCGACAGCGCGGGACGCCTGACCGGCGTCAAGCGACTGGTGCCCGATCTGGCACTGGCCGAACGGGTGGTCGTCGTGGCCGCAGACGGGCTGTACGCCGTCGACGTTTCGGCCGCGAAAGTACAGCCGCTGTCGACCGTGGACCGGCTGCGCCCGCTGGCCGACCTGACGCTGGACTCCACGCCCGGCGAGCGCGTCGGTGATCTGGACCTGCTGCCGCTGATCCGCCGGCGGGCGTTCGCCGCACTCGCCTCGGAGGCCGTCGGGGTGGCCCAGGCGGCGCTCGACCTGGCGGCAGCGCATGCCAAGGAGCGGCAGCAGTTCGGCCGCATCATCGGCACGTATCAGGCCGTGAGCCACCAGATCGCCGACATCTTCACCGCACTCAGCCTCGCGCGCTCATTGGCGACGTGGGCCGCATGGGCGGTCTCGGCAGCCGATGAGAGTGCCGAGATGGCGTGTGCCGCAGCGAAATCCGCGGCCGGCGAGGCCGCCGTGCTCGCCTGCGAGAAGGCCATCCAGGTGCACGGCGGCATCGGTTTCACCTACGAGCACATCCTGCATCGCTATTACAAACGCGCGCAGTGGATCAACTCCTTCGAGGGCACCAGCCGTGCCCAGCGCGCGCAGTTGGCCGCGGCACTGCTCGACGCGGCGCCGGTGGCGTCATGAGCACGGCCCGCGTCGCTCTCATCACCGGTGCTGCCGGAGGGATCGGCGCTGCCGTCGCGAAAGCCTGCGCGGCACGCGGCGATCGCGTCGTCATCGCCGATGTCGACACTGACAACGGCCCCCGGTTGGCGAAGGAACTCGACGGCCTGTTCGTCACCACTGACGTCACGGATCCGAGTGCCTCACTGGCTGCGGTCGAAGCAGCGGAGGGTTCGTTCGGCCGGCTCGATCTGGTGATGCTGAACGCCGGAATCGGCCTGCTGGAAGGGCCGATCGAGCGGATCCCGAACGACGTCTACCGCAAGATGATCGCGGTCAATGTCGACGGCGTCTTCTTCGGGCTGCAGGCGGCCGTGCCCGCCCTGCGCCGCTCGGGCGGCGGCTCGATCGTGGCTACCGCGAGCCTCGCCGGGCTCGTGCCTACTCCCCCGACGCCCATCTACGGGCTGACCAAGCATGCGGTGGTCGGGCTCGTCCGGTCAGCAGCGATTCCCCTTGCCGCAGAAGGGATTACGGTGGCGGCCATCGCCCCCGGCTTCGCCGATACCGCCATCATCGCCCGCGATCTGCACAAGTTCCAGGAAGCCAACTTCCCGCTGCTGACCGCTGCCGAGGTGGCGGCCGTCGTCCTGAAGGCGTTCGATGGTCCGGCGGGCGCTGTCTGGCCCATCCAGCCCGGCCGCGACGCCGAGCCGTACGCGTTTCGCGGGGTCCCCGGGCCACGCGCCGAGGGCTTCACCGGCCGGCTCCCCGAGGGGCTCTTCGAATGAGCGAGCACGCGACAGAAGGCACGGCAGCCGATGAGGATCCGCGCCGGGGAGCGCCGCCGGACATCGTGGGTCCGTACCTGGCGCGCGTGCTCGGCGATCCCGGATGGGCCGAGTGTCAGGTCGAGCTCGTGGCCGGCGGCAAGAGCAACCTCACGTATGTCATCTCCAGCAAGGCCAGCAAGCTCGGCCAGGTCGTGCTGCGCCGGCCGCCACTGGCCGCCGTCCTGCCGACCGCGCACGACATGGTGCGTGAGCACCGCGTGCTCTCGGCCCTTCAGGACACCGACGTACCGGTGCCGATCGTGTACCACCTGTGCACCGATGTCGCCGTGGTCGGTGCACCGTTCTACGTGATGGAAAAGGTCAACGGGCTCATCGTGCGCGACACCGTGCCCGAGGGTTACGCCGACTCCCCCGCTGAACGTTCACGCATCGCTGACGCGCTCGTCGAGACGTTGATCGCCATCCACCGGGTACCCATCACCGGGCCGCTCGAGGGCTACGGGCGTACCGACGGCTACCTTGCGCGGCAGATCAAACGCTGGAACGCACAGTGGGAGGCCACGAAGGAGGCGGTGGCCTCCGGCACCCTGCTGGCCGACCTCGACCAGCTGGCGCAGGAACTGTCGGCGAACCTGCCCGAGCAACGCGAAACCACCTTGGTCCACGGGGATTTCCGGCTGGACAACACGATGCTCGACCCGAAGGATCCGGGCCGGATCCTGGCCGTGCTCGACTGGGAGCTCTCCACGCTCGGCGACCCGCTGGCTGACGTCGGTCTCATCGGCGTTTACTGGGGCGACCGCAACGCTCCGGAGGGCTCCCATCAGCTCACCGCGCGGGTGACGCTGGAGCCCGGATTCCCCTCCCGTATCGAGGTTTTCCGGCGCTACGCCGAACGTTCGGGCCGCAACATCAGCGCCCTGCCGTGGTATCTCGCCTTCGGCTATTTCAAGCTGGCTGTCATCGCGACCGGCATTGCCGCCCGCCATCAGGCGGGCGGCATGATCGGCGAGGGCTTCGACTCGGCCGCGGGATCGGTGCCGGGGTTGGTGAAGACCGGGTTGGAGATGCTGGCCCACGGTCTTGCCGGCGAAGCGCCCGATCAGTGACCGGCCTGGTCACTCACGGCGTCTTGGCGTTGTAGACGCCGATCCCGACGGATACCGCGTTGTCCGCCATCGAGCGCACGAGCATGGAGTCCGCGCGGACGAACCAGCCGACACGAACCGAACTCGGTGGGTTCTGGTCGCGGCCGTTGACTGGTGCTGGTGCTGGTGCTGGTGCTGGGCTAGGGCGCCTGTCCACCCCAGCCGATCCCCAACTCGGTCGTCGTGACGAGCACTTCGGTCTGCGCGTCACCCGCGACGGCGAGGACGCCGGCGAGCTTCGGTTCCAGCTCGTCCAGTGACGCGCCATCGACCTCGACGAGCACCGTCACGGCCCCACCGAGGACGACGGCGGCCCGCGCGTCAGCGATCCGCCCGGCCAGCATCGCAACGTCCTCCGCCCGCGAAAGCGGCACCCGCAACAACGCGAGTGCGACCGCCCGCTCCCCCTCGAAATCGGCGCTGCCGGGCGCGGCGGTGGGTTCAGGCTGACGGCCGGAGACCGCGAGCAGGCGCGCCGACGGGCGGCCGACCGTCTCCGCGACGGCTTCGACCAGCGCATACGCCGAACGCACGTCGGGTGCCGTGTACGCGGCGAACGCCGCCACGCTGCCGGAGACCGTCACGGCCGCCAGCCGCAGCAGCTCGTCCTCGACCATCTCGAACAGCGCGCTCCGCGTCTCGGGCGTCACGGAGTCGAAGAACAGGTAGCCGTCCATGGCAGTGATCTTCACACCCGGCGCCTGCCTGAAACCCGCCGCAGCGGATCAACCGCCCTCACCCAGGTGCCCAGAACCCAGTTATCAGCGCTAAGAGTCGGGCGATTGGGGTGCATAACTGGGTTTTGCGACGTCAGGGTGGGCTGGTCGGGGATCAACCGCGGGGGTCGCGGCGCAGCGGGTGCTCGGGAGGCACCTCGACGAGGGCGACGGCCATCCCGTCGGGATCGAGCAGCCACATCTCGATCAGCCCCCACGGTTCGAGCTCGGGTTCGCGGGCCAGCGCTCGCTCCTCGAGGTCTCCGCTGCGCACCAGCTCCTGCAGGCGCGCCCATTCCGCGCCGGCATCGCGCACCTGCAGCCACAGTCGAAGCGTCGCAGCGGGAACGCCCGGCGCGCCCTGGCCGGAGAGCTCGAGGAAGCCGCCGCCGGCGAAGTAGACGATCCCCGGATGCTCGGGAGGTCCGAACTCGCGCGCGACAGCCAGGCCCAGCACTTCCCCGTAGAAGTGGCGGCTCGCTGCCGGATCGGCCGGCGTGATCAGCAACCGGCTGTTGAGCACCTCCATGCGCTCCGCCCATCTGCCCTTGCTATTCGATCCGGACACCCTTGCCGTACACGGTGATCCCGCCCTCCGAGACCGTCGCGCCGCGGGCGAGGTCGTGCTCGCGGTCGACGCCGACCCGCTGCCCGGCACCGATGACGACGTTCTTGTCCAGGATCGCCCGCCGCACGACCGCTCCCGGTCCGACCACCGCACCGTGAGCCAGCACGCTGCCCTCGACCCACGAACCGTCATGCACCCGTACCCCCGGTGAGAGCACCGATCCGTGCACCTGCGAACCGCTGACGATGACGCCGGGGCTGATGAGCGAGTCGGGCACCGATCCGCCGTTGACCACCTTTGCCGGCGGCAGGGTCCCGGGATTGGTGAGGATCGGCCAGTCCCGGTTGTAGAGGCTGAAGGTCGGCGACACCGAGATCAAGTCCTGGTGCGCCTCGTAGTACGCGTCGAGCGTCCCCACGTCACGCCAGTAGCCCCGCTCGCGCTCCTCGACGCCGGGTACGTCGTTGTCGCGGAAGTCATAGACCTCGGCCTGCTTCTGCGACGTCAGCATCGGGACGATGTCGCCGCCCATGTCGTGACGCGAGTCCTCCGACCGTGAATCGCGGCGCAGCGCGTCGAGCAGCACGCTGGTGGTGAAGACGTAGTTGCCCATCGACGCGAAGACCTCGTCCGGCGCGTCCGGCAGGCCCGGCGGATCGGTCGGCTTCTCCAGGAAATTTTCGATGGTGCGCCCGTCGGGCGCCGTGGAGATGACGCCGAAGGCGCTCGCCTCCGACCGCGGGATCCGGATCCCGGCAACGGTGACGCCGGCGCCGCTCCGGATGTGCTGATCCACCATCTGGCGTGGGTCCATGCGGTAGACGTGGTCGGCCCCGAACACGACGACGTAGTCGGGATTCTCGTCGTAGATGAGGTTCAGTGACTGAAAGATCGCGTCGGCCGAGCCGGAGAACCACCGCGGGCCGAGCCGCTGCTGCGCCGGCACCGAGGTGACGTAATTGCCGAGCACGGTGGACATCCGCCAGGTGGTGGTGATGTGGCGGTCAAGGCTGTGGCTCTTGTACTGGGTGAGCACGGCAAGCTTCAGATAGCCGCCGTTCACGAGGTTCGACAGCACGAAATCGACGAGGCGGTAGATACCGCCGAACGGCACCGCGGGCTTCGCACGGTCGAGCGTGAGCGGGGACAGCCGCTTGCCCTCACCGCCCGCCAGGACGATGCCGAGCACGCTCGGGGCCTTCACGCTGCGCAGCATAGGACGATCGGGGGAAGCCACGCTCAGCTACCGGGCAGCCCATAGGTACCGCGCAGCCCATAGGGTGCGGGCATGCGTGTCGCGCTGCTGACCCGCGAGTACCCGCCCGACGTCTACGGAGGCGCCGGCGTTCACGTCGAGTACCTCGCAGCGGAGCTCGCCAGGCTCGTCGAGGTCGACGTTCATTGCTTCGGAACGCGCGCTCCCGCGGGCGTTCGCGAGCCGGGGCTGCCGCTCGTGCACGGCCATCCTCCGCTGCCGGAGCTGGCTTCGGCGAACGCCGCCGTCGGCGTGCTGGGGGTCGACCTCGAGATCGCCGCGGCGGTCAGCGGGGCAGACATCGTCCATTCGCACACCTGGTACGCCAATCTCGCCGGACAGCTGGCCGGGCTCTTGCACGGCGTTCCCCACATCGCGACGACCCATTCGCTGGAGCCGCTGCGGCCCTGGAAGGCCGAGCAATTGGGCGGCGGCTACGCGCTCTCTTCATGGAGCGAGCACGCCGGCTTGGCCGCGGCGGATCGGGTCATCGCCGTCTCCCGCGGGATGCGGGCCGACATCCGGGAGGCCTATCCCGGGATCGATCCCGGGCGGATCGAAGTGATCTACAACGGAGTGGACACGAGCACGTACCAACCCGATCCGGAGACCGGCATCGTCGAGTCGCTCGGGATCGGCCGCGACCGGCCGTACGTCGTCTTCCTCGGCAGGGTCACACGGCAGAAGGGGCTATCGGTCCTGCTGAAAGCGGCCGCCGAATTCCGCCCCGAAGCGCAGCTGGTGCTGCTCGCCGGACCAGCCGAGACCCCGGAGCTCGGGGCCGAGATCGACGCCTTGATGGCCACCCTCCGCAACGACCGGTCTGGGGTGTTCTGGGTTCCGGAGATGCTGCCGCGGGCGTCGGTCATCCAGCTGCTCAGCCACGCGGCGGCGTTCGTCTGCCCGTCGGTCTACGAGCCGCTGGGGATCGTGAACCTGGAGGCGATGGCCTGCGCCACGCCGGTCGTCGCGAGTGCGGTGGGAGGAATCCCCGAGGTGGTCGACGACGGTGTGACCGGCTTCCTCGTGCCGCCGTCCGAGCCGAAGGCGCTGGCCGATGCAGTCAACCGGCTGCTCGACGATCCGGGCCTCGCCGCCGAGATGGGCCGCGCCGGGCGGCAGCGCGCCGCCGCCGAATTCAGCTGGCAGGCAATCGCGCAGCAAACGGTGGCGCTCTACCAGGCCGTCATTACCGGCAAGTAGCTTCCGCGGATCGGTCCTGCATACGATCCACCCGTGGACCTCAGCGACAGCCCCGTCGACGCCGAATTCCGAACCGAGTTCCGAGCCTGGCTCGAGGCCAACCTGCCTGCCGAGTGGGGCACCTCCGAGTTCTGGATGAACCTCTCGCCGGCCGAGTCGTTCGCGCTTCGCCGCGAATGGGAGGCGGACAAGGCCCGCGAGGGCTTTGCCGGCATCAACTGGCCGAAGGAGTTTGGCGGCCGCGGTGGCACCCCGACCCAGAAGGCCATCTACGACGAGGAGATGGCGCGTGCTGACGCCCCCGTCACGGTCAACACGCTCGGCCTGACCTTCCTCGGCCCGACGGTCATGGCGATCGGCTCGGATGAGCAGAAGCGCGACATCATCAAGCCGATGCTGCACAACGAGGTCATCTGGTGTCAGGGTTTCTCCGAGCCGGGCGCGGGATCTGACCTCGCGAGCCTCACCACCCGGGCCACTGACGCTGGCGATCACTGGGTGGTCAACGGGCAGAAGGTCTGGACCACCAACGCGCTGCACGCCGATCGGATGTTCGCGCTCGTACGCACCGACCCGCAATCCCAGCGCCACCGGGGCATTTCGATGCTGCTGATCGACATGCACGCCGAGGGCGTCGACGCCCGCCCGCTCAAGCAGATGACGGGCAACGAGGAGTTCGGTGAGGTCTTCCTGACCGACGTGAAGGTCCCGAAGGACGCGGTTCTTGGCGAGGTCGGTGCCGGCTGGAATGTGGCGATGCTGCTGCTGTCGTTCGAGCGCGGCTCGTCGGCGATCGGCCAGTACACCCGCTTTCGGGCCGAGTGGGAGGCGGTCGCCAAGGTGGCGCGTGACAGCGGGCGCAGCAAGGACCCGGCATTGCGCCAGCGCCTCGCCGACGCCCTGGTCAACCTCGAGACGCTGCGGCTGCACTCCCTGCACATCCTCACCAAGGTCGAGAAGGGTGAGCAGCTCGGCTTCGAGTCGTCGATGACCAAGCTGCAGTGGTCGGAGACGCACCAGGATCTAGGCGAGATCTATATGGACGTGAGGGGCTATGCGGGTCAGCAGATCCCGGGGCTCTCCACTTCCGAGCTCGATCCGCTGACCGAGCTCTTCCTGTGGTCGCGATCGGAAACCATCTGGGGCGGCTCGTCGCAGGTGCAGCGCAACATCGTGGCCGAGCACGTGCTCGGCCTGCCCCGCTAGTACCGACACCCAGCTGGCTCGAGGAAAGGCGTTCGAGTGTTCTTCGCTCTCACTGACGAGCAGCGTGCCCTGCAGGATTCGGTACGCGAGTACCTCGCCGACCGCTTCCCCACCTCGTCGGTCCGGGAGGTCTACGACGACCCGGACGGCGACGGGATTCCCGCCTCGCTGTGGCAGGCGTACGGCGAGCACGGCTGGCTGGCGGTCATGGTGCCCGAGGAATCCGACGGTCTCGGCCTCGGCGTGCTCGACGCCGCAGTGCTGAGCAGGTGCCTGGGCGCCGGGGTCGCACCCGGCCCGTGGCTGCCGACCGTCATCGCCGGCGAGGCGCTGCGCCTGGGCGGAGGCGCCGTACCCGCAGCCGCGAAGTGGCTGGAGCGCATCGCCTCGGGTGAGGTGAAGCTCGCGTTCGCGCCGGACCCTTCGCTGCCGGTCGAGTACGCCGCGGTCGCCGATGCGCTCGTGGCCGTGCACGACGGCACGCTCACGCTTCTCGAGCCCGACGCGTACACGGCGGCGCCGGTGGCGGTGCTGGACCGCACGACCCGGCTGGCCCGCGTCGAGGTGACCGGCTCCGGGACCAGGCTGGATTCCGCTGCGATTGAAGGGGTTTTGAGGTGCGCCGCTGTGCTGACGGCCGCCGACCTGGCCGGTATCGCGCGTGAGGCGCTCTCTCGCACGGTCGCGTATGACAAGGAGCGCGTGCAGTTCGGCAAGCCGGTCGGCTCGGTCCAGATCCTCAAGCACACGCTGGCCGATCTTCACATCGCGGTCACGATGGCCGAGCACGCCGTGCTTTACGCGGCCTACGCCATCGACACCGGACGCAACGACGCGGCGCTGGCCGTCTCCGTCGCCAAGGCGAAGGCCAGTGACGCGGCGCGAGACGTCACCGCCGCGATGATCCAGTTCCACGGCGGCATCGGCTACACGTGGGAGCACGATGCCCACTTCTTCTTCAAGCGGGCCAAGCGCCAGGAGTATGCGTACGGCTCTGCTTCCGAGCATCGCGAGCGCATCGCCAAGCTCGTCGTCGACGCCTGACGCTTGAGCTTCTGGTCGCTCGGGGGCGCCAAAACCGACCAGTTCCTCAAGTCGGGGGAAGCACCACCCGGCCGGCCGCGTCGACGCGGCGGGTCCGGCGGCTCGCGTCGAGATGCTCTAGCAGCGGGACGGCGATGCGCCTGGTGGTGTTCAGGGCGCCGCGCGCGTCGCTCACGGTGAAGGGCGCGGGCAGCGCGGCGAGCAGTTCGACCGCCCGGTCGGGAGCGTCGGGAAGCAGCACGACCGGCGAAGAAGGGGTGCCGAGGCGCAGCAGCAAACCCTGCCGGACGGCCGCGGCGAGGATCGCGGCGGTCAGGCCGGCGGCGGCCAGGTCATTGGCGTCGGGGGCGTCGAAGGGATGGGCGCCGAGGCGTGCGGCGATGACGTCGTACGCGCTTTGAGCCGCGGGAGGCAGGGTCGGCGCGGCAGCCGGGGCTACGCGTCCCTTGTGCAGTCGGAGGCCGGCGGCGGCGGCGAGCGGTTCGATGAGCCGGGCGTCGGTGAGGTGGAGCTGCTCGGCGGCAGCCGCGGCGGGAAGCCCACCGGCGAGCGGGTCGGCGCGGCCGGCCTCTTGCACCGCGGCGGCGAGCCGGCGCGTCAGATCAAGCCAGGTGGCGTCGGTGACGACCAGGCCACCGACCTCGCGAAGGCCTTCGGGAAGGGAGACGTCGGCGGGCAGCACCCCGAGCTGATCGAGTAGCCGGCGCGTGGCAGTGCGGCGGCGGGCCACCTCGGCGACGGCGTCGAGACCCGCCGCAAGTTCGGCAGCGCGGGCTACTGCCGCGCCGCGGCGATCCAGCGGCGGCGGGTCGATGTCGGCGACGGTGACGGCAGCAACGACGCTCTGGCGTCCGGGGTCGCGGAGCAGTGCGCGATCGCCCCGCCGCAGCGGCAGCGGCCACTCCAGCGTCAGCCGCGCGAACCGCTCTCCCAGCGGCCGGACGTGGACCGGAACGCTCGCCGCGCCGAGGTGCAGGACGAGCTCCGCGGGCAGGTCGCTCAGATCGGAATCACTGGGACCGCCGACGTCGGCTCTGCGGGTGAGCAGATCCGCATCCGGCGTCAGCAGCGCGTCGCCGCGGGCAGCCTCCGACAGGCTGGTGCCGCGCAGGTTCAGCGCGACGCGGGCGACGGCCGAGACCTCGCGCTCCGGCCCGCCGAGCGCCTGCAGGCCGCGGACGTGAACGCGGCGGGTGCCACCGGCAACCCCGGCGCCGGCAAGGTCGAGCTCGTCACCGACCCTGATCGTGCCGGATCCGAGCGTCGCCGTGACGACCGTCCCCGCGCCTCCGATGGTGAAGGCACGGTCCACCCACAGCCGCACCCGGCCGGTGGTGACCGGTTTCGGCAGCCGGCTGGTGAGGCGTTGCAGCGCCTCCCGCAGCTCGGGCAACCCCGCGCCGGTCCGGCCGGAAACCGCAATGATTTCAGGCGATTGCGCGCCGAGAGAGGTGCCGCGTAACCGTTCGAGAACGTCCTGGCGCACCGGCTCGGGATCGGCGAGGTCGCTGCGGGTCACCGCGACCAGACCATGCTCGACGCCGAGCGCATCGAGGGCGGCGACGTGCTCGGCCGTCTGCGCCTCCCATCCGCCGTCGGCAGCCACCACGAGCATGGCCGCGGGCACCGGACCGACCCCCGCGAGCATGGTGCGCAGGAACCGGTGATGGCCCGGGACGTCGACGAAAGCCAATTGCTCGCCGCTCGGCTGCAGGATTGTCCAGGCGTAGCCGAGCTCGATCGTCAGCCCGCGGCGGCGCTCTTCCTCGAGCCGGTCAGGTTCCATACCGGTGAGCGCACGCACCAGCGTCGACTTGCCGTGATCGACATGGCCGGCGGTGGCGATGACGAACATCAGCCGCCAGTCACAGCAGGGCCAGTCACAGCAGGGCCAGCGCAGCGCGGACGGCCGCGGCGAGGTCGCCGTCACGCTCGGCCGGCACGGCCCGCGGGTCGACCAGGCAGCGACCGCCGTGCATGCGGGCGGTCACCGGCGGGTTTCCCGCGCGTAGGAGTCCGGCGCAACGTTCGGGAAGGGCGAGTGCCCAGCCGGGTAGCTCAAGGCCGGGCGCGCCGCCTCCACCCACGGCTCCGGCGCTTTCCACCGGGTCCCCGCCACCGGCATCGGCAGCGAGCTTCAGCACGCGGGCATGCAACTCGGCAGCCGTCGCGTGCAAGGCCTGCCAGGTCGGCGTCGGTGCGGTGCGCAGCGTCGCCTCCAGCGCCGCGAGCGTCAGCTTGTCGACCCGCAGGGCGCGCGCCAAGGGCGCCCGGCGGCACCGTTGCACGAGATCCGCGGTGCCGGCGAGGATCCCCGACTGCGGGCCGCCCAGCAGCTTGTCGCCGCTGGCCGTCACCAGCCCGGCGCCGTCACGCAGCGCGGCGGCGATCGCCGGCTCGTCCGGGAGCAAGGGATCGGGCTCGAGCAGGCCGCTGCCGACGTCGACGACCAGCGGTGGTCCGAGGCCGGCCAGCTCGGCAACGCTGACGTCTGAAGTGAAGCCACTGATCCGGAAGTTCGAGGGGTGCACCTTCAGGATGCAGCCGGTCTCCGGGCCGATCGCTGCGGCGTAGTCGCGCAGGGCGGTGCGGTTGGTGGTGCCCACCTCGCGCAGCCGCGCCCCGGTTTCCACGAGCAGGTCGGGCAACCGGAAACCGTCGCCGATCTCGACCAGCTCGCCGCGGCTGACGATGACCTCACGACCCGCGGCGAGCACGGTGATGGCGAGCAAGAGCGCCGCCGCGCCGTTGTTGACGACGGCCACGTCACCGGCGTCCGGAAGGGCCTGGGCAAGAGCCTCGAGGGTCCCGCGCCCGCGGCGGGCGCGCGCGCCGGTCGCGAGGTCGAACTCGATGTCGACGGTGCCCGCCGCCCGCCCGAGGGCCTCGATCGCCGCCGGCGAGAGCGGCGCCCGGCCGATGTTGGTGTGCAGGACGACACCGGTCGCGTTCAGTACCTCACGCAGGCTCGTCGCGGAATCGGGCAACAGCCGGTGCGCCTCGCGGGCCACCGCCTCGACCGACGGTTCCAGCTCCCCCGCCCGCACCCGCTCCTGCGCCTCGCGTACGGCCGCCTTGACCGTCTCCCGGCCCAGCCGCGCCTCCGCCTCGACGAGCGCGGGAGTAGCCAGGACGGCATCGGTACGAGGAACCCGGCGCATCCGGTCGCTCGGTTCAGGCGGCACAGGACCGAGCGTAATTCCCCGCGATTAATCCCCTGCGCACGCTGGGACGTGCGGAGAGGATTAATCGCCGCGATTCTGGGCGAGGGCGGGCACCAGGCGGGCGGGGATGCGGGCGCGCTCGTAGAGCCAGCGGTAGGCGTCGCGGAGGGTCTCGCGGGGCGGGCGGAACTCGATGCCGAGCTCGTCGATGGTCGCCTGATCGTCCATCGGCACCATCCGCGACGCCGTCTCCATCGCTTCCCGGCTGAGCGGGAAGCTGAACGGGATGACCTTGCGGACGACGTCGCCGCCGCGGCCGAGCCAGCAGAGCACCGGGCCGGTCATGGGTAGCCGGTGCACGGACCTCCCCGTCACTTCCGCGACGAGATCGCACAGCTCGCTCCACGGGACGTAGTGGTGGCCGGCGAGGTAGCGCCGCGGGCCGAGACCGGTGACCAGCGTTGCGGCGATGACGTCGGCGATGTCGCGGACGTCAACGAGCAAGTAGCCGCTGTCGAGCCGGATCATCGTGAGCCGCCGCCAAATGATGGCGCCGCGCATCGCCTCGGAGCCGCTCGGATCGTCGGGCCCGAGGACGCCCCCGGGATACACGCACACCACCGGGGCACCGCCGGCCTGCAGCTCGCGCGCGTAGCGCTCGCAGGCCGCCTTGGATGCCGCGTAGGGGCTGGTGGCCGGCGCGACCGGGGTCTGCGCCGTCAGCACCACGGGGCCGCCCGGGTGAAAGAGCGCGCTGATGCTGGAGATGTAGACGATCGGGTCGAGCCCGAGATCAACGGCGGTGCCGAGCACGTTGCGGGCACCGCGCTCGTTCGTCCTGAGCGCTTCCGCCGCCTTGGGTCCATTGATGCCCACCACTGCCGCGGCATGCACGACCGCATCGCAACCATCCATCGCCGACCGGACCGCGGCGGCGTCGAGGATGTCGCCGGTAGCGATCGCGATGCGGGCGGAATCGAGCCCGCGGGCGGTGAGCATGCGGCGGGCGCGGTCGGGCGATCGCGCCAGCAACGTCAGCTGATGGCCGGCCGCGTGCAACGCCGAGGCAGTGTGCGATCCGACGAACCCCGTGGCGCCGGTGACGAGCACGTGCACAGCCGCTCCTGCCCGTCCGGTATGAAGGTGTGGTGTCTACCACGTCCTCGGGGTCCGCAGGTCCGTCCTCTGCCGCGCTGCAGGAATTGCTGGACCGCGCGGTCCTGCGCAACCTCATCGAGAGCTACGCGAGCTTCTGCGATGCAGGTGAGCCCGACCGCATCGCCGGGCTGTTCACCGAGGATGCCGACCTCATCGTGGCGCTGAACCCGGGCGCCGATCCCACGGCCGTCCGCCACGGGCGCGCCGAGATCGCGGGCGCCATGTCGAGCCTGTCGCGCTACTGGTCGACGATGCACATCATCGCCAACGTGAACCAGGAGATCGACGGCGACACCGCCCGCGGGCTGATCGGCTGCGTGGCCCACCACATCGAAGGCCCGGAGGGCGAGCGCCGCGACCGGGTGCTCAACATCCGCTACGTCGACGAGTACGCCAAGACGGAAGGGACGTGGCGGTTCAAGCGCCGCGAGGTCCGCGTGGTCGCGGTCGAGAAGCGCCCGCTGACGATCGAATAGACCCCTGGCCCGGAAGACCGTCAGGCGAACAGGCCCTTGGCGACCTCGGCGAGGTCGGGCTGGTTCACGATGCATTCGATACGCGTGCCGTCCGGATCGGTGAGGTGCACGCTCACGATCGCCTTCCCCTCTTCGCCGTAGCCCGGGAGCTCGGTGAGCGTCTGGCGGTGAAACGCCCCGCCGTTCGCCTCAGCCAGCGCGGCCAGCTCGTCGGCGGCCTCCACCCGGAAGCACAGGTGGGTGAGGCCGACAAGGGTCATCGGCCGACGCGAACCGTCGCCGGAGGCAGCCGGCTCGCGGAAACCGAGCAGCTCGATCCGCAGGTCCTCGCGGGCGATGAGGCAGGACGTGAACTGACATCCCGGCACCTCCATCGTCCGTTCGATCTCCGGGCCGAGATCGGCATCGAAGAGGTGCTTGAAGCCGAGCACGTTCTCGTAGAAGCGCCGGGAGACGGCGAGATCGCTGACGCAGATGCCGATGTGAGAAAAGGACTGGATAGCCACGAAAGAAACCTAGCGCTAGACCTGACTTGAGCTGAGAGAGCCGGCTACGCCTGATCGGCGTCGGTGAGCTCGATCCGAAACGTGCCCTGCTGGCGGTGGGCGTGCTCGATGACGTCGGGCTGCAGCGTGTAGCAGGAGCCGTCAGCGTTGATGCTCTCGGCGGCGACCCGCATGCGATCGAGGTTGATGTCACGGCTCGGCGCGATGTGGCAGGCACGGCGCAGGATCGTCGCGGGCTCGCGTAGCTCGGGGACCAGCTTGGCGCGCCAGCTCACGAAGTCGGACGCGGAAAGGGTGCGGCTGTGGAAGGGTTCGGCGCCCGACAGCGTCTGCCCGTCGAGCGTCCACTCGAGCACCAGCCGCCCGTCGCGCTCGATCTGGGCATGGCGCACCGGCGCGTGCGCAGGCGTCACGGTGATGGCGTAAACCGACGCTTCGGTGTCATCGGCGTGGGCGAGCGCGACCCGGGCGAGGTCGACCATGTGCACGCAGTTCGCCGTACGCCCACCGGGCCAGCCGAGACCTTCACGCGCCTGCGCGACGGTCATGCCGGCAGTACGCGTCACCCCCGCGATCCCGAAGGGGCACATGTCCCAGGGAAGCCGGATCCCGGACGGCACCGCCGAAAGGATCCGCCCGTCGGCGTGGGTGACGACGACCTTCATGTGGTGGACGTGATCCTGCATGTGGGCCTCGATGCGGCGGTTGCCGTCCTCGAGCGTGGACGGGCGCAGTGTGATCCGCCGGTAGTACGGCTCACCGCTGCTTTTCACACCACACCGTCCTCGTGGAGCTTGGCGATGCGTTCATTGTCCAACCCGAGCCCGGCAAGGACGGCATCGGTGTGCTCGCCGAGTCCCGGGACCGGCCCGAGCGCGAAGTCCCACTGGGCCGAGATCGGCGGCGGCAGCACCGCGTCGACGTCCCCCGCCGGAGACCCGACGCGCGTCCAACGCTGGCGCTGGGCGAGTTGCGGATGGTCGATGAGGTCCTGGACGCCGTTGAGTTTGGCGTGACCGATGCCCGCCTCGTCGAGCTTGCCCTCGATGGCGTCGGCGGTGAGCTCGGCGGCCCAGGCCGCGATGACGGGATCGAGTTCGTGGCGCAACGCAACGCGTTGGGCATTGCCCGCATACGCCGGTGCCGCGGCCAGATCCGGACGTTCGAGCGCGACCGTCGCCAGCCGTTGCCATTCGGCGTCGTTCGTGGTGCCGAGGACGATCGTCTCCCCGTCGCTGGTTACGAACGACGCGTACGGCGCGACCGCCGGCGAGCCGACTCCTTGCGGCTCCTGCTCGATACCGGTGCCCATCGTGTAGTGCAGCGGGTAGCCCATCCACTCGGTAGCCGCGTCGAACAGCGCCACCGAAATCGCCGCGCCGCGGCCGGTGCGTTCGCGTTCGTACAGCGCGGCCAGCACGCTGGAGTACGTGTACATCGCGCCGCCGACGTCCGCGAGCGGAATCCCCGGTTTCGCAGGCGCACCAGGCAGCCCGGTGATCGAGCACGAGCCGGTCTCGGACTGCACCAGCAGGTCATACGCGCGGCGCTTCTCGAACGGGCCGCCCTCGCCGTAGCCGGAGATGTCGACGGCGATGAGCCGCGGATGGCGCGCGGTGACCTGAGCGGCCGCCAGCCCCCGCCTCGCCGCGGCACCGGGCGCCAGGTTCTGCACGAGTACATCCGCCTGCGCCAGCAGGAGCTCCATCACCTCGGCGCCGGCCTCGCTGCGCAGGTCGAGCGTCAGCGATTCCTTGCCGCGGTTGCACCAGATGAAGTGCGCGGCGATACCGTTCACCGCGTCGTCGTAGTCGCGCGCGAAGTCGCCGCCGCGCGGATTCTCGATCTTCACCACGCGCGCGCCCATGTCGGCCAGATGACGCGTCGCCAGCGGCGCGGCGACCGCCTGCTCGATACCGACGACGAGCAGCCCCTCCAGGGGCAGGCTCACCCCTCGTCCCAGCTGTCGATCCGGTCGGAGCGGGCCGGCTGGCGGCCGATCTTCAACGGCGAGAGCGGCGCGTCGAGCATGAGGAAACGGCGGAATTTCGAGCTGCGCGTGTAAAGCGTGCGCTGCCAGTCGCGCAGCGGGCCCTTGGCATCTGGATCGTTGATCTGCAACTCGAACTCGGCCCACGCATCCCAGTGTGGGATCGCCCAGATGAGCAGGCACTCGGACTCGTCGATCATCGAGGTGCGCATCGCGGCGACGAGCTCGAAGCCGGCTCCGGCATAGGCGGGGAGCATCTGGCCGCGTACGAGTTCGAGGAAGTCGGCGGCGGTGCCGGGCGCGACCGTCACCATCTCGTGGGCGTAGACCGCTCCCTTTACACCGTCAGCCGTCAACTCCTCGATGGTGCGGGTCCACGGAGCCGGAATCATCACCCGGTCGAAGCCGCCCTTGCGGTAGCCGGCCGCCTCGTTCCACCACTTCTCCAGCTTCGCGTCCTGCATGTTCGGGCGCCCGGTCTCGTGTCCGAGCCCTTTGGCGAGGCCGGCAAAGCCGTCCTCTTCCCACATGTTGATCACGCGCGGCCAGCGGTCGGTCGTGCCGATGACGCCCCAGACGCCGTAGCACAGCTGGTGGCGCTCCTCCTGCGCGATCGGACTCCAGTTCGCCGTCATGTGGTGCATGTACTGCGGACGCATCGCACCGCGGATGTCGATGAACTCGTGCGTGTAGACCTTGGTGTTCACCCTCGGACCGTAACGCCGCAGGCCCACCGGTGGATCAGGCGCCGCGAGAGTTCCGTGAGCAGGGCGCCGGGGCCATCCCAGCGCAGGAGGCCGGTATCCGTTTCGCAGCAGCGGATCCAGCGCATCCCGGCGACCGATCCGACCGTCGCCAACGCCTGTGCGCCCTGCGGGTCGAGCGGCTCCAGTGCGAACTCGACGCCGATGTCGCGGGCGATCTCCAGCAGCGTGGTGCGGGTGACGCCGGGCAGGATCCGGCCGTCGAGCGGCGGGGTGACGAGCCGGCCGTCGACCACGCCGACGACATTGGCCCGGGTGGATTCGAGCAGCCCCCAGCGGTCCGCGACGATGACGACCTGGCCGGGGTGGGCCTCCTCCAGCAATGTCTGCCGCTCACGGCCCGACCACTTGTGCGGGCCGAAACCGGTCGCCGCTGCGACGGCAATGGCATCGGCGCCTTCCTGCCCGTCGAGCGTGATCGGTGACGCCACCTCGCTGCGCGTGATGCGCACCTGTCCCGTCGGCGAGACGTCGATGCGCTGGCGCTCCCACTGCGAGGTCGTCCGATGCCCCGATGTCAGCGCCTCTGCGGCGTGGGCGGGCAAGGGCGCCTGGTACAGCTCGTAGAGCGAACGTTGCAGCCTTGCCAGATGCTCAGCGCGCTCGATGGGCTCACCGCCGCGCACCAGGCAGGTGTCGAAAACTCCTTTGGCTGCACGCGGATCGGGCGATGGGCGCGACGCCGCCGGGTCGTCGACGCGGCCGTCCACCGCGCGCAGCAGCGGCCAGGCTTTGTCGAAGCACTCCCACCATTCCTGCGCAGGGGTGGAATCAACGGTGATGCCGCCGCCGACCCCGAGCCGAAACTCCTCGCCCGCGATCGATGCCGTCCGGATCGCGACGCTGAACTCGGCGCCGGACGCCGGGCTCACGTAACCGATGGCGCCGGTGTAGACCCCGCGCGGACCGTCCTCGAGTTCGGCGATGACCTCGACCGCCCGCGACTTCGGCACCCCGCTGACCGATCCCGGTGGAAACGCCGCGCGCAGCAGCTCCCCGTCCGTGACGCCATCACGCAGCTGCGCCTCGACCCCGCTGACCAGATGCCAGACGCCCGGGGCAGGCACGACGTCGAGCAGCCCGCTGACCCGGACCGAACCGACCTCGGAAACGCGGGATAGGTCGTTGCGCATGAGATCGACGATCATGACGTTCTCGGCGCGGTCCTTGTCGGATCCGGCAAGCCGGCCGGCCTCCGCGCTGGCGTCGGTTCCGGCGCGCGGACGGGTGCCCTTGATGGGCTGGGTGAGCACGTGCCGTCCGGTGCGGCGCAGGAAGAGCTCGGGCGACGCACTGGCGACGATCGCGGCGCCGATCGAGACAAACGCGCCGTAGCGCGGCTCGACTCCCGACAGCAGATCCGCCGCCGCCTGTGCGGCACTGCCCGCGAAGGGCGCCCGCAGCGTCAGGCAGATGTTCGCCTGGTAGATCTCGCCCGCCCGGATGTGCTGGATGGCACGCTCGACCGCGGCGGCATGCCCGGCGAGGGTCCGGCTCGGGGCCACCGTTCCCAGCCGATATCCGACTCTCGGCACGGGCCTTCGTAGCGCATCGACAAGCGTCTGGCGGCGCAGCTCGAGTTCGGCGTCGTCGAGCACACCGAGCAGCGCCTCGTCCGACCACTGGCCGTTCTTGCGGCGCAGCACGTTCGGGTAGAAGCCGAGCGCGTTCGCACCGGGCTCGAAACCCAGCCAGCCGAACCAGCCCCCGCCGATGGCATCAGCCGGGATGTCACCGGTGATGACGGGAAGGTCATCCAGCGCGGCAAAGGGATCGGCAGAGGCCGATGCGAGGCGGATCGGATCGGCCGCGAGGGTGATGTCACCGGCGGCCCATTCGCCTGCCAGCACGACGGATTCCGGCAGGGCCGAAGCCAGCCGTACGACGTCGGCCGGGGTGAGCGCGGGCAGCTCGACCGCACGGGCGCAAATGCTCACGGGCCGGGTCATCGGGGCGCCGGCCCCGGCCCTAGGATGGCCAGCATGGACTTCGCTTTCAGCGACGAGCAGGAGGAGCTGCGCCGTACGGTGCGCAGCTTCCTGGAGGACAAGTCGCCGGAGAGCGAGGTTCGCCGGCTGATGGACACCACCGAAGGCTACGAGCCCAAGCTCTGGCAGCAGATGGGCGAGCAGCTCGGCCTGCAGGGGCTGGCCATTCCCGAGGAGTACGGCGGCTCCGGATTCTCCTTTCTCGAGCTCGGAGTGGTCATCGAGGAGATGGGCCGCGCGCTGCTGTGCGCGCCGTACTTCTCCACGTGCGTCCTGGCGGCCAACACCCTCCTGCTGGCCGGCGATGACGCTGCGAAGGAGCAGTACCTGCCGGGCCTGGCCAGCGGCGAGCAGATCGCGACGCTCGCGCTCACCGAGGAGGACGGCCGCTGGGATGAGTCCGGCGTGAAGCTCGCCGCCGCGCAAAGCGGTGACGCCTGGACCCTCACCGGCACGAAGATGTTCGTGCTCGACGGCCACCTCGCCGATGTCGTCCTCGTCGCGGCCCGCACGGCTTCAGGCGTCAGCATCTTCGCCGTCGACGGTGACGCGTCCGGCATGGCGCGCACGCCGCTCGCGACCATGGACCAGACCCGCAAGCAGGCCCGGATCACGTTCGACGCGACGCCCGGCCGTCTGGTCGGCAAGGAGGGCGCCGGCTGGCCGGTGCTTTCGCAGGTGCTCGATCTCGCCGCCGTTGCGCTGGCGGCCGAGCAGGTCGGCGGCGCCCAGCGGGTACTGGAGATGTCGGTGGATTACGCCAAGGTGCGCGTGCAGTTCGGCCGTCCCATCGGCTCGTTCCAGGCCATCAAGCACAAGTGCGCCGACATGCTCGTCGAGGTCGAGTCGGCCAAGTCCGCCGCCTACTACGGCTTGTGGGCCGGCTCGGAGCTGAACGACGAACTGCCCACCGTCGCGAGCCTGGCGAAGGCGTACTGCTCCGACGCCTACGTGCATTGCGCCGCCGAAAACATCCAGATCCACGGGGGAATCGGCTTCACCTGGGAGCACCCGGCGCACCTGTACTTCAAGCGCGCGAAGAGTTCACAGCTGTTCTTCGGCGACCCGACCTACCACCGCGAGCTGCTCGCCCAGCGCATCGGCGTCTAAGTCCCTTTCCCGCGCCGATTAATCGCGTCCGCACGTCCACGCGTGCAGAGGGGATTAATCGGCGGGGAATGAGGACGCTGACGCGGCGCGGTCCTGCTCCTCGAGTTCGCGCTTGAGCAGCTTGCCGGTCGCGTTGTAGGGAAGCGAGTCGCGGAAGACCACGTACGCCGGGACCTTGAACGCAGCCAGTGCCTCGCCGGCGAAGCGGCGGATGTCATCGACCGACGGGTTGCACCCCGGCATGACGACGATGAACGCCTTCACTTCCTGGCCGAGCGTCTGGTGGTCCACGCCGATGACGGCAGCATCGGCGATCCCCGGATGCTCGACGAGCCGGTTCTCGATCTCGATCGGGTAGATGTTCTCGCCGCCGCGGATGATGAGGTCGCGCATCCGGCTCTCGAGGGTGAGGAACTCCCCGTCAGTACGGCCGAAGTCGCCGGTCTTGTACCAGCGCTCGGCGTCAAGGACGGCGGCTGTCGCCTCGGGATTGTTCCAGTACTTGTGGAAGACGCCCGCACCCCAGATGTAGACCTCGCCGACCTCTCCGGCGGGCAACACGTTGCCCGCCGGGTCGCGGATCTGGACCTTCATCGTGATCTGGCCGGTGCCCACCGTCTCCGGCCGCGACTTGAACGCCGGCCCGCCGAGGCGGGTGCCCATGCCGACGGTCTCGGTCATGCCGTAGCCCTGGCCGGCGCCGACGTGCGGCAGCGTCGACCACAGCAGCCGGGCGAGCTCGGGCGGAAAGACCGCGCCGCCGCCGCCGAGCGTCTGCACGCTCGAGAGGTCATATTTGCCGATTTCCGGATGCTGCAGGATCCGCCAGAACTGCGTCGGAACGCCGCTCAGCGTGGTGATCCGGTGCTTCTGGACGAGCTCGAGCGTCACCGTCTCGTCCCAGCGACCGGGAGGCGGAAGCACCAGCTTCATCCCGCTCGCCGGCGCATTCGTGAGCGGTCCGCTGCCGGAGATGTGGAAGATCGGCGCAGCGAAAATTGCCGACGGTTGCGGGGCTTTTGCCGCAATCTCCGGCGAGATCCCCGCTGCCGCCATCCCGAAGGCACCCGCGGCCGTGTTGGTCAGCCCGAAGTGGATCCAGTTGCGATGGGTGTTGACGGCGCCCTTGGAGCGCCCGGTCGTCCCGCTGGTGAACAGGATCGTGGCCGGGTCGTCCTCGTCGATCGGGACCGTCGGCATGGGGACGTCGGGGCCATCCGCCGCGAGCCCGGCGGCGGCAGCGGTCTCCATCAGCACGAGTGGAGGCAACGTCCCTGACGCCGGCGGCGGCACCTTCTCCAGCAGCTCCAGGCGGCGCGCGTCAGCCAGCACGACGACGGGCTCGGTGAGGTCGATCCCGTGCGCCAGCTCTGGGGTGGTCCACCAGCCGTTGAAGTTGGACAGGATGCCGCCGAGCGCGAGCGTCGCCCAGTAGCACAGGACGTACTCGACGGTGTTGGCCGACGCCAGGCCGACCCGATCACCCTTGCTGACGCCGTACTCGCGCTCGAGCGTCTGCGCCACACGCGCGATGCGACGGACCGCATCCGGGTAGGTGATCTCCTCCCCCGCCGCCGACACCAGGAACACCCGGTCGGGGTGGCGGAGGGCAGCGTTCTCGATCACCTCGCGCAGGTTGTGCGCCCGCTGGGCAAACACCTCGGCGGGTGCGCCGAGCACGTCCTCGATGACGATCTCGAACGGGCCGCCCGGACCCATCAGGCGTTCTCGGACCTCAGGTGCGAGCGCGTCAGCGCCGCTCCAGGTGAGGGTGACCGGTTCGCTCACTTGTCGAGCTTGAGGACGCGCGCTGCGTTGCCCCGCAGGAACTTCGGCCAGACCTCGTCCTTGAATCCGACCTTGGGCATGTCGGTCATGATGCGCTCCATCGACAGGCCCATCGGGTAGTAGCCGGCGTAGATGATCTTGTCGGCGCCGCGGGAGTTCGCGTAGGCGATGATCTTCTCGTCGTAGTGCTTCGGGGCGAACGCGCTTGTCGAGTAGTGCAGACCCGGCCACTTCAGCATCAGCTTCACGGCGAGCTCGGTCCACGGCTGGCAGCCGTGCCGCGTCACGAACGTGAGCTCCGGGAAGTCGTACATGACCTCGTCGATCAGCTCGACCTTCTGCGGCGCGAACTTCAGCCGCGGGCCGGGAATGCCGGCGCAGCAGAAGACGGGGATGTCGAGCTCGCAGGCCTTCGCGTAGATCGGGTACATCTTCTTGTCGTTGATGGCGACCTGCGGGAAGGTGCCCGCCGGAAACATGCTGACCGAGCGGATGCCGAACTTCTCATAGGCCTTCACCATCGAACGAAGCGCGTCGACGCCGTCATTGGGGTCGACCCCGAGGCTCGGGATGAAGCGGTCGGGATGCTGGCGTAGCGCGCGCTCACCATCGATCTCGCCGCTGCCCTCGCCGTCGCCCTCGCGGCTTCCGACGCCGATCATCCCGTACTCGATGTTGTACTTGTCCATCTGCTCGAGCGTGACCGCGATGGGGTCCTCGGTGCCGTGGTATTCGTGCGGCACGTCCTTGAACATGTACTGCGCGGGGAAGGAAAACTCGCTCTTGGACTCGGCGTCCTTGGTCTGACGCGTGATGAAGGCGTACGCCTTGGCGACATCACGCATCGGGAAGCCGATCATCGTGTCGATGATCGGGACGTTCGTGGGCATCGCCATGGAAGAGCGCTCCTCGTGGTCTGTTCGTCAGGGATCAGCCGCGACCGAGCAGGTCACGGAACGGGGTGTCGCGGTCGACCTGCTGCTCGCGGGGCAGGCCGAGGATCCGCTCGGCAAGCACGTTGCGCTGGATCTCGTCGGTGCCGCCGCCGATCTTCACGGTCCAGACGCTATTGCGGGCCAGCTGCCAATCGCCGTTCGACGGGGCGTCCTTGCCGGCGAGCATGCCCGCCGCCCCCTCGATCTGCAGCCCCAGATCCGACGCCGCCGTCATGTACTGGCCGACCAGAAGCTTCATGACGGACGCCTCGGGCCCGGGCGGCACCCCCTTGGACAGCGAGGTGCGGGCGCGCAAACCGAGGTAGCGCAGGACCGCTTCACGGGTGATGACGTCTGCCAATCCCTGCCGGATCACCGGGTCGTCGCTGCGGCCGTTCTTGCGGGCCAGTTCGATGAGCGCCGGGATCTGACCGCGACTGCCGCCGCCACCGATCATGGCGCGCTCGTTGGCCAGGGTGGTGCGGGCGACGTTCCAGCCGTCGCCGAGGTCACCGAGGACGTTCGCCACCGGGATGCGGACGTCGTCGAGGAAGACCTCGTTGAAGTGGTACGCGCCGCTCGCCTGGCGCAGCGGGCGTACATCGATGCCGGGGGTGCGCATGTCGACGATGAAGTACGTGATCCCGCGGTGCTTGGGAACGTCGGCATCGGTGCGGGCCAGCAGGATCGCCCAGTCGGCCGCGCGGGCGCTGGAATTCCAGACCTTCTGGCCGTTGACCACCCACTCGTCGCCGTCGAGGACGGCGCGCGTGCGCAGCGACGCGAGATCGGAACCGGCGCCGGGCTCGCTGTAGAGCTGGCACCAGATTTCGTTGCCGCTGATGATCTTTTCGAGGTGATCGGCCTGCTGCTGCTCGGTGCCGTGAGCCATCAGCGTCGGGCCGACCATGTTGATCGACACCATCAGCGGGCCGTTCGACACGGTGAACCGCGCCTGCTCCTCCGCGAAGATGGCCGTCTGGATCGGGCTTCCGCCGCGGCCGCCGTACTTCTTGGGCCACGAGATGCCGGCCCACCCGCCGCGGTGCAACTCGGCCTGCCAGTCGCGCGCCGCATCGTGGCTCGCGCGCTCGATCTTCCCGTATGCCTCAGGGGTATCCGCTACCAGGCCCGCGGCGGCGACCGCCCGGCCCTGCTCCTCGAACGCGGGCGCGTGAGCGGACAGCCATTCACGAGCCTCCGCGCGGAACGCGGCCTCTTCGGCGGTGTCCGACAGCTGCAAACCGTCCTCCTCAGAAGGGGCCGTTGCGGTTATAACGACGTTCTAGGTGATGCTAGCGCCACCGCGCCTACGAGGATGGGATGGGTCATGGAGCCAACGGACACGCAGGTAGGCGCCGAGCCCGACGCCTTGCTTGCCGACGCAAGGGCGGCGATCGACGGCCCCGGCGGCACGCCCTTGACGGTGCAGCCGCTGGGAACGGACGAGTCGTTCGTCGCCGACTTCGTGCTGGCCGGCGGCGCGGTCGTACGCGAGGGATACGCCGCGGATCTCGCCGCTTTCGCCGAGGGCACCGGCCTCGGCGTGCTCAACGCTTTTACCGCCAAGGGGATCTTCCGCTGGGACAGCCCGTATCACCTCGGCACGGGATGTCTCCAGGAGCGCGATCTCGCGTTGGCGGGCGCGCGTCCCGATGCCGCTGTGCTCGTCGTCGGCGTCGACACGGACGAATGCCCGCCGGCGCTCCTGCGCGGTGCCGGGATCGAGGCATCGGCCCCAGGGTGGCGCAGCGTGAGGCCGAGCGAGCTGCTCACGATTGCGTCGCGGGTGCGTCCGAGTTGGGGTTCGCCGCCGACGCCACCACCGCAGCCCGAGCTCTTCCAGGTGCTCTGGGACATCGCGCAGCCCCTCTACAAGCTCGAGGGCGCGCCGCTGAACCCGGCGCGAGCCGCTTCCGACGTGGCCGGCGTGCTGGGGGCGGAAGGCATCGTGTGCGCCGAACCGGGCCCGGCCGGGTGGTGGATCGGGCGCACCGTCCCGACGACCCGGCTGGGCAGCGTGGCGATCCCGGCGGCGGCACGCGCCGGCGCCGCGGTCGCGCGGGCGTTCCTCATTGCCGCCGCCGGGGGCACCGCGCTCGCCGTCGTCGACTCCCTGAGCCCACCCGCCGAAGCATTGATCGAGCGGGCCCGCGCGCAGGGGCTCTCCTTCGTCGTCGAGATCTGGGGCCCGGCCGGCATCCTCACCGACGCCGGGGCCCACCGCACGCAGGGCGCCGCCGCCCTTGCCGCGCCAGGCGTGAGTGTGCTCGAAGTCCCCATCGACTACTCCCCCACGGCCGCCCTGATCGACGCCGCCGGCCCATTAGTCGCCTGGGGCGCTGGTATCTGATCCAGCTGGTACCTGATCCAGCTGGTGCCTGATCCAGCCGGTACCTGATCCTGCCCGCACTGCGCACACAATCCGATGCTCGCGGGCGATGACAGGCTTTTGGCGCAGGCAAACGATCCGGTGCGCCCGGTTGACGCCACGAAGGGCACCGCTTCGTTTGCCTTGCCAGAAGATGCGTGACCTTCGCAAGGAACCGGATCGCTTGCGCCGGGATGCGAGGCACCTGAGCCGGCTAGCCGACGAGCACTTTCAAGTCAGCCTTGATGATCTTGCCGGCCAGGTTGTAGGGCAAAGAGTCGAGTAATTGCAGGCGTTCCGGCCACTTCTGACGCATGAGGCCT